>NZ_CP152049.1:833333-1155000 GCF_038630985.1 Paenibacillus sp. FSL H8-0548
CGGAAGGACCTCCTATACGCCGAATGCGGGGCTTTTGGAGCTAAGGGAAGAAATCGCAAACTATTTGTACAACGGCTTTCAAGTGAAATATGAGCCGGATAATGAAGTCATCGTTACCGTTGGAGGAAGTGAAGCGATTGATCTGGCACTGCGGGCGTTAATCACGCCAGGCGATGAAATTATCGTTCCTGTGCCTAGTTATATTGCTTACTCGCCAATTGCGCAGCTAAATGGAGGGAAAGTTATCGAAGTCGAAACGTTTGCAGAGAATCATTTTAAGCTGACGGCTGAGGCTTTGAGGGCTTCGCTTACTCCACACTCGAAGGTGCTCATTATTAACTATCCTAACAATCCTACCGGCGCAATTATGACCTATGAAGATTGGCTGCCTATTGCGAAGGTTGTGGAGGATCATAATCTAGTTGTAATATCCGATGAAATCTATGCAGAGCTGACCTATGACGAGAAGCATGTAAGCTTTGCGGCGCTGCCGGGTATGCGGGAGAGAACGCTGCTTATAAGCGGGTTTTCTAAAGCCTTTGCGATGACAGGCTGGAGAATCGGCTATGCTTGCGGTAACTATGAGTTAATTGCTGCAATGCTGAAGATTCATCAGTATACGGTTATGTGTGCGCCCATCATTGGGCAGGTTGCCGCGATTGAAGCGCTGCGAAACGGCTTAGGTGAAAAGGATATGATGGTAGAGTCCTATGCGCAGCGCAGACGGATGTTTGTGAAGGGCTTAAGAGAAATCGGCTTGCCCTGTCATGAGCCGCGCGGAGCATTTTATGCATTTCCATCGATCGCACATACAGGGCTTGATTCCGATGCTTTTGCCCAAAAAATGCTAGTGGATGCAGGAGTGGCTACCGTTCCAGGCCATGTATTTGGTCTTGGCGGGGAAGGGTTTATCCGCTGCTCCTACGCATCGTCTGTAGCTAGACTTACGGAGGCGCTTGATCGTTTAGATCGGTGCTTAAATGCAACGGGGATGGCAAGAAAAAGTGGTGATGGCCGTCATTAACCAAATCGAAGCAGGCGGCCGGATTGGCATGATGGATGTAATAAGCTCACCTCCTTATTGCTACCTCTGCTGTACTTTTTACAACAGATACCTGGCATGGAGGCTGGAAACTGGAGCTACACTGCAGAAATACAACAGAATCAGCCTTCAATGAGGGAAAAGAAGCGGAAATAGACTATTTCATTGTAATAAGTACACTGTAGCCACGGATTTACTGTTAACGATGGAGTTACATTGTAATAACTGCAGTGTACGGGCAGGGTTTGTTTTAGAAGGAGTGAATGGTGCTTTGTGTGGAGTAGTGTATGAGTTGCTGTGTGAGCTGAGAATGGTGTTTATTGTGAGTAGCGTGTGGGTTGCCCTGGAATGGTTGAATGATGGCAACCCACGTGCGACGGTAAAGTATCTGTCATATATCTCACTTCAGCACACTAATTATTAAGTACTGGGTGGATGTTGCGATGTACAATGCCCTCTCCAACACACCTATAAAAGTCTCTCATGCGAGCCTTCAACTAACTCATAATAACGAATGTCCTTACCATTAATAATAGGCAAAAGCAGCTGTTTCTGTACAAGAGAAAGAAGTCTGCTGCGAGCTGTGCGAAAATTAATCTGCAGGTGGTCTTGAACATCTTTTGGGCGGATCTTGCGTCCTAATGACCAAGCGATTTGTAGGACCTCTCGCTCTTTATAAGTAATTTGATGATCAAACTCGCTGCGAATGAGGTGAGGAGCGAGAGCCATTTGCAGAAGCATACGACAAATCTCGGGACGTCTTTGTACATCGTCAAATGTGAAATGAAGCATCCTCCAGCCCATGCCCGTTAAAAAGTTTTCTCGATTCACCGCATAGCTGTGCTTTTCTCTATCCATATCTTTAATATGGCTTTGGAAACCGTCACATTCTATTCCGAACTGACCAAATTCAGGTAGGAATGCAAAATCGAGAAATTGTGATTTGCGGTTCCAATCATATATTTCATATTCTGGATGGAGGTTGCGAAAGGTGCCAAAGAGCGGCCACCATACGTTTTGCAGCAGCAGCTTTTCTGCGAAGCCATGTCCTCTTAATAAGCGTCCTCTTCTTTCCCCGTTACGGCACAGCTCATGATATTCAATAAATTCATTGTAGCTTTGCTCAAAATCGCTCATTCCTAGAAGCCCCCTTTAAAATGAAAAAAACGCCCTAATGCCATAAGGATGGCTTTAGGACGTTCTTCGTCTGCTCAAAGTATATCATCCCATTCAGCAGGCTGGAAGTATAATCTTGAATGAATAGAGAAATGAATTCGATCTGATTAAAATACTGGCTAGTTTAGCTCGTTTTTTCGGGGGATGAGTGAGTAACTGGTTAGTTAAAGGACGAAGGAGCTTGAGCGAATCATGCGGCATGGGTTGGTTAAGCAGCGACTGAGTATACACTGCATAAAGTACAACAGAAACCTGACATGGCTCCTCGAATTAGGAGCTACATTGTAAAAATGCATCAGAAACGGCCTTCAAGCAAGGGAAAAGGCTCATATAAGATGATTCTATTGCAAAAAGTGCAGCGTAGCAGAGCTGGCACTAGAAAAAGGTCCATTCTACTGCACAAAGTGCAGTGTAACGGAGGTCACAATAGCGAAAAGGGGATACAACAGCGCAAAGCAAGTAACAGGTTAGTCAAAGGACGAAGGAGCTTACCGCCAAGGAATTAATTAGTTTACTGGAGAGGAATGCCTCGCAAACGTTTCATTTGTAGGCGCATTTGTGTTACTTTAATGGAATAATACTAAATTACTATAGTAGAGGGAGCGATACCTATGTCATCACAATCGAAAGATTGGATTTTGCATTCGGTTATTTTCAGCTTAAAGCATGAGAAGGGTTCGGAGGCAGAGAGTCAGTTTTTGGAGGATGGTAAGCGCATACTTACTTCAATACCAACCGTTGTGAACTTTCAAGTGTACAAGCAAACGAGTGTGAAAAATGATTATGATCACGGCTTTGCGATGGAGTTTGCGAATCAGGCGGATTATGATGCATACAATGAGCATCCGCTTCACGTGCAATTTGTTAATGAACGCTGGGTGACGGAAGTTGAAAAATTTCTGGAAATCGATTACGCAAAATAGGACAATCATTGAAGAATTAGCTGAAACGGCATATAATGAACGGTATATATAGAACTTATTCAAACAAATACGAACAAAATAGGAAGAGGGTTTAACGAATGAAAAAGCTTAGAGTGCTGCAGCAGCTAGCGGAAGCGGGCGTTGTAGCGGTATTGCGTGCGGATTCTCCAGAAGAAGTTGTAGAAATGTCGCGCCGTGCAATTAAGGGTGGAATTAAAGCGATCGAAATTACGATGACGGTACCTTTTGCGCTTCGCGCCATTGAGCAATTATCGAAGGAATATTCCAGCAGTGTATCACCGGATGCGGACAATTTTGCCATCATAGGCGTTGGCACAGTGCTTGACCCAGAGACGGCGCGTGCTGCTATTCTAGCAGGTGCTGAGTATGTGGTGTCTCCTGCACTTAATCCGGATACGATCAAGCTTTGCAACCGATATGCGGTTCCGATCCTGCCAGGCACGATGACTATTCACGAGATCCAAACTGCGCTTGAACTAGGCGTTGATATTGTGAAGCTATTCCCTGGCAACCTCTACTCTCCAAGTGTTATTCCTTCTATTAAAGGTCCTTTGCCTCAAGCTAATGTTATGCCAACGGGCGGCGTATCGCTGGATAATTTGAAGGATTGGATCAAGGCTGGCGCAGTAGCAGTCGGCATTGGATCTGATTTGACGAAGGATGCGGTCAAAACCGGTGATTTCTCGCTTATTGAGAAAAAAGCAGCGGCTTACGTTGCGGCGTACCGCGAAGCAAAAGGGCTGTAGCCTCATACCCTGATGGAGCGCTATTAGCTCTATCAGGTTTTTTTTTATCGGTGTTCATAACATAATTCATGGAGGTTGCAGCAATGATTAATCGTGATCAAATCCGAATTCGTGACCCATACATACTCGTCAATGAGCAAGAGCAATGTTATTACCTTTACGGTACAACGGACAGCAATGTCTGGTCCGGGCCTGGAACGGGCTTCGATACTTACAAAAGCACAGATCTGGAGCAATGGGATGGTCCTTATCCAGCCTTCAGGCCAGAGCCGGGCTTTTGGGCGGATCATCATTTTTGGGCGCCTGAGGTTTATTTGCACAACGGCCATTATTATATGTTTGCATCGTTCAAGTCAGATGAGAAGCGACGCGCTACGCAAATCTTAATATCGGATAGCCCAAAAGGACCTTTCGAGCCGCTCAGCAGTAAACCAATCACACCTTCGGAGTGGGAGTGTCTGGATGGGACGCTCTATATTGACGAGGATCAGACACCTTGGATGGTATTTTGCCATGAGTGGGTGCAGATGAGGGATGGGAAAATGTGCGCGGTTCCGCTTACTTCGGATTTCAGTGAAGCTGCTGGCGAACCGATTGTGCTTTTCTCTGCTTCGGAGGCTCCTTGGGCCGTTGCTGGAGGAGAAGACAAAGATGTATACGTGACGGACGGGCCTTTTTTGTACAAAAATAAAGAAGGCGAGCTGCTTATGCTATGGTCCAGCGGTTCCAAGAATGGGTACGCGATCGGAATCGCACGCTCCGAGAATGGACGAATCGAAGGACCTTGGGAGCAGGATGAAGCAACGCTGTTTCCAGAGGACGGCGGACATGGCATGTTGTTTCGATCATTGGAGGGCAAGCTGATGCTAGCTATGCACGCGCCGAACAATCAACCGGACGAGCGGGCTTTATTTATAGAAGTAGAAGAAAATAATGGCACACTGCAAAGAAAAGCATAGCCTGACCGCTTGCTTGTTGAAATGACTATATAAGTTGAACTTAAAAAATGATCTACTCACGCAGCGAACAGAACATAAATTTCTAGTTCAACTTATATAGTTGAGAGAGTGTTAATGGGCTAAATGTTTATGAATCGTGAACGCGAGAACAATTCTTCTGCCCGATTTAGGCTTCATTGCTTGATTCTGATCTAGAATAGCGTTATAACAGAAACAGGGTCATGAAGAGAAATATCAATTGGTTAAAGGAGTCGTTCAATTAATGGATTATCGGATTGAGAAGGACACAATGGGCGAGATTCAAGTTCCTGCAGACAAGCTGTGGGGTGCGCAAACACAACGAAGCCTGCAAAACTTTAAAATTAGCGGAGAGCGGATGCCGATCGAAGTCGTTTATGCGATGGCTTATATCAAAAAAGCTTCCGCACAGGCTAATGAGAAGCTCGGCGTATTGGATGCAGCTAAGTCTGCAATCATCGGCGAGGCGGTAGATGAAATTGTTTCCGGCAAATGGGATGAGCATTTTCCACTTGTCGTATGGCAAACAGGCAGCGGTACGCAAACGAATATGAACGTGAATGAGGTTATTGCTAATCGTGCTAATACTTTGCTGGCTGAACGCGGCAGTGAAGTGCGCATTCATCCGAATGATGATGTTAACCGCTCCCAAAGCTCAAACGATACGTTCCCAGCAGCTATGCACATTGCTGGTGTAATTGCACTGGAGGATCGTTTGCTTCCATCGCTTGACTTGCTGAATGATACGCTTCGTGCCAAAGCAGAGAAGTTTAACGATATTGTAAAAATCGGCCGTACACATCTTCAAGATGCTACGCCAATTACGCTGGGACAAGAAATTAGCGGCTGGTACTCCATGCTGGACAGAACGCGTGCCATGCTCGTTCAAAGTGTAGATACGATGCGTGATTTGGCACTCGGCGGTACGGCGGTTGGTACGGGACTTAATGCTCATCCTGACTTTGCTGTTACCGTTGCAGAAGCGGTGACTGCGCTCACAGGCAAAAGCTTCGTAACAGCAGCTAACAAATTCCACTCGCTTACAAGCCATGACCAAATCGTATATACTCACGGTGCGGTTAAAGCTCTTGCGGCTGATTTGATGAAAATCGCCAATGATGTAAGATGGCTGGCAAGTGGTCCACGCTGCGGGATTGGCGAAATTTCGATACCTGAGAATGAGCCGGGCAGCTCGATTATGCCAGGTAAAGTTAACCCAACGCAAAGTGAAGCGTTGACGATGGCCGTATGCCAAGTCATTGGCAATGATACAGCTATTTCAATGGCTGCAAGCCAAGGTAACTTTGAGCTGAACGTATTTAAGCCAGTCATTATTTATAACTTCTTGCAATCTGTAGCGCTGATGGCTGATGGCATGGTATCGTTCAACGATAATTGCGCGGTAGGCATCGAGCCGAACGAAGCGGTAATCAAGCGCAACCTTGATCAATCACTAATGCTCGTTACGGCGCTTAATCCTCATATTGGTTATGAGAATGCGGCTGCGATTGCGAAGAATGCTCATAAAAAAGGGCTTACGCTCAAAGAGTCGGCTATTGCTAGCGGCTTGCTGACTTCAGAGCAGTTCGATGAATTTGTTCGCCCCGAGAATATGATCGGAAAACGTTAATTTACAATAGCAGTAAAAAGGGCCAGCGCCCGTCATGTTACGACGAGGCGCTGGCCCTTTATTTATTTAAATGATCTGCCTTAACTTGGCTGAAAATAGCTGTCTACGATGGTTTTGATTTGCTTAATGGTTTGCTCAAGGGATATATTCTCGATGACATGCTCGCAAGACTTGCGATAAGTGACTTCTTCGGAATAGTGACTAAGGTAGCTGTCGATGATTTCATAGTTCGTACCCTTGCTCTCGAGCCGCTCCAATACCGTTTTCTTATCAACATACAGGAAAATGCGAATCACGCGATCACCGTAAAGCTTGCAAATCGTATCCGAGCCCTCGCGATTCAAAATCAGATAGACGCTGTTGCCGGCTAGCCCTGCCAAATCAAGATAGCGTTTGCCAATGCCATAGCGATGCTGGTCGATTTTAACCGATTCAGTGAAGAAGCCCTCTTGGTTTAGCTGGTCGAATTGCTCCTTGGTAACATAGCGATAATCCATGTCAGGACGCTCTTGGCTTCGCGGCGGTCGATCGGTACAGGAGGGGATATGTGCAATGCCGGTGTTTTGCAAAGCCTTGTGTGCCGCGCTCTTGCGGCCGGAACCGCTTGTGCCGGTAAATATAAATATATAAGGCTTACCCATGCGGAATCACTCCTTCCTCATACTTACTATATCGGCATATCAGCTGTTAATTATAAACCTGACTTTTACAGGGGCTGCTTGCCTTGATATGGGTGAGTAAAGTGTGGCATAGACCTTTTTATGGTATGATACGAGTGACTGCGCAGGCAGCAATTCATCTAAAAAAGTAGGTTTGACTCATGCATTTACTATCAGTAGAAAATATAACGAAGAGCTATGGCGAGAAGGTATTGTTCGAAAATGTTACCTTTGGCGTCGAGGACGGCGATAAGGTTGGTATTATAGGCGTTAACGGAACGGGGAAATCGACCTTCCTCAAGGTTATTGCGGGCCTAGAGCCGGCAGATTCAGGCAAGGTGTCAATCGGCAACCGGGTAACGGTGAGAATGCTCGCACAGGACCCGATATTTGTTCCGAATGAAACGACGCTAGAGCATGTGCTTGGCGGTGATTCACCGCAGCTTCGAGCGGTGCAGGCTTATGCAGCGGCAATGCAGGCGATTGAACTAAATCCAAGCGACACAGCTTTGCAGGATCAGCTTATGAAGGCTAATGAGATGATGTCTGAGCTGGATGCTTGGCAGTTGGAGAGCGACGCCAAAATGGCGCTGACCAAGCTCGGCATTTATGATTTTGAGGCGAAGGTAGAGACGCTCTCGGGCGGCCAACGGAAGCGGGTCGCGATGGCGGCAGCGCTCCTCTTGCCTTCAGATGTCCTTATTCTTGATGAGCCTACGAACCATATTGACAACGATTCGGTGGCATGGTTGGAGGGAATGCTGCAAAAACGCAGAGGCGCCCTTCTCATGATTACGCATGATCGTTATTTCCTTGATCGTGTAAGCAACCGTGTGATCGAGCTGGATAAAGGGCAAGCCCACTTCTACCAAGCGAATTACAGCCGCTTTCTTGAGCTGAAGCTTGATCGTGAAGAGCGGGAAGCATCTACAGAGTCGAAGCGGAAAAATTTGCTGCGCAATGAGCTTGCTTGGATCAGACGCGGGGCCAAAGCGAGGTCGACGAAGCAGAAAGCGCGTATTGATCGTTTTGAAGCACTGAAGGCGGATGCACCGAAGCAGGCAGGCGGCAAAATGGATGTATCGGTTGCTTCAACTAGGCTGGGCCGCAAGATCGTAGAAATCGAAGAAGTGACGAAGCGCTTCGGCGAACGTACGCTGATTCGAGATTTTAGCTACATCGGGGTTCCCGAGGATCGGGTTGGTATTGTTGGGCGCAATGGTAGCGGAAAGTCGACGCTCCTTAAGCTCATCATGGGCCAATTGACGCCTGATGAGGGAACAGTTGACCTGGGTGCTACTGTTAAGCTGGGCTGGTTCTCGCAGGAGCATGAGGAGATGGATCAATCTCTTCGTGTTATCGAATATATTCGTGAAGCTGCTGAGCAGGTAAAGACGGGAGATGGCACGACGATATCAGCAGGCCAAATGCTGGAGCGCTTCCTGTTCTCGCCGACGATGCAGTGGACACCGATTTCCAAGCTGTCGGGCGGAGAGAAGCGGCGTTTGCAATTATTGCGAGTACTCATGAACGCACCTAATGTGCTGCTGCTCGATGAGCCGACAAATGATTTGGATATATCGACGCTTACGGTGCTTGAGGATTATTTGGATGATTTTCCGGGAGTCGTATTCGTCGTTTCGCATGATCGTTACTTTCTTGATCGTACAGTGGACAAAATTGTTGCGTTTGAGGGCGACGGCGTCATTACACATCACACGGGCAATTACTCGGATTATCAGGAGTTTGTTCAGAAGTTTGGTACAGCAGCAGTTGCGCCAAAAGCTGAGGCTGTCCCAGTAACTGCAGCAAGCGAGCCAGCTCCTGCAGCAAGTGAGCCTGCTCCTGCAGCAGGCAAAGGCCGTGTACTCAAGATGTCCTATAAGGATCAGAAGGACTTTGAGCAAATCGATAGCTGGATCGAGTCAGCAGAAAACGATATAAGCGAAATAGCCGTCCGCATGGAAGCCGCGAGCAGTGACTCTGCGCTTTTACAGGAGCTTGCCGCTGAGCAGCAGCAGCTGGAAGCGAAGCTGGAGAAGCTGATGGATCGCTGGGCGGAGC
This sequence comes from Paenibacillus sp. FSL H8-0548, assembly GCF_038630985.1. Classification (NCBI taxonomy): domain Bacteria; kingdom Bacillati; phylum Bacillota; class Bacilli; order Caryophanales; family Paenibacillaceae; genus Paenibacillus; species Paenibacillus sp. FSL H8-0548. The sequence continues at coordinate 842,572 of NZ_CP152049.1, forward strand.
TGAATGAGCTGGCGGAGCAAATTGCTGCTCAGAAGTAAGCTGAGAGGCAAGATTTATCTAAAATAGAGAGGCGGCTTTGTACATGAGCGCTAACGAAATTCGTAATATTTATTGTATTGGACGTAATTATAGGCTTCACGCCCTTGAGCTAGGCAATGAGGTTCCGGATGAGCCGCTCGTTTTTACAAAGCCCTCTCATGCGGTTGTAGCGATGAACGGGAATGTTGTCGAGCTTCCTGCAAATGTGGGAGAGGTGCATTTTGAGCTGGAAATCGTGCTGCGCATCGGGAAAGCTTATGAGCCGGGAATGGATACGGAGCAGTGCATTGATGCGATGGCGCTTGGACTTGACTTAACCCTCCGCGATGTACAGTCCAAGCTGAAGGCCAAAGGCCAGCCCTGGCTTGCGGCCAAAGGGTTCAAGAGCTCCGCTCCACTCGGTGAATGGCAGCATTACCCCGGCGCAGCAGCGCTGGCGGAGACTGAGTTTACGCTCATGCGAAATGGCGTCGTCGCACAGCGCGGCAAGGCGAGTGATATGCTGTTTAACGTGTCTGAGCTGATCAGGTTTGTAGGCGAGAACTACGGTCTTGGCGCTGGCGACATTCTTTATACGGGAACACCAGCTGGCGTAGCAGCGCTGCAGGACGGCGATCAGCTGCAAGCCTTGTGGGCAGGTAAGCCTGCGGGCAGCTGCAGCGTGAGGTTTGTCTAGCTGGACAAGCAAGAAGATTGAATGATTAGGAAAATAAATAAATTTCGTTAAATATGACAGTTCTTCCCCACTTGGAAGAACTGTTTTTTTTATGTAACAATTTGTTTATGGGAGTGTGAGTGGATGTTGAAAATTGTATGGATCGAAGATGAAGAGCAGCTGCTGCAGGAGTGCGCAAGCTATTTGAGCAAGGAAGCTGTAGAGGTTTACGGCGCCTCTACGCTCAAGGAGGCGGAGCTCCTAATACCAAAGGTGGGTCCAGATTTGCTGCTGGTTGATTGGATGCTGCCAGGCGGAGCAAGTGGAATAGACATCTGTAAGCGGAACGAACGTGAATGGAAGCTGCCCTTCATTATGATAACGGCCAAGGAGGATGAATTCGATAAGGTGCTGGCGCTTGAGCTGGGGGCGGACGATTATTTGACGAAGCCGTTTGGTCTGCGAGAATTAAGCGCTAGAATTAAAGCGGTTATGCGCAGAGCAAGCCGGATAGGCGAAGAGACGTTATCACTGTCTGAGCTGCCTGATGATTCGTTACTATATAGAGGTCCGTTAAGGCTCGACCAGCAGCGTTTCGCTGCTTTTTTAAACGAGCAAAGGCTTGATTTAACTCGCACCGAATATTTGCTGCTATGGAAGCTGGCGGAATATCCTGGACGAGTGTTTACTCGTACACATTTAATGGACGAGGCTCTTGGCGATAGCTTTCTAGGCTATGAGCGAACGCTAGATTCGCATATTCGCAATTTGCGCCGCAAGCTGGAGGCGGCTAAGGAGACGCGAGAGCTGATCCAGACGGTATATGGCGTGGGCTATCGTTTTTCGGAGGAGTTTAGATGAAGAAGAATGAACCGCAGGGGCGGCGCGGGGAGAAACGGCTTGTCCTTATATGTGCCATTGTGGTTCTATTGACATTCAGTTGTTCACAGTGGCTTTTGATGGATTCGAAACAGACAGATCAAACGAAAAATCAGCTTTTTTGGAATGGGTACGCAAAGCTATATTATGAGAAAACGGGGAGCTGGTCCGGTCTGACTGCGCTTCTGCAAGCAGATCGCTATATGTTTGCGGAGGATAAATCACCTATGCTTACAATATACGATAAAGATGGTACGACTATAGCTGCAGAGCTTGACAATAAGGAAAGTATAGCCAAACATGCCCGAAAAATAGCGATTCTCTCTGAAGGTGAGATTGTAGGTTACACGAGCTACTCTAACACGCTGCAAGTGACGATTAGCAGCAAAAGTTTGCTGCTGTCGCTCATAATCGGGCTGTTTGTGTTTCTAATAGGAGCAGGGATACTTCGTCAGTCTAAGTATGTCGCAAATCGTACCGAGCGTTCCATCGCGAAAGCGATATGGAGTCGTTCAAGCTCTGCTCTAATGGATGATTCTCATACTAGCGGAGAAATACATATTCAAGCTGCATTAAACCATATAGAGGAGCTCGCGCGGCGGGTGGAACGACTGGAAACAGTTCGGAGGTCGATGGTCGCAGATATTGCTCATGAGCTTCGAACGCCAATTGCAGTGATGCGAACGCAGCTGGATCATGCGATTCAGGAAGGAGAGCTGCTTCCTCTATCCAAAACCGTATCGCTGCATGACGAGACGCTCCGTCTCACGAAGCTGGTACGTGATCTTCAGGAGCTGTCGCTTGCCGAATCTGGTCATCTGTCTCTTAGCAAAAGCTGGTTCTCCTTGACCGAGCTTGCTGCAACGGTTGCCGAGACGCTCGCAGTCGATACAGTTGAGAATGAAATACTTTTAAATACGGTTATGGATCGAGATATTCGTCTATATGCCGATGAGACTCGGATTAGACAAATTTTAATTAACGTAATTGGCAACGCACTTCAGCATACACGCCATGAGCTTCGGATCGAGGCGAGACTTGGGCAAGGGCAAGTGGAGATTAGCGTTGCTGATGACGGCCTCGGCATTGAAGAGGAGGAATTAGCTTACGTATTCGATCGCTTTTACAGGGGGAAGGCTCATCATGAGGCGAACAAGCGCTCACCCGGTTTAGGCCTTGGACTTGCGATAGCCAATCAATTTGCACAAGCACATGGCGGGACACTCCGAGTAACGAGCCATTACGGCAAGGGGGCAATATTTACACTATGTTTGCCGATTATAGAAGTATAGTTATCTGCACAAGTTCTGCATATTTGCTCCATTAGGAATGCATAACCTTTTGATAGAGTTAAGGCATTCAATGGAACAAGAGGTGAGGATTAAGAAGATGATTACCGTAAAAAATATTTTCAAGACGTATGGCAAGGGAGAAGCTGCTGCGCGAGCGCTCCGTGAAGTTTCTTTCACGATTTCCAAAGGGGAAATGGTGTCCATTACTGGGCCATCCGGCTGCGGAAAGTCGACATTGCTGCATATTTTGGCTGGGATCGAGTCTATTGACAACGGTGAAATATGGATTGGTGATGCACCTATTCATACATGGGATGACAAGAAAATTGCAAAGCTGAGGCTAGCGAGAATGGGGTTCGTATTTCAATCCTACCATCTTATTCCGGTATTGAGTGCGTGGGAGAATACGGCACTCCCGCTAATTGCCGCAGGCATTCCCGCTAATCAAGCTAAAGCACGAGCGCTCGAGGCACTTAAGGAGGTTGGGCTGGCTGACAAAGCACTTCATTATCCAAGCGTGCTCTCGGGAGGTCAAAACCAGCGTGTTGCTATTGCGAGAGCTATCGTAGGGAAGCCTGATATCATTTGGGCGGATGAACCAACAGGTGCGCTGGATACGGACACAGCTGAACAAATTATCGGTATGCTGGAAATGCTGAATCGTCATCATGGAACGACCATCGTTATTGTTACTCATGATCCTAGAATCGCAAGCCGTACAACACGCGCTATCCGCTTGCAAAACGGCCGCGTTATCCATGATGGAGGCGTGGCGTTATGATCAAGTCAAGTCTCGTTTGGAGAATGGCATTAGGGAACCTTCGGAAGCAATGGAAGCAGACGCTGCTAACGATTTTTGCAGGTGCCATCGGCGCAATGCTGATTGCTGCTAGCGCTGTCAACTATGATTCCGTTCAACGCAGCGGCGCAGTGTGGATAGAGGCACATTTAGGGCCGATCAACTGGAAGTTGACGCCGGAGAAATCGGATAACGAGGGCTTCTCCGCTCAGGAGACAGAAGCGTTGATAGATGTATTGCTTGAGCGGTGGGATGGCTACACTATGCTGCCTTACGTAAAGACAGAAGCCGCTGTATTTGCCAAGGACGCGAGTACAGGCACGGAAGCGGCGCTGAAAAACATATTATTTATGGGATTTTCTATGGAGAAGGCTGTTAGCTTTGATCTCGCTGGTGCTTCATTATGGCGTGCGGGCCTTGCTGACGATGAGCTCATTATTAATCGTGAAATCGCCAAGCTGCTGCAAGTCGAAGCTGGAGATACTGTAGCGGTAACTGCATCGCATGGAGACAAGCTATTCCGTATTCGTGCTGTAACCGAGCAGCGGGGATTAACAGGATATCTGGAGTCAGGTGCATTTGCCGGCACGATTATCGGTACTGAACATACCGTTAGAGAACTTTCCAATCAGGCTCAGGACCGCTATGATGCGATACTAGCAGGAGTCTCGAACTCATCTGTTGATCCAAACCATATGTATCTCATTCCTGAGTATTCATACAATGTTGAGAATCTGAAAGGAAATGTAAAATCGGATATTAAACGAATGAATTACGCTGTCATTATAGGCATGATCAGTATGGTAGCCATCGTATCCAGCATGCTCTTCATGCGTCAGGTGTTAGTCATGATTGGTGAATCCAGACAGGAAACTTACGGAATTCTGCGCGCAATTGGTTTCTCTCAAGGAAATATTTCAGCCATGTTCACAGTAGAAGCGATATTGCTCTCTTTAATGAGCGTGTCACTAGGAACAATACTAGGAGTTTGGGGCGGATATAATCTTATCCATCAGTTCTATGGTGTCTATTCGGCGGAGTTATCGCGAATGGCTGGCAATACGATACCTATCCAACCCTATATATCTATAGGGACGGTGGCTGTTGTATTTGGGGCTATGCTTTGTTTTCTTAGCATGATCTCCTTATTATCCGCTCGACGAGTGAGTCGATTCAGCATCGTTGGAGCATTGCGAGGAGCAGCGGAGACGGGAGATAAAGGAAGACGCCGAGGAAGCAGACGAATAGGATTCCGCATAGTTTTTGCGTTTGGATTGTCTGCTGCCTCCATTCATTTTATTTTTGCATTTGTTCAACCACCAAAATTGAATGGTGAAAATATGCTCCTTATTGCATGGACGTGGCTCGTCGCCTGCTTCTTTGTTCTTTTCATCGTTTTGTCGCTATTAAACAAAATGGATGGTCCTTTGCAAAGGCTGCTGCGTTTTGTGGGTATTCCACCGCTTTCCATAATGCTTGCCCTTAAGTACCCGCGATGGCATAAAGGACGAACCTATACGGCAGCACTTTTGTTTGCGCTAGTTATGATGACCATAACCTTTATCGTTTGCATCATGCAAATCGTACTTGCTAACGGAAATGTTGATCGAACGAATCAGACGGTGTTTGGCTTTGGCGGCTACGCATCGTACCGGACAGCGGCAGAGAAGGAGAAAATAGAAGCAGCCGCTGCTAATGATCCTTTTATTCAGGAACATATTCGTGGATTGACGACAGCAGAACCCTTCATGCTCAGTATGATAGAGCGAGGCATCGCGCAAGCAGCTGTTCCAGTGACCAAGGAGCTTATTCGGGATAATCCAATCCAATTATTAGCTCGAGCGCCTATGTTTGCGAATGATCAGGCAGCATGGGAGGCGGTATTAAATGACCCTAATTATATTATATTGCCTTATTATTACGGGATGGAGGACCCGTTGTTTCCTGAAGCGATTACGCTAGTGGAAGCAGGGGAAACCATTACACTTCCGATATATGAAAATAAGCTGAGAAGCGATACAGAGGATTGGGTGCCGCAAGCACAGCGGGGTTTCATTGTTGCAGGCTTTGTTCCAAACGATGCTGCGACGCAATTGATTGATTTTTATGGAGCAACGTTTATGAATGAGGAGGTAGTAAGAGAGTTTCGTCCCTATGGTCATAAATGGCCTAATCAGACCGAACTTGGCTTTATTTTGTTCCAGTTTGATTACAAGGATATCAAGCTGGCGCAGGCGCTGGAGGAGAGGTTTGCTATTGGAGGTGTATTAACCTTTGATGTCCCTTATCTCAAAAATTCAGCGGAGCAGCTAATAAACAAGCAGCTTGGTTATGGCTTCATCGGCTTTAGTGTGATGTCAGCCTTCATTGGAATTATGGGACTTGCCATTATTCAGTTTAGAGCTGTGCGTGAGCGGAGCAAGCAGGTGGGAATGATGCGCTGTCTTGGCGTATCTAACAAAAACATTTATATGATGTTTTTTATTGAAGGCTTCGTTATCAGTGCGGTTGGTCTGCTCGTAGGATGGGGAGTTGGCTCGAGCGGAGTGCGTATTTTTTCGGAAAATATAAAATATGATATTCGCGTTTATGAAGAGCCCTTCGTCTTCATCTATCCCTACGACATCCTTATTCCAATTATTGGCGTGCTGCTCGCGGCCTCCTTGATTATCAATATTGCGCCGGCAAGAGCGGCTCTAAAGCTAAAGGCTGTGGATGCGCTAAGAATGGGGAATGATTAAGTTTTTGGATGCTAACTGAGCTAAGTGTAAGCAAAAAGAGGGTGCCCCAGCAGCGATTACGCTTATGGGACACCCTCTTTTTGCTGTTTATTTACCGTTGAATGCGCTCAGCATCCATACATGCTTCTCAAGTGTTGTATGAATTGCTAGGAGCATATCGGCTGTAGTTTCATCACCAGCTTTTTGGGCGTCTTCCATACCCGTCTTAAGCTCGCCGATCACCTTTGTAAAGTCCGCGATCAATTGATCGACCATATCTGTCGCATCCTCTTTGTTCGATGCTTCACCAATGCTGGAGGTGCTCAAATGCTCCTTCATCGTCGCGATGGGTTTGCCTTTCAAGGCTAACAGGCGTTCAGCCAGCTCATCTACGTGAAGCGCAGCCTCCTCATAAAGCTCTTGGAACTTCGCATGCAAGGTGAAAAATTGGGAGCCCTTCACATACCAATGATAATTGTGAAGCTTAATGTAAAGAACGCTCCAGTTGGCAATTTGATGGTTTAGATGCTGCTGTACAGTTGTCGATTTTGTAGTAGTTGCGTTTGTCATAATAATCATCCTTTCTGATGATAGTTTGCTCAGATCATAGTTGGCAAATACGGAATAAATACGGTGATTTTTAATAAAGATTAAATTAGACTAAATCCTTATTTATAATTATTACAAATAAATAAGTGATTGTCAATATATATAAACGTATTTGAGACGATTGAAACAAATAGTACTTAATGACTTGGATTAAAATAGCCACTATCCTGTACTGGTGCAGGATAGTGGCTATTTATCGAGGCAGGAGGGCAGCTATGTTGTACTCCGTACAACATAGATGTCCATTTAGGAGTGAAAAGAGCAAAAATAAGGTATTCTATTGCAATCATACAGTATAGGAAAGCCATAGACGATTTAAAGCACGAAGTTACTGCTTAAGTGCAGGATAGACAGAGTAGTGGGGGAAAGCAGAGACAGCCCAAGATGGTCGTATAGCCGAGAGGTCTGGGAGTCGGGGCCTTAAGCGGCTATCCCTGTCTATTACATTTTGCTTTATTGATTTATTACAGAAGCCTCAGCCTCTGCGAGCATAAATATCGTCAAAATAAACATGGCATGCGACCAGGTGAGAGGGACGACCCATGCGGTCTCGCCGGTATTCTTGTCTATTTGCTCAGGAAGCAAGCCTGCTGCTGTACGGTGATCAAGCGCCCACTTCAGCAGCTGCTTTGCAGCTTCAAGGTTTCCGGTCTGAATGCGATAATGCGCCAGCCAAAGGGTGGTGAGAATCCAAGGATTTCCTCCGATATAGTTATCATCCTCATACCGCTTAATTCCGCCTACGCCAGGCGTTGTTAAGGAAGCTTCAATGGTATCTGCGGTACGCCGCATATAGTCGTGGTCAGCTGGAACAGCGCCGAAAGGTACGGCGATGCCTAGCAAACTGATATCTATGACAGGGTCGCGCTCAAGCGTATATTTCATGTAGCCTTTATTGCCCTCGGTTGCATATCCTGCAGCTCCTGCTGCGATAGCTTGCTCATATTTGCTGGCAGAGACAGTCAAATTTATACCGCGGTAGAAGCTTCCGCCTTCCTCGTTCCAGCACAGCTCATTAATTGCGGCAGCGATTCGCTCAGCTGCTGCGGTCCATTCCGCGGCCAGCTCAGTCTTGCCTGCTACCTCAGCGAAGCTTGCTGCAGCAGTCAACCCGCCGAAAACAGCAGCAGAGGAGTAGGTGTGTGATGCTTCGCGTTCCTCCCAAAGGTCGATGCTCGGCTTAGGCAAGCCGGTTTTCGCGTCAAGGTAGCTCATCAAGAAGGTAGCTCCTCTCTCAACAGCAGGCCATACTTGCTCCGCGAAGCGGCTGTCCTTGTTTTCAGAATAGTGCTGCCACATTCCCCATAGAATCGATGAGCCTTCATCGATTTGAAGTCCCCAAGAGGGTGCTAGGCTGCCATCGTGATAGTGGCGTTGCTGCCAAGAGCCGTCAGGCGATTGTGCCGTAAGTGTCCAAGCATAGAAGTTGTCAGAGAGCGAGCCGAGGCCTGCTTTATCAAGCGCAGTTGTAATGAATGCGGCATCCCGGCCCCAGCAATAAGAATAACCGCCGCAGCGGGCAAAGTTTTCGTCAAATTCGGGTGCAGCAATAATGCTGCCGGTTTGCTCGTCAGACATCAGCTTGAACATGAGAAGTGAGCGATCATATAAATCTGCAATGTCATCATCGTCAATAGGGCAAGGAGCAGCAACTGACAAATAGTTATGCCAGTAATCTGTCGTTTCGGCTATCCATTCGGTGCTTGATTTTTCCTTCGCCCTCTGCAATTGCTGTAATGCTTCCTGTTCATCATGACCCGCGGCAATGTATACGGGGATGGTCACCGATGCGCCTGGCGCAAGGGAATTAATGCTCCATTTCAAAGCGCCATCTGGTTTCATATCAATAACGGCGCCATTCAGCTCACCATTTTGAACGGAGTCCCATGAGAGGCCTGCTTGATAACTTGTGCATACGTTTGCACTTGAAAGCGCAAAATAGTACTTATGGCGAAAATGAACCAAAGAATCGGTATCTGCATGAAACAAAGTGGTGTTATACAGATGATTCTCACTTACTAGGAAAGAGGAATGCAAAATAAAGGCGAAGGAAGCAGGCTCATCGCTAACATTAGTAAATGTATATTCACGAACAATCAAATCTTGACCAGGAACCGCGAAATGCAAGCTGTTTACCTGCATTTTATGCTGCTCAGAATGAGCGTTAACTCTGAAAATATTCGTTTTTTCTGCGTACTCCGCGTTATGCTTCCAGCCGTCTGCTTCTTCATCAAACCAAGTAACAGGGGAATGCTGCCACTGAATTCCGGTCCGCATGGCATCTACATGCTGCGGCAAATCGATATGGGGCCACCACAGGCGATAAAGCTTGCCTGTGCGCCCTAATGATGCAAGGAACTTTGAATTGCCAATAATGGCGTCAACTAAAAAAGGTTTTTTACTAGACATGTGGTCAACTCCTTTTGGCTACGCTTTGTATCGATGATTCACGAACGATCAGCCTGTGCGGAATAATCATCCGGTTCTGATGCACACTCTCTTCTTTAATGTAACGAATGAGCATTTGAGAAGCAGTATAGCCGAGCTGGTACGTTCCAATATCAATAGAACTAATTGGAGGAGTAGCAAGCTCGGATAAAGCGATGTTGTTAAAGCTTACAATGCTAAGATCGTCAGGAACCTTAAAGCCAAGCTCGGTTAACCCCCGCAGTACGCCAAATCCAACGACATCATCAATGACGACGAGACCGCTTGGCCGCTCGGGCAAGCTCATCATGAAGGACATCGCCCGATAGCCGCTTTGCTGTAGAAACTCGCCTTCGACGATCCACTCGGATCTAACCTTCAATCCGGCTTCATGCATAGCTCGCCGATAACCGTTCATCCGATCATGGGCTACCGTGAGTGCTGGCGGCCCGCTGACGAAGCCAATTCGCTCATGTCCTTGGAGGATCAAATGCTGCGTCGCATCATAGGCAGCGAGTTCGTTGTCATTGTCGACGGATAAAATATTGGGATGACCTTCGGTGCGCCCGATTAATACAGTCGGGAATTTATGCTTGTTCAATAGCTCGATTAAGGGATCATTTACTCGCGAGGATAACAAAATAACACCATCTACGCGGCGTCCAAATACTAATCGCGATACCGTCTCCGTTTCATCACTAGGAGAGGTGGCTGCTGTCAGCAGCATGTCATAGCCCGAACGCGTGGATTGTGTTAAAATGCCGCGCAGCAACTCGCCGAAGAAAAAATCCTGAAACAGCTCTTCAGCAGGTCGAGGCAGCATAATCGCCAGCGTTTGAGTCGTTTTTGAGACGAGGCTTTTGGCCATCGCGTTAGGATGGTAGCCCATCTCCTCCATATACCTTTTTACCTTCTGAGTTGTTGCCTTGCTAATTCGAGGGTGATTTGAAACGACCCTGGAAACAGTTGAAGGAGAAACTCCAGCAGCTTTTGCAATATCTTTAATGGTCACCATATATAATTGAGCCCCCATCACGCAATCGTGTGTGCATTCTATGCTTCATCCTAATGCAACTGTTGTCTAAAAGTAAATATATATCTTAGGATTCAGTTGCACAAATGATAAAAAACTGAAACAGAAGGAGATAATCGAAGAAAATTGAAGATAAACTGTTATTTTCTTCGATTATTGAACTGTGCAAACGTTTTAACAAACGGTGCTCTCTGTTGTATGATGAATCCACGAATAGAACGCTTACATGACGAATAAACTAGCTTAAAGCTGTGGAATACGGATCAAATACGAATTTCACAGCATTTTCTATCACTAGTTGTACAAACGTTTGCGCACTTTTGAGATTATGGATTTCTTACATGTAAATAGGGAATTCTAGGAGATGCCACGAGCGTTTGTAGACAGACAGTGTTTCAAGGTGAAACGGCTGTCGCCGTCCTTTAGCGGCGCTGCACGTTTCATTCCGGAGAAATATAGAGAAAGTATGGCGAAAGGATATACTTTCCTATATTTTAAGAAAATGAGCTTAGTGAAGGGTCGTGGATGGTTCTGATTCACACAAAAAGGGATGGAACACATTATGAAGGGGGATTACCTAGCATGAAAAAATGGTTTGCAATGTCATTAATCACTGCCTTGTTTATCGTATCCGCATGCGGCGGAGCTAACAATGGGGGCAACGCGGAAAACGCGGCTAACGCAACGAATGAAGCAGCAAACAACACAGCAGGAAGCACGAATGAAGCAGCTGCTGAAGAAGAAATTAAGCCGGAGGATGGCGCAAAGCTGCTCGTATGGGAAAGTAAAGAGGAGCGTCCCTTCGTTGAAGCTATTGCAAAGGAATTTACTGATAAATACGGTATTGAAGTTAAGTTCGAGGAGGTTGGCGCAGCCGATCAAGTAACGAAATTGACAACGGACGGACCAGCAGGCCTAGGCGCTGACGTAGTTGTTTTCCCACATGATAACTTAGGTAGAGCAGTTACTGCGGGACTTGTATTGCCAAACGATTTTTATGAAGAGATTAGCAGATCGGAAAACTCTGAAATTGCAGTAAATGCAGTTTCTTATGACGGTACACTCTATGGCTACCCTCGTTCGATCGAAACCTACGCTTTGTTCTACAACAAAGCATTAATTAGTGAAGCTCCAAAAACATTTGACGAAATTGTTGAATTCGCAAAAACATTCAACGATGTTCCAAACAACAAATACGCTCTGATGTGGGATGTAGGGAACTTCTACTTCAACTATCCTTTTGTATCCGGCGGTTATGTGTACGGTGATAACGGTCAGAACAAGGACGATATCGGTTTGAACACAGAAGGTGCAATCAGTGGTCTAGCCTATTACGGCTCCTTGAGAAACAGTATTTTACCGCTTAACTCCGGCGACATTACGTATGACATCAAGAAAGGTTTGTTCACAAGCGGAACGCTTGCGATGGACATTAACGGTCCTTGGACAATTGCAGATTACAAAAGCGCAGGCATTGATTTTGGCGTAGTTCAAATCCCGAGCATTAATGGTCAACCGGCATCTTCTTTCTCTGGCGTTAAAGCTTGGTACGTCAATCAATTTTCGAAATATCCGAATGCAGCTCGTTTGTTCGCTAACTTTGCTGCTACCAAAGCTGCTCAACTGAAGGATTTTGAATTGACAGGCGCTATTCCAGCCAATACGGAAGCAACAAATGATGCATCTGTTCAAAGTGATGAAATTGTAAAAGGTTTTGTTGCTCAGTTTAATCAATCGACGCCTATGCCATCGATTCCAGAGATGGCCAACGTATGGAGCCCGATCGCGGCAGCATTCTCTGACGTTTGGAACTCCGGAAAAGATGCGAAAGCAGCGCTTGATAATGCAGTACAGCAAATCAAGGATGCGAATAACGGTACCGCAGCGAAATAATAAGTGAAAATCAGGTGCCGCCCGCCGATACAGCATCGGCGGGCGAACTGATGCTTGTGATCTGCAGCTGTTTTCATCACGGCGGCTTAGAACGTTTTACAGATGAAAGGAAGGGAGCCAGGCGGGATGAATCGTCATCGCAGCACTGCGGCTATATTGTCGTTACTTGTAATGGGTCTTGGCCAATTGTATAACCGCCAAATCATTAAGGGTTTAATTATGCTCGCTGTCGAAGCGGCAGCGCTTATGTATTTTATACCGAATATTGGGCGAGCCGTTTGGGGTATTGTAACGCTCGGCGAAAAGACGCAGGGACTAGAGAAAATCGGTAAAATTAGTGTTCGGGTCGAAGGAGATCATTCGATCTTTCTATTAATAAGCGGGTTAATTACTATATTTTTATTAGTCATTTTTATTATTATTTATGTCATGAATATCCGCGATGCATATCGGAACGGCAAGCAAAGAGATGAAGGTGCTTTACCTGCAAGCTTCCGGAAGACGGTATCTTATGTGCTGGATCGCAATTTCCCGCATTTGATGCTTACACTGCCGGTGCTAGGGGTTCTGTTTCTAACCATCATGCCAATCATTTTTATGGTCATGCTCGCTTTTACCAACTATGCCTCGCCTGATCATATTCCGCCAGCTAAGCTGGTCGACTGGGTAGGCTTTCAAACCTTTGCTAATCTACTTACGCTGAAAACCTGGAGCCATACCTTTATTGGCGTCTTTACTTGGACGATCATTTGGGCGGTTATCGCAACGGTAACGACTTATTTTGGCGGCTTGCTCGTTGCGCTGCTAATTGAACAGAAGGGCATTCGCTTTAAGAAGCTTTGGCGCACTCTGTTTATTATCCCATATGCCATTCCACAGCTGATTTCCCTGCTCGTCATGAGAAATCTGTTTAACGGACAATTTGGTCCTATCAATCAATATTTAGGGTACTTTGGGATGGGCAAGCTGCCTTGGCTGACGGACCCGTTCTGGGCGAAGGTCACCGTTATAGTCGTAAATATGTGGGTGGGAATCCCCGTATCGATGGTGCTTATTCTTGGCGTGCTGACAGCCATTCCGAAGGATTTGTATGAGGCGGCCGACGTTGACGGAGCGTCAGGCATTCAAAAGTTCCGCATTATCACGATCCCGTTTGTACTGTTCTCTACAGCGCCAATTCTGATTACACAATTCGCAGGCAACATCAATAACTTCAACGTTATTTTCTTGCTGACGAACGGCGATCCAGTGAAGGGTGATTATCAATTTGCTGGAAGCACGGATTTGCTCGTTACGTGGCTGTATAAGCTGACACTGAACAACAGTCAATACAATATGGCATCTGCTATCGGGATCATCATATTCGCGATCGTGGCGACTTTCTCTATTATTAACTATCGTCGCTCGCGGTCATTTAAAGAGGAGGATATGATTCAATGAAAATGGGTCGCAAAACCGCTAATTTTGTGCGTCTGACGCTGAGCTATCTTGTTCTGATAGCCATTGCTGTTTGCGCGGTTTATCCTGCTCTGTGGGTAGTGCTATCCTCGCTGCGTCCAGGAACCTCCTTATTCAGTACGACGCTAATCCCGGAATCGATTACGTTTGTTCATTATAAGGAATTGTTCACGAATCCGAGCTTTCGCTTCGGGGTATGGTACGTGAATACGCTTAAAATTGCGACGCTGACGATGATTTTCTCAACGATTCTAGTCACGCTCAGCATGTATGCCTTATCGCGTTTCCGCTTCCGCGGTCGTCAGATGACATTAACGATTATGCTTGTACTCGGCATGTTCCCAGGCTTCATGAGCATGATCGCTATTTTCATTTTCTTATTGCAGTTGAACCTGCTTGATACGCATGCTGCGCTTATTATCGTATATTCGGCAGGTGCAGTGCTTGGCGGATTTGTAGTAAAAGGATTTTATGATACGATACCGCGGAGCCTTGATGAAGCGGCTCGAATCGATGGCGCTACTCATCTTCAAGTATTTATGAAGATCATGCTTCCACTGTCTCGTCCAATGCTCACCTACGTAGCGTTGACCACGTTTACGGGGTCGTGGGTTGATTTTATTTTTGCAAGATTGGTGCTTCGCAGCAAAGATAACTGGACGCTTGCGGTCGGCATGTGGGATCTTGTTAACTCCTACCAAAACAGCAACTTCACGCTGTTTGCTGCTGGCGCGGTGTTGATTGCGATTCCGATTACATTGCTGTTCGTGTTCCTGCAGCGCTTCTTGGTGCAAGGATTGATGTCAGGTGCCTCGAAAGGATAAGGGAATGAACAACAATCGTTTGCGCTATGCTGGTGCTATGCTACTGGGCTCGATGATTATCGCCATGCTTGCAGCTTGCTCCGCGGATGATGCCGGCAAAGAGAAGCAGCCATCTGCGGCGCCATTGGTGGAAGAGAAGGAATCCGCCGATACGGGTACTCATGCATCTGCCTCCTATACGGTTGATGAACAGCCGGGAGCCGTTTACTATGAAATCTTCGTGCGCTCCTTCTATGATACGAATGGAGATGGCATCGGCGATTTGAACGGCGTAACGGCTAAGCTTGATTATTTGAAGGAGCTTGGCATTGGCGGCATTTGGCTTATGCCCATCAACGCTTCGCCCAGCTATCATGGCTATGACACGACCGATTATTATGCGGTTAACCCAGAGTACGGTACGCTGGAGGATTTGAAGAAACTGCTTGAAGAAGCGCATAAGCGCGATATTAAAGTCATTATGGATCTTGTCGTTAATCATACAAGCAAGGAGCATCCTTGGTTTAAGGAAGCACTTGCGAATGAGGATAGTCCTTATCGCAGCTGGTATACTTTTGCTGGGCCAAATGAGCAGGTAAGAGCGGACGGTGCTGTGGGTGGCGACCCTTGGCACAGCTATGGCAGTCTTAACTATTTGGGCATCTTCTGGGAAGGCATGCCCGATCTGAATTTCGACGAGCCACAGGTTCGAGAAGAAATGATCAAGATCGGGCAATATTGGCTGGAGCAGGGCTTAGACGGCTTTCGGCTTGATGCAGCGAAGCATATTTACGGTGATTTCGCTTCCACTGCGACTACACCGGAAATTCAAGAGAAAAACAAAGTCTGGTGGCAGGAGTTTCGTACGGGTATGGCCAAGGCGAAGCCGGATGCCTATTTAATAGGCGAGGTATGGGATTCGTTGTCGGTCATTGCCCCTTACTTTGACCAAGCACTCGATTCGGCATTTCACTTTGATCTGGCGGGCCGCTTGCTAAGTGCAGCGGATATAGAGCAGGATGCAGACTTAGCCTTCTCCCTTGGACGCGCATATGGTGTCTATGAGAAATCATCCGGCGGTACGTTTGTTGATGCCCCATTTCTTAGCAATCATGATCAAAATCGCGTAATGACGGTCTTAAACGGCAATGTCGCGCATGCCAAAATGGCTGCAGCTATGCTGCTTACACTGCCTGGAACGCCGTATCTCTATTATGGCGAGGAGCTTGGCATGAAGGGTGCGAAACCGGATGAGTATATCCGCGAGCCGATGCTATGGTACAAGGCAGCCAGCGGAGGCGAGGGTCAGACGACTTGGGAGAAGCCGCGTAACAATCCGGATGCCGCTGAGGTATCCGTTGAAGCACAATCCGCAGACAACCAGTCGATGCTGAGTCATTACCGTGAGCTAATCAGCTGGCGAAACGAGGAGCCTGCCTTGCGCGATGGAGGGATAGCGGAATTTAAGCTGGAGCCTGCTAATCATAAGCTTAGCGTTTATATTCGCGTTATCGCGAATGAGCGTGTACTCGTTGTCCATAATTTATCCGGGGAGCAGCAATCGACTGATTTGCAGCCTTCAAAGCTATTCGGCACGTTCGAATCGATTAATCATGCTACAAGTGATAAAGCGGAGCTGAGCGGAAGTCAACTAACATTGCCGGCGTATAGTACGGTGATTATGAAATAAGTCTATGAAGAAGAGGGAGCCGCACAGCTTGTGCGGCTCCCTCTTCTTATTCGTCATGTGAAATTGGTTCAATAACCTCGCATACATGCGGATATTTTGGACAAAATACATAATTATGTCATCGCGCGGAGGGTAGACATGAATGGGAATGGGCAGCAGATTTCAAAGCAACTAAGTGTGAACGTAGACAGAATAAAGCAACAGTTGGGCGATAGTGATGATCTAATCGTAAAAAGCATGACAGGCGTACAAGGCTGGCAAGGCGTGCTGGTATATATAGATGGTTTAACAGACTCAACGATCATTCATCACGCGATACTTGACTTTCTAATATCCAATGACAAACCGGCTCAGCCGGTCTCAGAGGAATCAGGCAGCGATACGCTTCAATATTTGAAGGAGACGGTGCTTGCTGCAGGCGAGGTCACGGTCATTGGTGAGTATGATGAGCTTTTTTTCAACCTGCTCTCCGGTGTGGCAATTCTTATGCTTGAGAATTGCGCACAATGTCTAGCGATTGGTGCGGAGGGGTGGAAGGATCGCACGGTTAGCGAGCCGACCTCGCAGGGTGTCGTCAGAGGACCGATGGAGGCATTTACAGAAAATATTCGTACGAATACGGCGCTCATTCGCCGCAAAATCAAAAGCCCGCAGCTGTGGCTGGTAGGCAGGAGCATCGGAAGCGTTACACAAACGAATGTCGCTGTGATGTACTTAAATGAAATTGCGGAGAAGAGTCTTGTAGATGAGGTATTTCGCCGACTCGACAAAATTGATATCGATGGAATATTGGAGAGCGGATACATTGAGGAATTTATTCAAGAGAGCTCCTACTCGCCATTTCCAACGGTATATAACACGGAACGGCCAGATACGATTGCTGCAGGCTTGCTGGAAGGAAAGGTCGCTATTCTTGTTGATGGAACACCATTTGTTCTACTTGTTCCGGCCTTATTCATACAGTTTTTTCAATCTGCAGAGGATTATTATCAACGGGCAGATGTAAGCACGCTGCTGCGTTTGCTGCGATACGTCAGCTTTCTAATTACGATGCTGGCACCGTCGGCGTACATTGCAATTACAACCTTTCATCAGGAGATGCTGCCAACCGGATTGCTGATCAACTTGGCAGCTCAGCGGGAGGGCGTACCTTTTCCTGCGTTCGTGGAGGCATTATTGATGGAAATCACCTTTGAAATATTGCGAGAAGCTGGTGTCCGAATGCCGAAGACGGTAGGCCAAGCTGTATCGATTGTCGGGACGCTGGTCATTGGTCAAGCGGCGGTGGAAGCAGGAATTGTGTCGCCAGTAATGGTTATTGTCGTAGCCATTACGGCGATTTCCAGCTTTGTCATACCTGCGGTCAATCTATCCATTTCTGTCCGTATGATCCGGTTCGTGCTGATGGGTCTCGCGGCGTCCTTTGGTCTCCTGGGTATTCTGCTGGGCATCATTTTACTCGTTTTGCATTTGAATACGCTGCAATCGTTTGGCGTGCCTTATATGCAGTCGCTTGCACCCTTCGTATGGGAAGATCAGAAGGATACGCTGTTTCGTTTCCCTTGGAGACAAATGAAGAAGAGGCCGTTAGCGACGGGGAGTCGAAATTTGGTTCGGCAAGGAAAGCAGCCTGAGCGTAGTAAATAATTCGAAAACGATGGGGTGATGAGCATTGATCTTTTCGTGAGAAAAATCCTTCTCCTCTGGTTAGCCATTGGCCTAGGAGCCTTGCTTGTCACGGGCTGCTGGAATCGTCGCGAGCTCGATGATCTCGCCATTCAACTGGGGACCTCTATCGACAAGGTTGGAAATCAGTATCGGGTAGCCGTTCAAGTTGTCATTCCAGGGGAAGTAGCGGTTAGAAGCAGCAGCACCGGAATATCACCGGTGACTCTTTATCATGCTACCGCACCTACGATGTTTGAAGCCTTTCGGAAGCTGACGGAAACAAGCTCGAGAAAAATTTATTCTGCGCATATCCGCGTGCTTGTAATTGGAGAGTCTCTTGCGAGGGAGGGGATCGGAGAGGTACTGGATATGTTTTCCCGAAACCCGGAAGCGCGTACCGACTTTTATTTGATGGTCGCTCGTAATACCTCAGCGATGCAGGTGCTTAAGACATTAACATCACTTGAAAAGATTCCTGCGGAAAATTTATTTTATGCGCTGGATACGTCAGCTAAGGAGTGGGCTCCAACGACGACAGTGACGATAGAAAAGCTGATTGAAGAGCTCGTAACGGAAGGTTTAAGTCCGGTTTTGACTGGAGTCAAGATGGTTGGCAATGTAGAACACGGTGAGGAATTAGCTAATATTCAGAAAATTGATCCCGCAGCGAGAACACGTTTTATTGGATTAGCGGTATTTCGCAAGGATAAGCTGGTGGGTTGGCTGAATGAGGAGCAGAGCAGGGGCTACAATTATTTGATGAATAATGTGAATAGCTCTGCCGGGCATCTAAAATGTCCGGAAGGCGGATTAATTGTTCTTGAAACGCTTCGAAGCAAGACGCGCATAAAGGCGGATATTCAGGACGGGAAGCCCGTCATGACGGTCAAGGTCAAAAATGTAAGCTCTGTTTCAGATGTGGAATGCCGAATTGATTTAACTAGTCCGGAAACGATTAAACAATTAGAGAAGGAATCAGAAGAAAAATTTAAAGAGTTGATGAGCTCGGTTATTAACCATGTGAAAGAAAGGTATGGCTTTGATATATTTGGGTTTGGCCATAAGCTCTATCAGGCTCATCCGCGTGAATGGGAGAAGCGGAAGGAGGAGTGGGATGAGCAGTTCAAGCAGCTGGAAATAAAGTATGACATCGATGTGCAAATTCACAAGATTGGAACGACCAATGATTCCTTTCTTAATTATATAAAGGAGTAGTTGCCTATGTCAGCTATCGTACTCATTGCATTCCTTTTTGTGTGGGGGGTTGCAAAAGAGCTTGTACCTCTGTTCAAAAAAGGTTTTATTAAGGATTCTGTGCTCTACTTGGCCATGCTCGTCATAGGGGCTGTTCTTAGTATATGTACGATTCAATTAATTGATTTACCTACTCCGATGGTGCTTCTAGAAGTAGTTTATAGCCCAATGCTGAAATGGTTTGCTCCGGAATAGGGAAGAGAGGTTGAGGCTATGCATAACGAACAGAAAATTAGCATTAAACAGATAAAGGTGCTCATGATCTTCTTTATCGTGGGCGATTTAATGTGGTATCTGCCCACGTTTACAGCCGGTGTCGCAGAACAGGATGCCTGGATGGCAGCTTTGTTGGGAGTGGCAGGAGGAATAGGCGTAGCTTCTTTCATTTATTGGTTCAGCAATAAATTTACAGGAATGACCATTGTTGAAATACACCGTCACGTATTAGGACGTTTTGCAGGCGGTATTTTATCTCTATTTTTTATTGCTCACCTATTTATTAACGGAAGCGCACAAATTCGGGTTATTGGTGATTTTATGACGACGCAGATGATGACCGAAACGCCGCTGCGTGTCGTTCTTTTTTTATTTGGGGCTGTTGTTCTTATTGCGGTACGAACGGGCTTGCCTGTTATCGCCCGAACGGGGCAAGTCTTTTTCATTATGTTTGTCCTGCTGTTTACGCTGCTCATTCTGCTGCTTATCCCGGAGTCGGAGTCTAACAATATATTGCCGATTGCGAGCCATAGTGCGGCAGATATTATAAGAGGCGGTTTGTTTGTGGTCGCATTCCCATATTGCCAAATGACTGTGTTTCTGATGCTGTTTCCGTTAGTGGAACAGAAAAGGCTGACGTATAAGCAGTTTATTGTTCCTGTTCTGTACGGAGGAGCAGTCATTATTATTATAGTGACCTTATCGATCTTGGTGCTAGGTGTGTATATGACCCAGCATCAGCTGTATTCCCCCTATATCATGGCAAAAAAAATAAGCATCGGAAATTTCCTGCAAAGATTAGAGGCGATATTAGTAGTTAACTATATGCTCTCTACCTATTTCAAGTGTGTCATAACGATGTATGCTTTTTGCCGCGCTGTAACGCAATTGCTGGGCCTGAGCGATTATCGCAAGCTGATACTGCCTCTGTTTTTGATGATTTTTGGTTTTTCGTATGTGATATCTTCGAATGTTGTGTTTTTCAACAGCCTTGGCCCGTCGTGGGCATTGTGGGAGATGAGCAATGTTCTCGTGCTGCTTGCTTTTGTCTATGTTGTTCATCTCCTTAGGGAGTGGATCAGAAAGCGGCCGCTAAACACGTCATGATCTGGCGGCACGATAGACTACTCCTTGCGATAAATAGCCGGAGACACGCCTATCTGTTTTTTGAATGCTTTGGAGAATGAGAAGAGATCGGGATAACCGACGGATTGTGCAATTTCCGCGAGCTTGTAATCCGTTTGCTTCAAAAGTAGAATCGCCTCGTTCATGCGCAGCCTTTGCACGAATTTCATCGGTGACAGGCCATAGGCTTTGTTGAACTGCTTGGAGAAATGAGTGCGATCCACACCAACGTAGTCCGCGACGCTTCCAATGGAAATGCCTTCTGCATAATGAGTTTCTAAATAGTCTTTCGCTTTCTGAAGCCATCCGGCTGACTGAAAGGAGAGGCTTTGTTTGTTTTTATTGGAGGAAAGAGCATCGAACAGCTGGTACATGATAACAAGCCGCGATAAATCGGTATGCGGGTGCTCCTTGCTTTTCACTAAGCTAAAAAAACGCTCCATCAAGGCAAACGCCTCGTTTGTTAGTCCTTCCGCAAGATGAGGACGGTAAGGTCCTAGGCCGATCCTCTCCAGCAACTGCAGTGCCAGTTTGCCGTCAAAGGCGAAAAACACTTTATGCAGCAGCGCGTGTTCGCTCGTGAAATATTCATGTGTAACCTGAGGGAATAGACAAAATAGATCATTTTTACGAAGCGTATAGGTTTGTCCGCCTTGAATAAAGGTTCCTTCTCCCTCTGTTACCATAATCAAATAATAGTAAGGAGTGACTCGAGGGCCGATGTGATAATTGTGCTTTGCTATATTTGCGCCGAGCCTAATGGGCCAAGCAGCTCCAGCTTTCTCGAAGGATGATGGCGTGAAATAATGAATTTCCAGCTGCTCGTGATGATCCTCTTTCATATTTTCAAACAGATTAATCACCTCTTTTTGCCATTAATTAAATAGGGTTCATCCTTGGAAAATAACGATTTATATAATATAACACCACAAAATGACAAATAACACAAGCGACGAATTGACATTGACCTTATAGGTCGTTGCTTGCTATTATTCAGATAGTAAATTAATCCGATGAAATTTGTTGGTTATCTACCGGACAACTGGTGATACAGCAGTAATCGTATCTCAAAAAAGGCAAACGATTGATGCTGTGTTTTTACACGATATGATTCTTTACTTCACGACAACGAAGCGTAAAGGGGACAGCTGAAATGAGCAAACAAGCACAAGTGGAATTTGGTTGGTTTATTCCGACAAACGGAGACGGCCGCTATATTGGGGTGCCGCCAGAGAGGGAACCATCGCAGCAGTATTTTGTAGAGGTTGCGCAAGCAGCGGAGGAAGCTGGCTACGAGTTTGTTCTCATTCCCGCGGGTGGAGATTGCTGGGATGGCTGGATTGTAGGCTCATGGATCGCGTCCTCAACGACGAAGCTGAAGCCGCTTATTGCTATGAGACCGGGACTTATTTCTCCAGTGCTTGCTGCACGGATGGCGTCAACGCTCGATCGCATGTCAGGAGGACGGGCGCTGATCAATGTAGTTACCGGCCATTATCCTGCCGATCTTAAGGCTACTGGAGATCCGCTGCATGGCAGTCATGACGAGCGTTACGAGCGGACCAAGGAATTTCTTGATGTCGTGAAGGGGGTATGGCAGCAGCCGACTGATGAGGGTGCAGGCTTTAACTTCACCGGCAAACACTACGAGGTAGAAGGTGGAGTAAGCAAGCCCGCACCCGTGCAAGATCCGCATCCTCCGTTATATTTTGGGGGCAGCTCGGTTGCAGGAAAACGTGTTGCGGCGGAATCGGCTGATGTGTACTTGATGTGGACGGAGCCGCTTGACTGGATTCAAGGGCAAATTACGGAAATGGAAACGTACTTGGCAGAGCTGAAGCAGCAGAAGGGGATCGAAAGAGAGCTTCGTTATGGTATTAGAGCACAGGTAGTCGTAAGAGAAACAGAAGAGGAGGCTTGGGCGGCCGCTTGGAATATTTTGAGCAAGGCAGACCCCGAGCAATTGAAGTCAAAGGAAAAGCTGCATTCGAAGACGGATGCAACGAATCAGAAGCGTCAGATGGATTTGTTTAGTCAATCGAAGGATCAGGATTTTGTCATCGGGCCTAATTTATGGTCTGGCTTGTCCGCTATTCGCGGGGGAGGGGCTGTAACCTTTGTAGGAACAGCGGAGCAGATTTCCGAGCGATTCCTAGAATTTATTGATGCAGGTGTAACGTCCTTTATTTTGTCGGGCTACCCGCATTTGGAAGAGGCAAAAATATCAGGCGAGCTGCTGCTGCCGTTAGTAAAGCAAAAGCTGGCTGCGCGAGGGATCACTATTTAATACATTGGAGGAATGGAAATGAGTCGATTACGCAAGCCGCAATGGGTGCTTCTAGCTCTAACTATAATCTTAAGTGTTGTGCTTTCGGCCTGCGGGTCCAATAATTCAACGACGAATGCAAACGGGAATAAGCCTTCTGAGGGAGGCTCTAGTGATAAGCCGGTAACGATCAGTTTTATTCACTGGCGCGGTGAGGATGCTGCGGTGCTTGATAACATTATTAAGAAGTTTGAGGAAGAAAATAAAAACATCAAGGTAGAAACGCAGGTGTTCCCGTCTGATCAATACCAGTCCACGGCACAGGCGAAGCTGCTGGATGGCTCAGTAGGAGACGTGTTCGCTTCTTTCCCAGGCGCTCAGTTTGAGGCTATTGCGAAAGCAGGCTTGTTCACTGATTTGAGTGGCGCATCGTTTCTTGCTAATTTCACTTCTTCCTTAATCGAGTCGGGGCAAAAGGATGGCAAGCAGCTGGCAGTTCCTTATCAGCTCGTCTACAACATTCCGATTTATAATGTGAAGCTGTTTGAAAAATACGGGATTGAGGTGCCGAAGGATTGGGATGGCTTCCTTGCAGCGGCGGAGAAGCTTAAGCAAGAAGGCATTGTCCCTATCGCATTCCCAGGTGCAGACATTGGCCCAGGGCAGTTCATGAATCCGATGGTGATGAACAACGCGCCGGACGAGGATATTTTTGTGAAGCTTGAAGCGGGTGAGGCCCAGCTTACCGATGAGTGGTGGGTTAAGACGCTGACTCAGTTCAAGGAGCTGAATGACAAGGGCTACTTCCAGAAGGATGCGCTTGGAACGAAGGGGGACGCAGCGGGCGCGCTGTTCGTACAGGAGAAAGCGGCTATTTTGGCAACGGGCTCTTACCAGCTGGTAGGCAATAAGAAAAACAATCCGGATCTTCAGCAAGGGCTGATCGCACCCATTACGGTACCTGCTGACCAAGCCGTGTTCGAAGGTATTCATACGACGACGTTTATGCTTGCCGTGAACAGCAAGTCGAAGCATCCAGAGGAAGCGAAGAAGTTTTTGGAATTTCTAAGCGGCAAGGAAATTGCCGGTGAATATGCGAATGGTACGGGGCAGAATGTAACGGTAAAAGACGTGGCATATACAAGCGATGAGTTGAATGCTGTTGCGGAATGGACATCGAAGAAAACACGCTTCCAACCACGCTTTACCATCAAAAATGCTGAGGTTCAAAAAGCAGTCACCAGCTCGATTCAAGCTGTATTAGGCGGAACGGAGCCAGCGAAGGCTGCGGCTGATGCACAAGCAATCGTGAACCAGCAGATAGGAAAATAATCAGATGAAAAAGTATGCGAAGCTTTTACCGTTTTTTGTGCCTGGCATTGCGCTCTACCTCGCACTATTTATTTATCCGACGGTAACGGGTTTTTATTACTCCTTAACGGATTGGGACGGCTTATCGCCGTCCTATCAGTTTGTCGGTGCAGATAATTATGCGAATGTAGCGAAGGATATCATATTTCGAAAATCGATCGTGAATAATATTAAGTTTATGGTCGCTGTCGTCATTGTACAGACAGTTGTTTCGCTGCTGCTCGCACTTCAGCTGTCGAAGCAGAAAAAGGTCAATGTAGCGCTGCGCTCGCTTTTTTTTGTTCCTACTATTTTGTCATCGGTATCCGTTGGATTTATTTGGACATTTGTATACGACCCGTCACTCGGTCTATTGAATGGCTTGCTGGAGGCAGTAGGACTCTCTTCATGGACGCAAAACTGGCTTGGCGATGCGGGCATTGCCATTTTTTCGATTGCTGCTGTTCAAGCTTGGGCGCATATTGGACAAATGATTATTTTGTTCGTGGCGGGACTCCAAGCTATACCTGAGGAGCTGCTAGAATCTGCCAAGCTTGATGGCGCGACAAGGCTGCAGTTGTTTTTCCGAGTGATATGGCCGCTCTTAGCACCAGCTGCGGCGATTGTAGTATCCTATACGACGATTCAATCGTTCAAAGCGTTTGATCTTGTGTTTACGATGACCGGAGGGGGACCGGCCTATTCCACCGAAATTTTGTCGACGTACATTTACAATTCAGCTTTTATGAACTATACCTTTGGCAAAGCATCAACGGCATCCGTGTATTTCCTTTTGCTGATTTCGTTTATTACGTTTTTGCAGTTCCGCGCATTGCGGACAGATCGCGTATCCTATTAGTATGCAGGCAGGTGAAGAGGTTTGGTTTTAAAATGGTTAGGTAGATTGCTGCTGCTGCTCTTCGCGGCTGCTATCCTTGTTCCGCTGCTTATTGTTTTATTTACCTCATTAAAGACAACGCCGCAATTTTACGCAAGTCCGTTAGGCTTACCAGAGTCGTTGTCGTTCCACAACTTTAAGTCTTTATTTGATGGACAGCCGATGTGGGGTTATTTTCGCAATAGCATTGTCGTTACGAGCGCTACAGTTGGGCTTGAGCTGCTGCTTTCCGGTTTCATTGCCTATGGTATATTGCGTTCTGGCAAAAGAGTAGGCGCTGCTGTGTTCGGATTATTCGCTATAGGCTTAATGGTGCCTTCACAGGTGAATATGATCCCGATCTATACCTTCGTGCATAAGCTGGGCTGGAGCAATTCATTGACGGGCTTGATCATTGTGTCCGTATCTGTGCTTCTGCCGCTGTCTGTGTTCATGCTCTCAGGCTTTATGAAAACTTTACCAAAAGAAATTCTCGAGGCAGGTGAAATTGACGGCGCAGGCGAGTGGACCTTGCTGGTGCGGATCACTTTCCCGCTTAGTGCGCCATATCTTGCGGCAACGGCAGCTTTTTTGTTCGTCATCGTATGGAATGATCTGTTATTCCCGATGCTGCTGCTGAACGGAAAAGATAAGCTGACGCTTCCGCTTGCGATGCTTCAATTCCGCGGTGAATACATTACAGACTATCCTGTACTACTCGCTGGTGTCGTGGTGACGGCTTTGCCGATGGTTGCATTGTTTATCTTCTTGCAGCGTTACTTCATATCCGGCGCACTTGCGGGCTCTTTGAAGGGTTAGCTGAAATCGCGTATAGCTTTCATGCGGCTGTAAGCGAGCGTCCCCATGAGCAGCATAGCTGCGCCGCTTATGGCAATAATGATGGCTGGACCATAAATGTCCGACAGGGTAGAAAATAAAGCTAAACCGACGGGCGGCGCGACGCTGGTAATCGTCCCGATAAGTCCGAATACTCTGCCTTGCATCGAAGGATCGATTGCTGCTCGCAGCACGATAAAGATGATCGTCGTGCTGAATGAGAAGAGCAGGCCGACGAGGAAAATAACCGGCAGCGCTGAGGCTGCTGAAGACATTAGTGAAATAACGACGAATAAGGGCCCCATTAGGATCATGCTCCCTATGGTCCATTTTCCTCTGTTTTTTAATCGCTTATCAAGCTTCATAATGAGTATCGAGCCAATGACATAACCAAGCGGTATACACGCCTCCATCAAGCCGAATACGAAAGGCTCAGCCTTCCATACCTTAACGGCCATGACTTGAATGAGCATAAAGGTGGAGAGGAAGAAGAACATGACCAGCGGCAATAAAAGAAGGGCCGCTTTGGCAAATGAATCGTTCCACACATAACGAAAGCCAGCTGTGAAATCCTCTTTAAAGGAGGACTTTGGTTTTGTTTCATCTCGAACGACTGCAAACGGAAATTTGCCCGCGATTAAAATTAAAACGGCTGACAGCAGGAAGGTTGCCGCATCGATGGCAATCGCGAAAGCTCCGCCAAAGGCAGCGACTGCGATGCCTCCAAGTGCGAAGCCTGAGATACGAATAATATTATCCGAGATGCTAATGGCACCTACCGCTTGGGTTATTTGCTCTTTGCCAACAATCTCGATGAGCGAGGCTTGGAAGGCAGGTGATCGAAACGCCCCGGCAAAGGCAACAAGACCAGTTAAAAGAACGATAAAAACAAACGGTACATTCGGTAAATAGATGAGGACGGCGATAGCGGCAACGAGTACAAATCGGATTATGTCCGTCACCCACATTAACCGGCGGCGGTCGGTGCGATCCGCAATCGTACCGGCGAATGAGCCAAACAGCATGCTGATGACAAGATGAGTAATAAGGACGATCGACATGAGCTTAGCACTGCCAGTCGTCTGCAGCACCCACAGATTCAGCGCGATGCTGTGAAATGTATTGCCAAGCAGAGATAAGCTGTAGCTGGAGAAGACGGCAAGAAAGACACGGTTACGCCAGATGGAAGTCGCCTGTTCATTCTCTGGTTGTACGTTTGGCGTCTGGCCCTTAGATGGTTTGGTTAGTTCAAGCATGAGAAACCCTCCTTAATGAAATAGGTTGAAAATAAATCGATAACTTAAACGTTTAAGTTAATATAGTGAAATGCAGAGATATCTCTGCAAGTTCAGCTAAATAGAAATAACCTCTGCCTGAATGAATGTTGATGGATGACCGCTTCTCGCATTATCCAAGAGGCTCACCATAAGCTGAAAGGCTTCCTCCGGCATGCGATTGCCGAAGCTGATGCGAGCAGCGGGAGAGGGAACGAGCTCATGGCAGCCAGCAGTGCAAATCACAGTGAAATGAGCCGGATCACTATATTTTGCAGCAGCAATAGCAATAAATTCATTGAGAATAATACCGGTATTGGATTGATTTTTCTCAAGAAAATGTTTAAGGGAAGCTTCATCGGTCATTCTATGAATTTGGCTGGGCTCAAGATTGGAGCTGCTGCTAATGTAGTCCATAAGCTCAGCGTTATTGTAGCTGTCGATGATGAGATAGGCTTGCTGAGAAGGGGTGTTGGCAAAAGCTTTGGCAAGCGCATCCTTGTAGTCATAATTCACCTTGCAAAATAGAGGGTCGTCGATAAGGCTGTCGATCACGATGAGCGGAACGCCAACAGAAAAATGACTCGAAATAAGGTGGAAGTTTTCCTTCTTTACATCAATGACAAACACACCATCCAGCTTGCGTTCTGAGATGATATCGAGCTTCGGATTAGAGGCATCCAGGCTGAATAATACAACATGATAGCCTAGAGCGGATAGCAGCTTCTCCAAGCGGTTAATAAACTGGGAATAACGAAGCTGCTGCCAGCAACTCTCATCTTCCGTTTTATTAATTAAAATTCCGATCAGGCCTGACTTTTGTTTAACGAGTGACCTCGCGGCTAGATTAGGCACATAGTTTAATTGCTTGGCGGCTTCAAGAACGCGGCATCGTGTCTCTTCGGGAATCGTCTGGTTGGCAACGTTATTGAGTACATAACTAACGGTAGCGATAGAAACGTCCGCGTCTTTCGCGATATCTTTAAGCGTAGCTTTTCTAATCGGAATGCAGCTCCTTTAACGATTGCAGTCGTGTGAAGGTGTTAACTTAATCGTTTAAGTTATTATGTCATGAAAGGATATTTCTGTCTAGTGCAGATGCAGTGAGAAAGCTGAGCAACTCGGATTTTCTGCCTGTAAGAACCTCGCGGTTCTTACAGGCAGCATGCAAAGAATGAGCAAGGCTGATGCTTTGCTAAAGTACATGAATATGCTTCAGCTACGCGTTAGTCTGCTCCAATATGACGAAGCCGTAGGCAGGCAGTTGAAGCTGCAGCTCGCCATTCTTATTGCTTGTAACGATTGAGCCTTCTGCAAATGGACTGCTGCTTGATAGTAGGACCTTCCACTTAGATGAAGACTCGCTAGTTGACAGAGCGATGTCAGTGCTAGGTATTTTGCTGATTGCGGGTACTAAGTTCTTAGCGTCAGACTTTTCGTGCAAATCTGCGGCTGCCCCTGTGCCTGCCTCAATTTTGCTATCGAAGCCGGTAAATACAACTGCATGCGGAGCCAAGCCGGTGTCTGCGTGCACACTTTCTATTTCAAAGCTCAGATTAGCAGCCTCTGCTCGTGCATTCATCGCAATAAGCAAGCGTTGATCGCCATCGCGGCGCTCATACACTACCGAGCCGCCCGATTTTCCTGCGTCTACGAAACGAAGGTCTGCGCTGCGCAGCGCGCGGTAGCGATGACGCAGGCTGATGGCTGCTTTGTAAAATTTCAGCAGCTCTAGATTTTGTTCAGCCGGGTCCCACACCATACATTTGCGGCAGCCTGGATCGCCAGCACCGTTCATGCCTACCTCATCACCATAATAAATGCATGGGGTGCCAGGGAAGGTTAGCTGGAACAATGAGGATAGCTTCATCGTATCGACGTTATCCTCGCAGATCGTAAGCAGCCTTGGCGTGTCATGACTATCCAGCAGGTTGAATGCCGTTTCGGTTACCTGCTGCGGATAGGCAGCAAGCTGGGTGCCTATGGCATGAGTGAAAGCAGTGGCATCGATGGTCTGATAAGCGAAGAAGTCGAGCACCGCATTCGTTAAAGGATAGTTCATGACCGCATCAAATTGATCGCCCTGCAGCCACATGATCGAATCATGCCAAATCTCGCCGAGGATGTAGGCCTCTGGATTAACTGCTTTTACCGTCTGACGGAATTCACGCCAAAATTGATGATCCACCTCATTGGCGACGTCCAGCCGCCATCCATCGATGCCAATCTCCTCAATCCAATAACGAGCGACCTCGAATAAATATTGCTTAACCTCGGGATGCTCCGTATTCAGCTTTGGCATAAGCGGCTCGAAGGCAAACGTCTCGTAGGAAGGCACGCCATTTACGACCTGCAATGGCCATTCGCGTACGTAGAACCAATCCGCAAACTTAGATTGCTGGCCGTTCACCTGTGCATCGACAAATGGGGGGAACGTTCTGCCGGAATGATTGAATACCGCATCGAGAAGAACACGAATGCCACGAGCATGGCAAGCCTCGACCAGCTCCTTCAGCTTCTCGTTTGTACCAAAATGAGGGTCCACCTTCATATAGTCCTGTGTATCATACTTGTGGTTGGTCGTTGCTTCAAAAAGCGGCGTGAAATAAACAGCATTAATGCCAAGCTCGGAAATGTGATCCAAGTGATCGAGGACCCCCTGCAGGTCACCGCCAAAAAAGTTCTGAGGTGTCGGCTCGCCGCCCCAAGGCAGCATGTTCGCAGGGTTAAGCGATGGATCGCCATTCGCGAAGCGCTCCGGAAATATTTGATAGAAAACAGCATCCTTTACCCATGCAGGCGGCTCGAATACATCGATAGGATTGATATAGGGGAAATCAAAAAATGTATTCGAATTATCCGGCAGCACGGACTCGAAGCCTTTGTCCGTTAAAATGATCGACTCCGAGCCGCTTGTTAAGCGAAACGCATAGCGGAGCCTTCGAAAAGGCGGAATGACCGAGGTTTCCCAATAATCGAAGTGTGCATCAGAGGACAATATCCGCATCGGCACAGCTGTAATGGTCTGCTCCCAAGCATATTTATCACCAACAATAGCCTCAACGAGCGCTGCATCATCCTTTTTGGTGCGCAAGCGGAGGTGCAGCGTTTGTCCATCGTAGGCGTAGGCCCAGTTTTGCTTGGGTCTGTGGTATACAGCTTCTAATAACATGATGATCTCTCCTTTAGGGTGATGTGAATAAATGTAAAAAAACGAAAAAAAGGCACAACCTCTGCTCACTAAAAGCCGAGGTTGTACCTTCTTCCATAATACGTTCAGGCGCCGCTCACGCGAAGCATATTGCGAACAAATGGTTGCGGTAGCATTGCCTTTCTATTGTATCTCTCAACACATTTATTATACATAATTTGCGCATTTTGTACTAGATGATTTTGAAAAAAACTTAAGCATTAACTACTGCTTCGTGTACTTGTGACTCCAAGTAGCGCTCGCAATCGAGAGCAGCCATACAGCCGCTTCCAGCCGCTGTGATCGCTTGACGATAATTGCGGTCCTGAACGTCGCCGCATGCGTATACGCCTGGAATATTCGTCTCCGAGGTGCCTGGCTTCACGATAATATAGCCTTGCTCATCCGTGTCGATTTGGCCGCCAAGGAAGCCCGTATTCGGAGTATGGCCGATCGTAATAAACAAACCGTCTGTCTCAAGCAGCTCTTCCTCGCCTGTTTCATTGTTGCGTACTTTTAGCCCCTGCAAGCCCATACCTGTTGCCGCCACTTCAAGCGGTGTACGGTTTAGGCTCCACACGATTTTCTCGTTGGCGCGAGCGCGATCCTGCATAATTTTTGAAGCGCGAAGGTCATCGCGACGGTGAACGAGTCTAACCTCGGAAGCAAAGCGGGTAAGGAACACCGCTTCCTCCATTGCGGAGTCGCCGCCTCCGACTACAATGATCTTTTTGCCGCGGAAGAAGAAGCCGTCGCAAGTAGCGCAGGTGCTTACGCCGCGCCCGAGGTTTTCTTGCTCGCCTGGAATCCCGAGATATTTGGCCGAAGCGCCGGTAGAAATAATAATCGACTCCGCTTGCAGCTCGCCAATGCCTTCAACATCCAGCGTGTAAGGGCGTTTGCTGAAGTCTACGCTTTTCACTGAGCCTGTTTTGAACGTTGCACCGAAGCGCTGCGCTTGCTTGCGCATATTGGACATAAGCTCGCTGCCGAGAATACCATCAGGGAAGCCTGGGAAGTTCTCAACCTCTGTAGTAGTCGTAAGCTGACCGCCTGGCTGCCACCCTTCAATAACAAGCGGCTCCATGTTCGCCCGCGCCAAGTAAATCGCTGAGGTAAGTCCAGCAGGACCTGTACCGATAATAATCGTTTTGTAAATCATCTATATTCTCCTCCATTTCGTAAAATCACTGAGATAATAACTTCTACTTTAAAATTATTACAATCTAGGAGCAAAGTCAATATCGTTCATGTAACGTTCATGTTGGTGTTGTATGCTGATTATATCGATTACATAAGCCAAACGGGAGGACGTTCAACATGCCCAAAATCATCGTTGTTGATGATGATCCGAACATACGTGAGCTGGTGAGTCTTTTCTTGAAGAGAGAGGGCTATCAGGTTATTGAAGCTATAGATGGAGTAGATGCGCTCGAGAAGCTGGAGGCGGTTCGACCGGAGCTTGCCATTATCGATGTGATGATGCCGCGCATGGACGGATGGGCGCTTTGTGCTGCCATGCGCTCCAGCTATGATATTCCGCTGCTGCTGCTGACGGCAAAGGGAGAAACCACGCAGAAGGTGAAGGGCTTCGAGCTTGGTGCGGATGACTATATGGTCAAGCCCTTTGATCCCCCAGAGCTTATCGTCAGAGTGAAGGCGCTGCTCAAAAGATACCGAATTACGGCATCACAGACGGTCGAGTTTGGCGATGTCCTGATGAATCAGACTGACTTTCATATGACCGCAGGCGGAGATCGGGTTACGCTGCCGCCGAAGGAATTCGAGCTGCTGTTCAAGCTCGCAAGCTATCCTGGAAAGACGTTTGCACGGGATCAGCTTATTGAACAAATATGGGGTGTGGATTATGAGGGGGATGAGCGGACCGTTGATGTTCATATCAAAAGGCTGCGCGATCGTTTTCCTGAGGAGCAATACCGCTTCCGCATTGTTACCATTCGAGGGCTAGGCTATCGATTGGAGGAATGGACATGATTCGCAGCCTGTATTTTCGGATAACAGCTTCCTTTCTTATTATTGTTCTGATTAGCATTGGGGTTGCTTTTCTGTTTACGAATCAAATGTTTAAGAGAGATGCTAGAGGCCAGCTGCCGAATCAAATGGTCAATTCGATTGATCGTATCGAGCAGCTCTATGCGGTGTCAAAGCCGGCATCCTTGCAGGAATTTCTAAGTGAGATGTCCACCCTGCAGGGGCAATCGATTATTGCAGTCAGCCTTGCGAATCGGCTTGTATCTGTCGGAGATCAAAGCAAGGCCATGATGGAGAGGCTCACCTATGAGAAGCTGGCAAGGGTGTTCAGTGGCAATACTGTGAGGCTCGATGGTTTTAACCAAGAGGAAGGCGGTCTGCCAATGCCGCCTGCTATCGGAAGAATGGTTGTTTTCGGAAATGAAAAATGGGCATTGTTCGTTCAGGCTGATCGTTATCCGCAAAATAGCAACTTCATCTGGACGGCAGTTACGCTGCTCGTTACGCTTCTGTTGGTTGGAAGCGTGCTGATTCTCGTGGCTGCCCGTTATTTAGTTCATCCGCTCAAAATGATGACCGCTGCCGCAACGCGAATGTCGAAGGGGGATTTCTCCGTTCGGCTGCCTGCAAAACATGGCGATGAGCTGAGCGAGCTGGCTGAGGGGATGAACAAAATGGCGCTTAGCTTATCGCAGCTGGAAATGATGCGTCAGGATTTTGTATCCAATGTTTCACATGAAATCCAGTCACCGCTTACCTCAATTAGCGGCTTTGCAGAGGCACTGCGCAGCGAGGATGTTACAGAGACTGAACGTGAGCGATACATTAACATCATTAAGCAAGAGAGCACAAGGCTTTCGCGTCTGAGTGAGAACTTGCTGAATCTCGCATCGCTGGATTCACAGCAGCATCCTTTTCATCCTCATTCCTATCGACTGGATCGTCAATTGCGCGATGTGGTGCTGGCCTGCGAGCCGCATTGGCTTGCCAAGCGACAGACTCTGGAGCTGTATATGGAGGAGACCGTGATTGTTGCAGATCGGGACCAGCTTAATCAGGTGTGGATGAACCTGCTTTCGAATAGTATGAAGTTTACGCCGGAGGGCGGCAAAATTTTTTGCTCATTAGCGGAGAAGGATGGTTTTGCTGTCGTTCGTATCTCCGATACGGGAATCGGCATTAGCGAGGAAAATCGCGAGCGTGTGTTTGAACGATTTTTTAAAGGGGATGTCTCAAGGAATCGCAATCAAGGCGGCAGCGGGCTTGGATTATCAATTGCGCAAGCCATCGCTGCTATTCATGGCGGAAGCATTGAGCTGGACACTAGCGCTGACGAGCTTGCCGGTGCCAGCTTTATTATCCGGCTTCCTCTCTTGCCCCTAGGTGCTTAGTCTATTTATTATAACCCTCAGCATTACTTATTTAGTTGCTCCAAGGACAGCATGATCATGTACGTACAAGTTTTGGTTATGCTATACTACTAGGCATACAACTAACGGAGCTGAGGTGTGAAGTGAAGGGACAGCAAACGCCCAAATATATGCAATTAAAGCAGCAAATCATATCCTGGATCGTCACGGCGCAGTTCAAGCCGCATGATAAGCTGCCATCAGAAAATGAAATCGGCAAGCAGTTCGAAATGAGTCGTCAAACGGTACGTCAGGCGCTTGGCGACTTGGAGCAGGAGGGCTGGCTCTATCGCGCTCAAGGAAAAGGCACGTTTGTCTCCGATCAATCGGCGCCTGAGCGGAAAGCCTCATCACAGGGGATGACGATTGGGATGATAACGACCCATATCTCTGATTATATTTTCCCTACGATTGTCAGAGGCGTCGAGTCCAGCCTTCGTGCTGTTGGGGCGAGGCTGCTGCTGGCGAGTACGGATAATGAGAAGGAAAAGGAAAAGGACAGCTTGGAGTCCATGCTGCGCGAGCCGTTGACCGGGCTTATTATAGAGCCCACAAAAAGCGCGGAGGGCAATCCGAACTTTAATTATTTTATGGCGCTGGATGCACTCAAAATCCCCTATGTTATGTTGAACGAGCGATACAGTGATGTGGATGCTCCATGCCTGCGCGTGGATGATGAGCTTGGCGGCTATCGCGCTGCTGAGCATCTGATTAAGCTGGGGCATACGCGTATTGCCGGATTTTTCAAAACGGATGATTTTCAGGGGGTTCATCGGATGCGCGGTTTTCTAAGAGCTCATCGGGAGCATGGTTTGACGGTTCCTCCTGAATATTTGCTGCGTTATTCCACCGAGGAGAAGCAAGAGAAGCCTGCGCAGGCGCTATCGCTTATGCTCCAGCGTGAGCCGGAGCAGCGTCCGAGCGCTATCATTTGCTATAATGACGAGCTTGCTGTTCGAATGCTCGATATTGTACGTCAAATTGGACTTGCTGTACCGGGGGATTTGTCGATCGTTGGTTTTGACGATGCTAATCTGGCAACGGCTACCGAAGTGAAGCTAACGACCGTTGCTCACCCGAAAACCGAAATGGGAGCAGACGCCGTGGAGCTCTTGCTTAGCATGGTCGAGAAGCAGCAGCGGTGTCAGACCATGGACAAGATCTATGATCCTCAGCTTGTCATACGTGAATCTACGCAAGCGCCGAGGAGCTATATAAGTTAAACCGGAAAATTACGTTTTGGGCGCTTTGCGAGTATATCATTCTTACGATCGCGGTTGCAGCCAGATTCTTTGATTTCCTAAGACATTTAAAGGTGAGAATAATGGCTGCAAAGGCGAACACTTCGTTTCTTCAGAGCGATCTTCTCGCTTCGCTATAACTTCATTTTTAAGTTCAACTTATATAGCATGTCTGGCAGTCTACGAGTCTCTAGCAAGAAAGCTTAATAAACAAAAAAACACGTGACACACTTGTACGTACAACTTATAATAATAACAAGGGTATTCTATGCTAATGTCCGTATAAGTTATGCTGGGCAGACGTAGAAATACGAGCTTGAAGGGAGCGAACTATTCTCATGTTGGAAGCGTTGAAGCATGCAGTCTGGGAAGCGAATATGGATTTGCCGAAATACGGATTAGTTACATTTACTTGGGGTAATGTTAGCGGCATTGATCGGGAGTCTGGCTATGCGGTCATAAAGCCGAGCGGCATTCCTTACGAAGAGCTGAAGGCGGAGCAAATGGTCGTTGTAGATTTGGAAGGGAACGTTGTCGAAGGCAATCTGCGCCCATCCTCAGATACAGCAACTCATGTATTATTGTATAAAGCATTTCCAAATATCGGCGGCATCGTTCACACCCATTCGCCATGGGCAACAAGCTGGGCGCAGGCAGGACGCGCGATCCCGGCGCTTGGAACAACACACGGCGACTACTTCTACGGCGAGGTGCCTTGCACGCGCGCGATGACGGAAGCGGAAATTACAGGAGCATATGAGCTGGAAACAGGCAATGTTATTGTTGAAACCTTCGAAAGAAACCATATTGATCCAAATCAAGTGCCATCGGTGCTGGTCAACAGCCATGCTCCTTTCTGTTGGGGCAAGGACCCGCATAATGCGGTTCATAATGCAGTGGTGCTTGAGGAAGTAGCCAAAATGGCGCTCCATACGTTCCAGCTTAATCCGAACGTTCAGCCGATGGACCAAGCTTTGCTGGATCGTCATTATTTGCGTAAGCACGGTGCGAATGCCTATTACGGCCAAAAATAAGGAGGACTCGGAGAAATGACTAAGAAATATGCAATTGGCGTAGATTACGGTACACAATCAGGACGCGCGGTGCTGGTTGATCTCTCTAACGGTGCAGAGGTAGCTGAGCACGTTACGCCTTACACGCATCATGTAATCGATGAGCAGCTGCCTGTCTCCGGCATTAAGCTAGAGTATGATTGGGCACTTCAGCATCCGTTTGATTATATTGAAGTATTGGAATTATCCGTTCCTGCTGTTATGAAGGAATCGGGTATTGATCCTGCAGCGGTCATCGGACTTGGTATCGACTTTACCGCATGTACGATGCTTCCTATTGACGCAGCGGGCGAGCCGCTTTGTGTACAGGATGCTTATAAGGATAATCCGCATAGCTGGGTGAAGCTATGGAAGCACCATGCAGCGCAGGATGAGGCTAACCTAATTAATGAAATGGCTGCGCAGCGCAATGAGAAATGGGTACCGCGTTATGGCGGTAAAATCTCATCCGAGTGGATGATGGCGAAGGCTTGGCAAATTTTGAATGAAGCTCCGGAAATTTATGATACAGCTGATAAATTTGTAGAAGCAACAGACTGGGTAATCGGTCAGCTGACAGGCAATATCGTGCGCAACAGCTGTACAGCCGGCTACAAAGGCATGTGGCACAAGCAAGAAGGATACCCGAGCAAGGAGTTCTTCAAGGCGCTAGATCCGCGTCTAGAGAATTTGACTGAAACGAAGCTGCGCGGCGAGGTTGTACCGCTTGGTTCGAAGGCTGGAGAATTGCTGCCTGATATCGCGGCCCGCATCGGACTTGCTCCAGGCACGGCAATTGCTGTTGGCAACGTAGATGCGCATGCGGCTGTTCCAGGCGTTGGCGTAGTGACGCCAGGCAAGCTCGTTATGGCGATGGGAACATCGATATGCCACATGCTGCTTGGTACGGAAGAGAAGGAAGTCGAAGGCATGTGCGGAGTCGTTGAAGACGGTATTATTCCAGGTTATTTCGGCTATGAAGCGGGTCAATCCGCAGTTGGCGATATTTTCGAATGGTTTGTGGAGGAATCGGTACCTGCTTATGTGCTTGAAGAAGCTGAGAAGGCTGGCGAGAATGTACATGTATACTTAACTCGCAAAGCGAACGAGCTAAGCGTAGGCCAATCCGGGCTGCTTGCCCTCGACTGGTGGAACGGCAACCGTTCGGTGCTGGTGGATACCGATCTGACGGGTACGATTGTAGGCTTGACGCTGCTAACGAAGCCTGGGGAGATTTATCGCGCATTGCTTGAGGCAACGGCGTTTGGTACTCGCAAAATCGTGGATGCGTTCCATAGCAATGGTGTAGAAGTAAATGAATTGTACGCATGCGGCGGATTGCCTCAGAAAAACGCGCTGCTCATGCAAATTTATGCAGATGTTACGAATCGTGAAATCAAGGTTGCTGCATCTAAGCAGACTCCAGCGCTTGGAGCAGCTATGTTCGGTGCGGTAGCGGCAGGTGCGGCAAAAGGCGGCTTCGACAGTATCGTCGATGCTGCGCAGCAAATGGCTCGCGTACGTGAAGAAACATTTAAGCCGATCCCAGCTAACGTAGCGGTGTATGAGAAGCTGTATGCGGAATATAATCTGCTGCATGACTATTACGGCCGCGGCTCCAACGATGTGATGAAGCGTCTGAAGGCGATTAAGGAAGAGCAGGCTTAAGTATGAGTAAGTAAAGGCAGCTTTTTTAAAAGTATAGATTTATAAAGAGAACTCCCGCAATTAAACATTGCGAGGAGTTTTTTTGTCGTTAATCGTCATTTCATGACAGGATTAATTGCGTTTTATTAATGTGTATAGAAATTGTTCAGTATGGATTGTTAATGTGAATAAGAAGTCCGATGTTTTGGTGACAGAAGACATATTGCAATCACTTTAATCGTTCTTATTTCCTATAAAGAGAAGATTCATTCGGATCATTACTTAGGATGATGTATTCGTGTATGGAGTAGCTTCTCTATAGATAAGGAGGGGTAACAACCGAATTGTTTTATGGCAGTAGGTGTGGGGATTGAAGAAGAAAATGGCTACAAGGGAGATGAAAACGCTTTGGAAACAATAAGCTTAAGAAGCACAAGTCGTAAAAGGAACAGTGTGTGGGGGAGAAAGACCCTTGCATTGCTGTTAACGCTCGCAGTACTGATCGGACAGCTCTTCCCAGCACCATATGCAGCGAATGCTGCAGCGGCAGATACGGGAGCAACGTTCTTTACTGGTACGGATAACTGGAGAGGCGGGCTTGCTACCAGTACGGCTGATGGTGATATGGATGTATCAGTAAAAAATGGAGATTCTATTTATCCAATTGAATTTAAAATCACAGGAGTTAAAAAGCCAACTAAAAGTGCTCATTTGCTAATCCGTGCAAATGATGTAGATGAGTACGATCCAACGAATGCAGCGGCTAATGGCGAGTGGGATCGTGTATATATTTCATCTAATCCTTCAGACATTGCACTAGGGGCTGCTACAACAGCTTGGCCAAGTAATTTTGGTTCGGCTACGTATCAAAAGGAGTTTCCTAAAGCAAAGTTAGTGGGTGCTCTATCGGGACAAAATGAGAAATGGAATACGACAACATTTGAAATAAAGGAAGACCGATGGGATGAAATCGTAGACGGTCAAGATCTATTCGTCGGTATTTCTGTCCACCATTATTTTCTAGCCACTGGTTCATTCAATTCTGGTTGGGTGACTACCATTGATTGGGGACAGCTAGTCATCGATGGGGGACCTAAGACAGCAGCGGAAATTACCAAGGCAGGGGTAACCATTGGTACGAACAAGGTGACACTTGATACAGAGTTTATGCCAAAAACAAACGGGAACTTCCGTATGGAAGTCAGTGTTACTCAGGAAACGAATTATGGCACTGAAATTGTGGAACAAAACGTAGGTTTATCTGAGAAATCATTCTTGAACTCTACACTAGGAGAAAGTCAGTCTTGGAGCAAGATAGAATTTACTGTTCCTGGCGCAAGTACAAGCAAAGAATACAAGGTGAATTATATATTATTTGACAATACCACAGGCATTGCACAGCATATTTACTCGCTGTCGTCCCTTGATCCTGAAGTGAAGGATATTGCGAAAGCGGGAGCACAGTACTTGCCAACAAGCTTTACGGTATCGGATTTTAGCAGCAAGTATAATAACTTGGCCGGTACACCTCAACCAGATAAGCTTGAAGAGGTGAAAATCGTTACTCTTCCTACTGGAGGAAAACTTCAACTGGATGGAGTAGACGTTGCAATTGGAGCGGAGATTCCTAAAGCGGACCTTGATAAATTGGCTTTCGTTCCAGACGCATCGGGTTTCACGGGTGCAGCCTCATTCAAATGGAATGGCTACGATGGTGAGCAATATGCTGCTATTGACGCTACAGTGACCATCACGGCAAATGCAGCTCCTGTCGTGACTGAAATGACAAAGCAAATTAATCAAGGGTCAACTCTGATTTTTGCTCCAGATGATTTCAAGAATCATTACACAGACGCAACGCTACCGAAAGAGGAACTAAGCAAAATAAAAATTATTTCATTGCCAGCAGCCAGTCTAGGCACGCTCTGGTTTAAAGACGGTGCGAATCCTGCAGTGGAGGTTACTGTTGGTACTGAAATTAACTCCGCTGACCTAGGGAAGCTAAGCTTTGTCCCTAACGGGAATGCTGTTGGCACAGCGGCCTTCGAATGGAATGCATCAGACGGCAAGCAGTATGCGAAGGATAATGAAAAGGTGAAAATCACGATCAATGCTGCACCGATTGTGAGCGACATCGCTTTTGCAGACATTGCAGGAAGAACGATTTCGTTTAAAGCTGTCGACTTTGCTAATGCGGATGCGTATACAGATGCAGAAAATGATGCCTTAACGCAGGTTCGGATCACGCTGCCGGCAGATTTTGCTAGCAAAGGCAAGCTGAAGTACACAGACGGAATAACAGAGAAAGAGGTTGCTCCAAATACACCTACCATTCTCAACCAAACGATGCTGAATACGCTGAAATTTGTGCCAGCAGTGGATTTGGCAGAGAACAGCACGGTTGTGTTTAATTGGGAAGGGTATGACGGCAATCAATATTCATTAGCTTCAGCACAGGTGGACATTACCTACACGAATGATCCTGTCGTTGGCAACATCGCCAAAACGGGACTTCAATACGAAACAATTAGCTTTACGGCGGACGAGTTTAAAAACCGTTATTCGAAACAAAACGGGGATGCGGACGCAAGCGGATTGAAGAGCGTTAAGATCGTTACGCTGCCGATTGTTGAGCAAGGCGTTTTATTGCTGAATGGATCACCAGTGGCAGCTGGCGACCTCATTGCCATCGCCGACATTGCGGAGCTGACATTTGTACCGGCTTCGAGCGGTTTCACGGGAATTGCTAATTTTGATTGGAACGGTGAAAATGCAGATGGAAAATACGCAGCGCTTAATGCTGCAGTAACAATTACAGCAAATGCAGCGCCAACGGTAGATCCGATTAACAAGTCCATCCTAAAAGGCGAGTCGCTATCATTCGCAATAGCTGATTTTACGACCCCTTATAGTGATACGAATGAAGAGAACCTGGATAAGGTGAAGCTAGTAACGCTTCCTGATCCGAGCAAAGGCAAGCTTGTTCTTCAAAATGGTCCGGGCTCGGCAATTGAAATTACAACGGCCGGATTCGAAATTGATGTGGAAGACTTAGCTAAATTGGAATTTATCCCTGCATCTGGTGCTACTGGTGCTGTGACATTTGATTGGAATGGCTCAGATGGCAATCAATATGCGAAGGATAATAAGCAGATTACCATCACCATTAACACACCGCCAGTTGTTGGCGACATTAACAAGACTGGATTGTCAGGAACGGTTATTGATTTCAAAGCTTCTGATTTTACAGATTCACCTCGTTATACAGATGCTGATGGTGATCTGTTAAGTACAGTGTCCATCACGCTTCCAGGAAGCTTTAGCGATAGCGGTCAGCTATGGTATACATCTACAGTTGGAGAATCCGTATATGTAACGCCGCTTACTACAGCTGTAATTGCCAAAGATCGTTTAGACAGCCTGAAATTTATGCCTTCAGCTTTATTGGCAGAAGGCAGTGCGGTTACCTTCAATTGGAATGCAAGCGACGGCAAGCAATTCTCTGAAGCTCCTGCTGCAGTTTATATCGATTATAACGGCAGACCGGTTGCAGAGCCTATCGTTGTAAACGTTGTGGAAGGCTCAACAGAGATTATTATTACATTAAAAGGTCTTGATCCAGAGACCGTTACTGGCATCGTATATGGTCTAGACAGCAATCCGAGCAAAGGCACACTTCGGCCAGCAGACGATGATGTTTCGGGTGATACATGGATCTATACCCCGGGGCCTGATTTTATTTCTGGTCAAGACAGCTTCACATATAGTGTAACGGATAGTGAAGGTCAGACAAGCAATACACCAGCAACGGTAACGATAAATATTCATAGAGCATTAGACGGTTGGGCGGGAGACAAGGCTCAAGGCGATTCTAAAGCAATGAATATTATTCCAGGAGAACAGCTAAAGCTCTCCGCGATTAGTTCTTTGCTAGCTGAAAAGGTAACAGCCAATGTAAATGGTGAAATTGTCGAGCTAACGCTTGCGAATCAAGCTACATTTGCTGCCGATGGCTACAAGCTATGGGAAAATTCAACGTACCTTCTGCCAGCCGAAACCCTCCCTAATCAATACATGGTTACTTACCATGCAGAGGATATCTTGGGTGCTTCGTTGCCGTCAGAGTGGTCAGCTAGATTGACAGACAACTACTTTGCAGTAGTAAGGGCTGAACTTGCTCTAACAGCCAATCCTGATAAGATTTTGGGCGATGGCAAATCGACTACCGATCTTACTGCGCAGCTTAAAAATGCAGATGGCACTCCAATTGTAGGCGTTACGGTTGTTTTTACAGCTCCTGTAGGTAAAGGCGAGTTTGTAGGGCCAAATACGGCAGTAACAGACGCACAAGGAATTGCGACAGTGACTTACAGATCGGAACAAATTACAGGTGTAGCTGAGCAATTTATTCCCATCCAAGCCAATGTGTACAACAAAGAGCTTGGCTTGAAAGCACAGGAAGAAGTTATCATTACCTTCTTGCCTGCAGCAGTGAAAGGCTTCATTACGAAAGGCGAGTCGAATACACCTGTCGCTGGAGCGAGCATTAGAGTAACACTTGATCTTAATAAAGATGGTATTATTGATTCCAATGACTTTGATGAAACGGTCGTAACGGATGCAAGCGGTGCGTATTATGTCATTGTACCGAAGGGCGATGTTTCTTATGATTTGGAAGTTTCGCAGATCGTTGATGTAGGTGGCGTACCAACGCCAATTACCTATAAGCAAAAAGCTCAGGTTGGTGAGGTTACAGGCACAGGAGAAGAAAACTTTGACTCCGAGAAAACGGTAACCGGCATCGTGCTGCTTAAGCAGCCAGATGGTGAAACCTCTTTGTTTAGCGGAGCAATGCTGGCTAGTACTGTTCTTTATTTAAAGAATGTCGATGGCAGCTACGTAACAGAGGGTGGAGCACCAAAAGTGTTTAACTTAACTGGACCAGGCGTATTTAATGCGGAAGGTCTAGCAATTGGTGATTATGAGCTGGAAATCAAATA
Source organism: Paenibacillus sp. FSL H8-0548 (assembly GCF_038630985.1). Taxonomy (NCBI): domain Bacteria; kingdom Bacillati; phylum Bacillota; class Bacilli; order Caryophanales; family Paenibacillaceae; genus Paenibacillus; species Paenibacillus sp. FSL H8-0548. Next base: position 885,267 of record NZ_CP152049.1, read on the forward strand.
TGAGATCGAGCCAGGCAAGTTTATAACGTTTGGCCATGCTGCGGTGAGTGTAACAGCTTCCGGAGAAATGAATATTACTGAAGCGCTAGTCGATCCATATGGAACGATTACAGATGCGAACACAAAAGCGGTCATTAAAGATGCTAAGGTTGTTCTGCATTATGCGGATACAGCTCGGAACAAAGCTAAAGGAATTACAGTTAATGGGGAGGTTATCCTGCCAGCGTTGGTAGGATTTGCGCCAAATGATAATGCAAGTCCGGTACAGCTAAGTGATGAGCATGGATTCTATGCGTACATGGTTTATCCTGAAACCGATTATTATTTGGTAGTAACGAAGCCTGGGTACTATACTTATATTAGTCCGAATCTTGCTGTAGAATGGGAAATCGTAAGGCATGATTTGGAGCTGACTCCGGTATCATCCGCATCAGTAATCCCGGCACTTACTATTTCGGTAGATAAAAACCAAGTCAAAGAAGGCAGCAAGTCTACCATTTCCGTTGATTACCTTAATGTGTCCGGCAGCACACTAGCTGAAGGAGAAATAAAGGTGATTATACCTGCTGGCGCTGTTATTGTTGATGTAGCTGGCGGTACGGCAACAGGAAACACAATTGTTTGGAAAGTAACGAATTTGCTTGGCGGACAAAATGGAAGCTATAAAGTGGTTATCGAATGGCCGCTTATGCAAAAGGCAGATACAGCATTTGATATTCCAGGTGAGTTTACTACAAAGAATGAAACCATCAAATCATCTGTAAAAGTTAATGTGTTCTCCGATCGCTTCGGGGAGCTGACGCATAATCGTTATATTTTGGGTTACCCAGACAAAGAGTTCAAGGCTGAGGGTTCATTGACTCGTGCTGAGCTTGCAGCGATTGTGGCTAGACTTACTGAAAATGAGGATATCAATTATTCCTTGTCGTTTAGTGATATCCGTGCAGGTCACTGGGCAACGAACTACATTAAAATTGCAATGAAGCACAACTATTTCAGCGGCTACGAGGATGGTACATTCCGTCCAGATGCAGCTGTGACAAGAGGAGAGCTTGCAGCTGTAATGGCGCGGTTCTTAAAGCTTGAAGTCAGCGAGCCTACGTCCGTGCATTTCACGGATACGACAGGCTACTGGGGAGCTGATACACTCGAAGCATTGTATAATGGCAAGTTCTTGAGCGGCTATCCAGATGGCAGCTTCAAGCCGAAAAACGCCATTAAACGTGTAGAGGCTGTTACGATGATCAACCGTATGGTTTATCGTGGTCCTTTGAAAGGTCTTGCCCCATTGTTCCCTGACATGCCTGAAAGCCATTGGGGCTTCGGAGATGTGCAGGAAGCAACGATTTCTCATAAAGCAGAGCGTAATGAGGATGGAAGCGAAACTTGGATTGAAACGATCAGCGATGATGTGCAATAAAAAACAATAAGTGCAAACGACTGTCTCCGTCATTGGCGGCAGTGCTGACGCTTATAAGCTTGGGTAGTAATGTTTAGCTAAGAAGGCAGCCTGCCTTGGTCAATGACCATGATAGGCTGCCTTCTTTTGTGCGAATATAGGAAAGCCTATCATTTTTTCATGCTTTCTCTATATTTCTCGAAATGAAATTCAGCCGTAAAGCCTATCAAATATTTCCCACTAATTAAAAATGGAGATCATTTACTTTTTAATATAGAATAGATAAATGTACATAGAGAGATTTTTGGAGCTGGGGGATGAACGGAAGTGTATTGCCATCATTGCGGGAAGAAACGTACAGACGATGCTATTTATTGCATTCAGTGCGGTAGAATGCTTTCGGAGGGGAAGAGTGCTGAAGCAGATGCGAGCGCTCAGGAGATAGTGAGCTTCGCAGAGACTGCTGCAGCTATGGAGAACGTGTTAGCAAGTGAGCAACCTCAAACAGCGAACAGTACACAGAGACAGTCGGCCAAGGGAGCTGTATGGGCGTGGATCGTACCTATTATGCTTGCTTTTGTTTCGGCCGCCTGCGTGTTTAGCTACTATATATATCAAACAGGTATTAATGATAGAGTGCTTAAGCTTCAGGAAGAGGCGCGAATCGAAGCGCTGGCGCAGAATTATGCTGCAGCTCAAGAGCTTCTGCATGAGGCTGTACATGCACGCCCAAGCTTTGCTGCGGTACAGAAGGATGCTGATATTGTCGAGCATGCAGAAGAGCTTACCCGTATGGTTGCGGCCGCTGACAAGCAGCTTCAGGAGCAGAAGCTTTCAGAAGCAGAGTTGATGCTGGAGCAGGCACGCAATGAGCTGAAGGGCCACACAGAGCCTATCTATGACAAGCTGAAAGAGCAGCTTGGTGTACTTGCGATGCAGCTTGGCGTTATGCAGCTGTCGGATGAGCTTGCAGGATTGAACTCAGTAGAAGAGCTCACGGCCAAGCTTAATTCAGCAAGTCATTTAGAAGGTGACGAAGCAGCAGCTGTGAAAGAGCAGATTATGGAGAAAATTGTCGACATCTGCGTCAAGGAAGCAGAAGTGCTCATGAAGGATAAGAGCTACTCCGATGCATTAGACGTGACTGGCAAGGCACTCTCCGTAGTGAATGACAATGAACGTTTAATCAAGCTTGAGAAACAAATTAATCAAGCTAAGTTTGATTATGAGAAGGCTGAGCAGCAGCGACTAGAGCATGCGATGCAGCAAGCAGCGGCGGAGGATTTGAAAAACCAGACTGCAGCTGTGGAGGTTGTTCATATTGAGTCTACGCTTGATGAATTTGGTGATCTTGCAATCGAGGCTGAGCTGAGAAACGCAGCAACACGTCCAATTTATTCGATAAGCGTGACTTTTTCCGTCATGGATATGGACGGCAATAAGATAGGCTCCGGCACAGCGGTCGCTGAGCAGGATTATTTAGAATCAGGAGAGACTATTAAAATTAACAGTACCGTTTATGGGATCTATGTTGAAAATACGACCATCGTCGTCGATCACGCGACCTGGTATTTGAACTAAGGGGGGGCGATGAGATGAGTAAACGAGCATGGTTCAGCGCCATCGTATCCACCCTAGTCGTATGCGGTGGAATAGCTGCCGCCTTAGCCGTACATGAACAGGTGCCAGATCAGCTTGTTGGGAAACCGCTTCTTGCGATTGCCGAGGAGAAGAAGGCGAAGTCGTTGAAGGATATTATTTTTGAGACACAGAAGCTTGTTGTTATGATTGAGACGGATGAAGGCGAGCAGGGATCGGGCTTCCTCTATAATCTGGAGGGAGATTTAATTACGAATGCGCATGTCGTTGCAGGCGCGCGCATGGTAAAAATAAAAACGGCGGATGCACGCGAGCTGGAAGGCGAGGTCATCGGAATTAGCACGGAGACGGATGTGGCTGTCGTTCGTGTCGCATCGCTCGCTGGAACTGAGCCTTTGCAGGTTGTTCGCGATGAGAAGGCAGAGGTTGGCGATGAGGTGCTGGCAGTTGGCAGCCCTTTAGGCTTTCAAAATACAGTTACTACCGGAATTATTAGCGGACTAGGCAGAAGCTTTGAGATAGAGCCGTATTCATATTCGGATTTATATCAAATTTCAGCACCAATCGCCCCGGGGAACAGTGGTGGGCCGCTCGTCGACCAGAAGACAGGGAAGGTGCTGGGGATCAATTCAGCTGGCTACGAACAAGGGTCGATCGCCTTTAGTATTCCAATTGGAAATATTATCGGGCTCGTAGAGGGCTGGTCTAAGGAACCTATGCTCGAGCTTCCTGATGAGCTTAGTTCTTCGGTTGAGGAGCCAAAACCGGGAGGGGATGCTTCCATTGAGGAGTTTGCAGGCTATCTGGTAACCCATTTCTATGACAGCCTGAACAATGCTGATTATGTTTATGCGTATTCGCTGCTCGGTGGAAACTGGAAGGAAGGCACCAGCTACGAGAAGTTTAGGGAAGGTTATCTGGGAACCTTAAATGTCGTGATCGATGATATGCATGTTAAAAACAGCAAGCAGGCTAAGGCGACGGTTATTGCCGTCATCTCGGTGGATGAGCGTTTGGATGGAAAATATGTGCTTAGCAAATATCAGGTGACCTACGAGGTAGGCTACGAAAATGATCAATTAAAGCTGTTGAGCGGTAAAGGAAAAGCGATCAAATAAGAGCAAAAGCCAGAGCGAGCCGTCCGGAAGACGATTCGTTCTGGCTTTTTGTTGAAATATAGGAAACTATGCATTCTCCGAACCTGCTGATAATGGTACTGCGGTAGCAGCCGGACAGCGGATAACGAGAGCTAACGGAAACCAGAGACACTAAAGCTTCATTTTTGGCTAGCGTCACATTTTAACGGAAGTCAGAGACGCTATTCCGCAGAAATGAAGCGAGATCGGGCATGTAGGGTACAAATAGAGGCGTGTGTTTCCGTTAGAATCTTGAAACGAACAATAAAGGCGATTTAGCGTCTGTGGTTTCCGTTAGAAGTGCGAGCTGACGCGTCTGCGATTTCCAATCACCCGTGAGGATGATTTTGTTCATAAGTCTAAAGTTTATAGGATACAGAAAAATAAGGGCTCTCAGTCCGCGTAAGCGCAGCAGCTATTCCTGCTGCTGCTGCGGACTGAATTATTCAGCGTCGTTCACCATGCCAGCTTCCAACTCTTCTTCGCGCAATAGCGGGTTGAAAATTAGCTCGATAGAGACAGAGTCGTTACGCTGGACAGGGAAGCTAAGCAGTATTGATGGTATAATTCTACCATTTAGCAAAAGTCGGTAGCTCGTATTGCGGCTGATCGGCACACCGCTAACAGAAACGATCTGACCGTTAAAATTAAATCGGATAACTCCAGTTTCAGCAAGTGCCTGATAAATGCTCAATCCCGGTCGGAAAGGTACACGATAGGCTTGAGTAATACGAGGGAACGCTGCGCCTCCGTTTATGATGACCGTTACAGATGCTTGGGGCCCGATAGGGAAGGGCAGCGGAAATGGGATCGGGAAAGGGAACGGCCCTGGCCCTGGGAACGGCCCTGGCCCTGGGAACGGCCCTGGCCCTGGGAACGGCCCTGGCCCTGGGAACGGCCCTGGCCCTGGGAACGGCCCTGGTCCTGGGAACGGCCCTGGCCCCGGGAACGGTCCTGGCCCCGGGAACGGTCCTGGCCCTGGGAACGGTCCTGGCCCTGGGAACGGTCCTGGCCCCGGGAACGGTCCTGGCCCTGGGAACGGTCCTGGCCCTGGGAATGGTCCTGGCCCTGGGAACGGTCCTGGCCCTGGTCCAGCTGGGAACATCCCCGGTCCTTGGCCTTGACCTGGCATAATCGTACGCGGGCCACTACAGCCGCAGTCATTGCCGGCTCTGGCTCGTTGCTGTATGACTAGATTTTGCTGCTCGTTAGCATAAGTATATTCCATGCCAGCACTCAGTCTCCTTCACGAAACAGTCTAGGCCTTCATCCTGCTTTATCGTATGCGGCATATGCCTATCTGGTGAGTAGAGAAAAGCTAGAGAGCTCATTAGAAACAAGGTCCCTGCGGACAAAAAAAGGCGTCGTCTCTTGAAGGAGACGGCGCCTTTTTTGAAATTTAGAAAAGAGATACTATTTTACAGCTGCTTCGTAACGTTTGCCAACTTCATCCCAGTTAACTACATTCCAGAACGCTGCGATGTAATCAGGACGTTTGTTTTGGTAGTTAAGGTAGTAAGCGTGCTCCCAAACATCAAGACCAAGGATCGGCGTTTCGCCTTCCATGATCGGGCTGTCTTGGTTAGGCAAGCTGTATACTTTCAATTTGCCGTTTGCAACAGCAAGGAATGCCCAGCCGCTGCCAAAACGAGTTGCTGCTGCTTTAGCGAAGTCAGCTTTGAAAGCTTCAAGGCCGCCAAGCTCGCTGTCGATTGCTGCTGCAAGAGCGCCAGTTGGAGTTCCGCCAGCGTTTGGAGCGATTGTTTCCCAGAACAAGCTGTGGTTAGCATGTCCGCCGCCATTGTTGCGAACAGCAGTGCGAATAGCTTCCGGAACGCTTGCAAGGTCAGCGATTAGCTCGTCGATTGATTTGCTTTGCAATTCTGGAGCGGACTCCAAAGCTGCGTTAAGGTTAGTCACGTATGCGTTATGGTGACGGCCGTGGTGAATTTCCATTGTAGTCGCATCGATATGCGGCTCAAGTGCGTTGTGCGCGTAAGGCAAAGCAGGTAGTTGATGTGCCATTATTTATACAGCCTCCTAATGATATGTAGTTATTCCACCTCATTATCCCTTATCCGATCGAATAAATCAACATTATTGTTTCAAAAGTCGGCAGAAGAAAGGGATATGACATTGACCATAACCTGCAATAGGGTATCACTGACCTAGATGAATTATTCAAAATAGGCGTGTAGAACTGTGTTATTTTACAGTAAAAACGATTAAATTAATGTAAGCGCTTAATATGAAGCGTTTTCAAGAGAAAAATGGTGATTTGTTTGAAATTTTAAAGTAATATAAAAGATAGAGGCAGGATATCGTTAAATTTTGTCGTAATATATTTTAAATGCAATACTATGACATGGTATAGAAGGTGTAATATTAATGAATGTTCGTTCCTTCCAGTTGTCCGATTACCGACCAATTACAGCACTGCTTGAGGATGTACTTACCGAAGAGTGCTACGAACAAACAATGGAGGCATTTGCCCGCCAATTGTCATGGGATAGTGATTTAGTTCTAGTTGCTGTCGAAAATTCCGAAATTGTGGGCATGATTATCGGTACGATAGATAATAACAAAGGTTATTATTATCGAATTGCCGTCTCTCCTCTCCATCAACGGAAAGGAATCGGTAAAACGCTTATCCAAGCATTGCGCCAGCGTTTTGAACAGCGCCGTGTCACAAAGATATTAATTACCGCGGACGAGCACAATGAACCAGTTTTACCGCTGTACGAGTCGATGGGCTATGTAGCCAACGATTTTATTAGAGCCTACCAAAAGCTGAGTATTGTGGCTGGTTAACGCGAAATTTACTGCATGTATGTTTTACGCAGGGCATATCTGTATCGCCATTGCTTTTGGCGGTAGGATATGCTTTTCTTATTACTATATACTGATATAAGGAGAACGGGATGGAACCATATCGGCATTGTGTCATCAAAAGCTTCAAGCATAATGGCCACATACATCGTACATGGCAGCAGAATTGGCTAATTCCGGATGAGCTGCTCGCAGATGAGCACAAAGCGGAGTCTATGCACGTGCTTATTAATCAACAAACGCCAATCCAAGAATCCGATGGAAAGATATGGATAAGTCGTGTTCCGGCAGTCTCCTTTTTTATACCTGGGCATTGGTTTAATGTAGTCGCTTTGCTTGAGGAAGCGGGCGTACGCTATTATTGCAATATTGCGTCGCCGCCTTATTTGCAAGGGGATGTGCTGACTTATATAGATTATGATCTCGATGTTATTCGCACGGTAGTTGGCGAGAGGTTCGTCGTCGATCAAGATGAATATGAAATGCATAAAGCTGCGTATCACTATCCGCAGATGGTTGAGGATAAGGTCCATGAGGGACTGGATACGCTGTTGCAGCGAATAGATCAAGACCGGTCTCCTTTTCAGGACCAGCTTGTCATGCTTTATTATAAGGAATGGTTGAGGCGAAATGGTGAGGTGGAGCAATGAGTCTGCTGGGCAGGAATCGCAATTCAGATGCTGAGATGGACGGAAATATAGAACAAAATGGCTCATCAGCTGAGGCACCTATACAAACTCGTACTACGTTTTTGGCAGAGCTCCTTGATTGGACGAAAACGGTGGTCATTGCATTTGCCGTCGTGATGCTTTTACATTATTTTGTTTTTAATCTCTCGAAGGTAGAGGGATATTCGATGGAGCCAACGTTAACGCAGCATGAATGGATTTATGTAAATAAATTCGTTTATTTAGTTGGCAAGCCAGCTATCGGTGATGTTGTTATATTAAAGGAACCGAACACGGAGGCCAAAGAGGAGAAGTATCTTGTCAAAAGGATAGTAGGGGCTCCCGGTGACCGGATCGAGGTTCACAATCAGCATCTGTACCGTAATGGAGCGCTGGTGGACGAGCCTTATACGGATAGCATTATAGAAGATATGAACTATGGGCCAGAACTCATTCAGGCGGGGCATTATTTTGTCATGGGAGATAATCGTCACGCAAGAGCGAGTCTAGACAGCAGAACATTTCATGCAGTGCCGGAAGAGCTGATTCGCGGCAGAGCTGATTTTATTTTGTGGCCGTACAAAGAGATCAGAGCGCTGTAATCGCAGCAGCTGCTTACGAAGTAGGTTTGCAAGTGTGTGACTTAGGCAAACCTTAAGTTTATGCTTACGAGGTAGGTTTGTGAATGAATGACTAAATCGTCATTCTATGCACAAATCTTTGAGGAGGGGTCATCATAAACCACGTTATGAACGATTCAAACGATGCATGCTCCGGCAATCCAGGACCTGGCGGATGGATGCTGCTTTTTGGCGTTCACGGGAAAGGGATTTCGGGCGGAACGAGGCGTACGAAACGTTTTGAGGGTTATAGCGATGATCAATAAATGGGCCAAGCTTAAGGAAGAAATGAAAGAGGCGGCATTAGAGCTTGGTATCGACAAGATCGGAGTTGCCTCCGCGGACCCTTTTGTATCATTGAAGCAAATTTTAATTAGACATCGGGAGCTTGGGAGAGAATCCGGCTTTGAGGAGCCGGATCTTGAGAAACGAACGACCCCGGCGCTGCTCTTCGATAATCCGCAGTCGATTATCGCTATTGCAATCGCCTATCCCTCCAAGCTGAAGGACCCTCCGAAATCTGAGCCTGGCGCAAGAAGAGGCATTCTGTCTCGCTCGGCTTGGGGGGACGATTACCACAAGGTTCTGCGTGATCGGCTCGCCAAGCTGGAAGCATGGCTTAGAGAGCGGGTTCCAGAGCTGCGTGTGGAAAGCATGGTCGATACCGGCGCTTTGTCGGATCGTGCTGTTGCAGAGCGTGCAGGCATTGGGTGGAGTGCGAAAAATTGTGCGATCATATCCCCAGAGCTTGGATCGTGGATTTATCTCGGGGAAATGATTACGAATTTGCCCTTTGAGCCTGATGAGCCCATCACGGAAAATTGCGGCTCATGCACAAAATGTATTGATGCTTGTCCGACGGATGCACTCGTTGGGCCCGGCCAACTAAATTCCAGTCGTTGCATTTCCTTTGTAACACAGACAAAGGGGATGGTCTCTGACGAGCTCATGCGCAAAATCGGCAATCGTCTATATGGCTGTGATACTTGCCAGACGGTCTGTCCAATTAATCGCGGCAAAAACTGGACGCATCAGCCTGAGCTGCAGCCCGACACGGAGCTCGTGAAGCCGCTGCTCGTTCCTTTGCTGACAATAGGCAACAAGGAGTTTAAAGCAAGATACGGAAGGACCTCCTCCGCATGGCGCGGCAAGAAGCCTATTCAGCGGAATGCAGTGATTGCGCTTGGCAACTTTAAGGATGCAAGCGCGGTGCCGGATTTAATACGCGTAATGGAGCAGGATACGAGGCCTGTGCTGCGAGGAACAGCAGCCTGGTCGCTAGCGCGAATTGGCGGTGAGCAGGCGAAGGCTGCCTTGCTGGCAGTTGTAGATAAAGAAAGCGATGAGGAAGCAAAGCAGGCGATGATGGATGCCATTGTTCAAATAAGCGCGGCGGCTAACGATATAGGGCGATGAATAGGGAAAGCAGTTATTAGGACAGTACTTTGTAATCCTTGGGTTGAGAAGTTAATTTATTGCTGTTTATCTACTAAAATATGACTGTAACCAGTGTAAGACTGTTCGTTGCGAACATGGGGCGAACATGCTATTATTGGAGCATTATACACATGAGTAGAGATAGAAAGGGTTAGGTGAAAGGTATGACTTGGGTTAACATTGTAGTGCCAATCGTTACATTAATTGCTGGAGCTGTAGGAGGCTTCTTTATTGGTGTATTTTATCTGCGCAAGCAGCTTGAAAAGATGCAAAATGATCCTGAAATGATTCAGAAAATGGCTAAGCAAATGGGCTATAACTTGAATAAGAATCAAATGCAAAAAGCGCAGCACATGATGAAAAATCAAAAAATGCCTCGCAGATAAAAAATGGATTGAGAAGAGCTGGAGGGAGGTTCAGAAATGGCGGGAAGAAAAGATTACGTCAATTCGAATGTAACGAGCAACCGGGAGCAAATTGAACATCACGTCAAAGAAATTTTGAAGCTAATTGGTGAAGATGTCGAACGTGAGGGCTTGATAGAAACCCCTGCTCGTGTAACTCGGATGTATGAGGAAATTTTTGCTGGTTATGAGGTTGATCCGCGCGAGGTGCTTGGTGTAACGTTCGATGAGCAGCATGAGGAGCTTGTTATCGTCAAGGATATCGTTTATTACAGTCAATGTGAGCATCATATGGCGCCTTTCTTCGGTAAAGCGCATATCGGTTATTTGCCTAGCGGTAAAATTGCGGGTTTAAGCAAGCTTGCTCGGCTCGTAGAGGCAGTTACTCGACGTCTTCAGGTGCAAGAGCGAATCACATCACAATTGGCGGATATTCTTACTGAGGAGCTGCAGCCGCATGGTGTAATGGTCGTTGTTGAAGGCGAGCACTTATGCATGTGCGCGCGCGGCGTGAAGAAGCCAGGCAGCAAGACGGTAACCTCAGCCGTAAGAGGAGAGTTCCGCAACAATTCTGCCCTTCGTTCTGAGTTTCTTACATTATTAAAGCAATAGCTCAAGGCTAATAGAGAGGCTTCCTAAGAAGATAATTTACCTTCTTGGGGGGCCTCTCTTGCTGTGTGTGACAGGGCAGAGAGACGAAGGCTTGTCAGAGAGCGGTCCAAACGAGCCTGCGTGCTTCCTCAAATCGATCATTAACATAGGGCCAATTGACTACACTCCACCATTGCTTTACGTATTCAGGGCGCTGATTTTGATATTTTAAATAATAGGCATGCTCCCACACATCTATAGGCAATACTGGAATCGCATCCCATTGCGACAAGTTCTGATGCTTCTCTGCTGTCAGGATCTCTAGCCGTCTGCTGCGTGGACTCCATATGAGAATAGTCCATCCACTGCCCTCAACCTTCGCTGCTGCCTCGCTGAATTGCTTCTTGAACGCAGCAAAGCTGCCAAAATCGCTTCGTATTTGAGTACTAAGTGAGCCCGCGGCTTCACCTCCGCCATAAGGGGACATCACACTCCAAAATAAAGTATGCAAGTAATGACCAGCGCCGTTAAAAGCGAGCTCGCGCTCCCAATGCTTAACTAGATCAAAATTATTAGTTTCTCGCGCCGTTTGCAGCTGAAGCTCAGCTTTGTTTAAGCCATCGACGTAGGCCTTATGATGAATCGTATGATGGATTCGCATCGTTGTTTCATCAATATAGGGCTCTAGGGCATGGTAAGCATAAGGCAAGGGAGGCAGCACATGTCCTCCTATCGCTACTTGCTGAGCGGGAGAGCGCTGCTCGCCGTCATGTGAGATGCTGGAGGCTTGGCGATAATGGGCCATAAGGCCAATATAGTAGTTGGACTCGCGAATGGCGTGGTTAATTACAGTTTTCGTAATTGCGGTGGATTCTGAGGCTATGCGTTCGGTTAGCTGTGTCAACTGATCAACATACGTTCGAGATTGCTGAAGGGCAGCATCGATAAGCGATTCGACCGACTCCGCTACCTGTGCAGGCAGACGGGCTGGAAAGGGCAGCCAATCATCCAGCCACTGGTTGGTATAATGCGCGGTATGTGAGAAAACAGGCTCCCATGATTGCAGAAGCTGTACATATTGAGGCTCAAGCTCAGGTGCGGCTTGCAAAATAACAGCGGCATGCTCCTTCTCCTGCAGCTTCCAATGCCGTATAAATTCGATAACGCGAACGGGCATGAGCGTTCCGTAAACAAAAAGCACGACCTTCACCTCCTTAGTCGAAACAAGTGCATCTATACTAGATGTATTCATTTCGATGGAGGCTTATGTCGTGCTCGTATTTATAATCGTTCTGCTTGCAGCTGTTGATCAACTTGGCTTAGAAATAAAGCTGCTCTTTGAATATACTCACTCGGATGGACTTTAAACAGCAGCTCGTGCTTGCCGTCTTGTACGATCCAGGAGCGGGATAGAACGTTACCTTGTCCCTCGGAGACGGCTTCAGCAGTCTGAAAGGGCGCTTTAACGTCATTGGTGCCGTGAATAATGAAAAGCGGGATATCATAGACGTTTGAGATGACTTCACTTGCCGGGATAGAGCCAAAGCTGGTACCCGTCCAAAGTGGAATCATCGATTCGATGAGCGGAAGCGAAAAGCTCGGCAAGGAAATAAATTGATTCAAGTTGTCAAATAACGCCTCGGAGCTTGGAATAAATAAGCTATCAAGAATCATAGCATCAATAGCTTCGGTTTGAAGCGCTGCCTGTAGTGCAGTTCCAGCACCCATTGAGAAGCCCCAAACGACGATGTCCTCGGCGCCGCGAGCTTTGACGTAATCTACAGCAGCGAGCAGCTGCTGCGACTCCTCAAGCCCTCCAGTGGCTGGTGCTTTGTACTCCTTCGAGGCATATCCATAGTCAAACAGCAATACATTATAGTTTAAGCCGTGCAGCAGCTTGGTTAGCTCATACATCGGCACCCAGGTTTCTTCGCGATTAGCACCGTAGCCATGGCTGAAAACGACTGTACGCATAGATGCGGTAGGCTCGCTTGCTCCTTCGTAAGCAGGGACAAACCAGCCGCTGACGGTAGTATCACCGCTTTTGCTTGGAAAAATAACATCCTCGTAATCTAAGCCAATTGCGATTTGAGGATTAGAAGTGAGCGGAGCTACATAGGGATAGGCGAGCATCCAAGCTACATAACCATGAAATATGATGACAACGAGCAGACACGCGGCTATAAGAGAAGTAATAGAAGCAACGAGCAGATGCTTGCTGCGGCTTTTTGTTTTGCGAAGCTGAAAAAGCTTGTCGGCGTCTCCCAAAGGAAAGGGCTGAAGGCTCTGCGGAAATCCGCCTTCAAGGGGCAATGGTGTCATCATAGTCGTGCTCATGTCGTCGTCCTCCCTCTGTAATAGAGCATCCGTCAATGGAACTATTTGTTCACAAAAATGAAAGCGCTATCCATACTCTAGTACTTTAATCGTAGTCTGGTCCTAGGAGCCTGTCAATTAGTGTCGAGGTAATGTTAATTAGTTGTAATATTACTGTAATGTAACAACTTTTCTTTACGAGTACAGCAGGTATGAGTTATACTGAATGAGAATCAGTTTCATTGGATGAAACTTTATTAGAGGGAGGTGCGGCTGCATGGAAGAAGGTAAATCGACGGTTCGGGCAGTGGATCGAGCACTTGATATTTTATTGTGCTTTACAATGAAAGCGGACTGGGCGATGACGGAAATTGCCGAGCATGTAGGCCTGCACAAAAGCACCGTTCATCGGATGCTCGCAACGCTCGAGGAAAAAGGCTTTATCGAGCGGGATCGCTCGACCGACCGTTATTTTTTGGGTTTGAAAATGTGGGAGCTCTCCACCAATTTATCGCGGACCGACGATCAAGGGACGATATGGTTGCCTGAGATGGAACGGCTCCGTGATCGATTAGGAGAAACTGTAAGTATATATGTAAGAGACGGTTCTGAGCGAATACGTATGCAAGCGGTACAGAGCAATCAACCGGTCCGCCGTGTAGCTCCGGTAGGTGCGCGGCTGCCGTTATATGCAGGAGCGTCAAGCAAGGTGCTTATTGCTTATTCTGATCCTATCGTACAGGAGAGCATCTTTGGAGATCCAGCTTGGCTATATTCTATTGATCTGGATCAATACAAGCAGCAGCTTGAGGAAATTTGCTTACAAGGCTACGCAACAAGCTTCGAGGAGCGCGAGCCAGGGGTTGCGGCACTGTCCGCGCCTATTTTTAATAGGCAAGGAAAGGTATCGGCTGCCTTATCGGTATCGGGTCCGGCAAGCCGATTGACGATCCAGACGATGAGCGATTTCGCAAGCGTGTTGATGGAATCAGCTAAACGAATGGGTACGATGAGCATATAGGCTGGAAGCACCACGGATTATAGCTTGGACGATCAGCACGAAATCAAAGAGCAACCAATTCAGATGAAATAAAATAAAAAGAACCTTCAACTCCACCTTGTAAAGTGGAGTTGAAGGTTCTTTTTGATAGATTTGTTTACAAAATTTAAAACAATTATTGATTATTATCCGTCTGATAAATTGAGATGGAGGGATTTTAAATGAGAATAAAGAAGCTCTGTTTGGGGATTATTTTACTTTGCGTAATATTATCAACAGCATGCTCGAGCACTGTTCCCGCAAAAGATATGGGAGAATTGTATAGCTTGGCATTAGACGCGTACATGCCTATTGATGATGGCCTGAACAGTGGTATGAAATACATTGCGATTGACATGAGTAATTTCCAGGATATGAATGAATCAGATAAGGAACAAATTTTAAATCATTTTAAAAAATACAATGTGGAAGTAATGGAAGCGACGTATGAGCAACTAATGGACAAGGGATTATATAACCCCCAAACATTGGTGCTGAATGGCATTCTGCTGCGGGTTGGAAAAACGGTAATATCAGAGACACGAATGGTTGTTGATGGCTCAAAGTATAGATCGGGCGACGGAGCTATCGGAGTGCAGGTTACCGTTGAAATCAATAAAGGTAAATGGCAAGTTTTAAAAGCAGACAGTACTTGGATTAGTTGATTTTATAGTTAATGGAGAGGGGTGACTAAAGGCGGTCATTCGTCTAATTTTTATACCTATTATTGCCGTTGGGACTGATTATAAAGAAATAGATCTTATAATTAGACTTAAGTCTTCCGAATTGCTGCTTTTCCATGACCGTTTGATGGATTCGCTTAGAATTAGATCTAACTACTAGACTTATAGTTCCTTTTTGAGCTGGTTGGGGGAGAATAGATCTAAAGTTTAGATCTAGTGCTACTTAAGCAGCCTGTAAATGTTCAATGCGTCAGAGGGAAAAGTCTTAGACTGATCGTGATTCATTAAGTAAACAGGCTGGGTAGTTGGGTAAATGTTACAATTAGATAAGGAGAAGAAATCAAACTACGGAGGGTATGAATGAATCTTTTAATAGTAATTGTATTAGTAATTGGACTGGCTGGTATGATCGGGAATCAATATTCGATGTTAAGGAAGATGGAGAGAATTGAAGAAACTCTTCGTGAGATAAGAGATAAAAATTAAGCAAACGTTGTTACGCGAACGAATAATGATAGCTCAATGTGTTTTTTAAATTTAGCGTATCCAATTCCCAATCCCTGTATATACTTAGTGTATACAGGGGTGGAAGGCTGTGGTACTCTTGAATCATGAACAGAAGAAAGGATTGGTCTATATGACAACAGCAACTGTACGTAAGTGGGGCAATAGTCTAGCCGTCCGTATTCCTCAAGAAGTTTCTGAGCTAGTAAAATTCACCGATGGAGTAGAGATAGAAATGTACGTCACTGAGAACAAAGAAGTTCTTCTGCGTACAGCGTTTCCGACGGCCGACGATCAAGATGCTCTTCGCAAACATTTTCTGTCGCTCCGCGCGAAATGTAAACCGGATATGCTTGCTCACGAAGAGATGTTTGCTGAGCCTATGGGGGATGAAATTATTTAATGCCGATTACAGGACATGTGGAACGCGGGAGCATCGTATGGTTGAACATGCACCCAACGAAGGGACATGAACAACACGGTTGGCGCTCCGCAATTGTACTATCTGATGGACTTATTGATCCGGAAAATTCAGAATTCGCCATGATTGTTCCAGTCACCACACATAAAAAGGAGTATCCTTTTGAGGTTACGGTCCCCCGAGGGATTAACACGACCCATCCAAGAGTTCAGTTCGCAGAGCTGAACGGAGTTGTTCTCACTGATCAAGCCAAATCGCTTGACTTGGCCGCAAGAGATGCTGTAGTTATTGGTAAAGTGGACCCGACATCGAGTTTCTACCAGCTTGTGGTCACTAATGTACGCTCTATTCTAGCCTAATTTCAAAAAAACTTAGGAACTGCTGTGGTAACTTCTTTCACTTGAATCAATTTCATAATAATAAAGCCTTGCTAGGACTAGCTTCTTAAGGCATAGAAAAAGGAGTACCTCCCCAAATCTCGAATAGGTAAAGTAACCACACCATACCGAAAGAGACGAGGAGAACTCCCTATGCCATATATACGACACGAGAGCTTATTTACCCTGCAAGAGCTTTATGAAATGGAACAAAAAGATCGTTTCCTTGAGATTTTCTCTACCATCGATATTACGCCTATCTTGCGCTTGGTCAGAAAAACATCTCTTTATGGCGCTCCCGTTGAAGTGAATTACAGGGCGATGGTCTATTCCTTAATCGTTAGAATCGTTGAACGTATTCCTACGATCAAAGATTTAATAAAGCGTCTTCAGCATGACATCCTATTCCGCTTGGATTGTGGCTTTATGCTTTCAGAAGCCATTCCTTCTGCATCTTCCTATTCCAGGCTGGTGCGCAAGATGAGCCAAAGCTATGCGCTAGAAGAAATGCAAGACCAGTTGTTAAAGCAAGCCATGGCAGAATCATTCATTACGGACGATACCGTTGCCATAGATGCAACTCATATCGAGGCTCGGGATCAAGCGCCTGCAAAGCAAGAAAAGGAAAAACCCAAACCTAAAAAGCGTGGTCGAAAATCAAAAGCCGAACGTGAAGCTTGGCTCGAACAAAAACAAGAAGAAGAGAAACAAAAGCCAATCTTCGAGAAAGAAATCGCTGCACAACTCAGCGAGACGTTCCATGTTCTAAGGGATGAAATGCCTCTTCACCCGCAGTGGGGAATCAAGAAAAATAGTGATGGGAAAAACGTCTTTTGGTATGGCTATAAAGGTCATCTTGCAGTCGGAACCAAGAGTCAATATATCCTTGGAGCCATGCTCTCTTCTGGGAACTTGAATGATGGTAAAGCCGCGATTCCGCTCCTAAAAGGGATTGCTTTGCAGCATCCAAATTTCCATTTCAACTATGCAGCGATGGATGCAGGTTACGATTATGAGCCCATATATAAGCAAGTGCGAGAAGCGAAGGCTCATGCCGTTATCGCTTATAACCGTCGGCGAGAACCCGAACTTGTCGGGTTTGACGAACACTTCGCCCCTACCTGTGTGAGAGAGCATTCGTATCGTTACGACAGCTACGACTCGAAATATGAAACGCTCAAATACGTACGACCGAAAGAATGTGAGAGCTGTCCATTAACGCATGATTCACTTTGCCAGAAGGTTTACAAGATGAAGATCACAATTGATCTTAGAAAGTATAGTGCTCCGGCTCGAGGCTCGAAACTTTGGAAAGAAATCGCTAAAAAACGATCTGCAGTCGAAAGAGTGAATGCTTACCTAAAGGAATTCTTCCAGTTGAACAATGTAAGACATCGAACAGGTCAAAAAGCGAAAGCACATTTTAACTTGGTAACGCTGGTTTATAATTGCACAAAGTTAGCATGCGATCGTCTAAGTCGCCAATTACAAGAAGTAGCAGCATAATTTAAAAAACGAAAATGCTCACATTCGGTTAGTCTACGATTCTTTAACTATGCATTATGAAATTGATTCAATTATTAAAAAAATAAAAGATTTTGTACAGATGTCCTGGTGATTAGCGTTCAACTAATGAGAAACATTAGCTAAATAAAATAGCGGCAGTCTAGGACAAAATTTTTTCGTCCAGGGCTGTCGCTATTTTTTCTAGTTGCAGCTTCAAACAAAAGAGGCTGTCCATCAAGGCAAAAGAGCTTTGATGGACAGCCTATATTTGTATGCTCTGCTTAGTGATTATGCTGTTGTGTTCATTTTGGCAATCATTTGACGAAGCACCGTTTGAAGGATACCGCCATTGCGATAGTAATCGACGTCAACTACGGAATCTAGACGAACGATCGCAGGGAATTCGAAGGTTGTTCCGTCTTCGCGAGTAGCGGTTACGGTTACTTTCGAGCCTGGAGCAACGTCATTGGACAAGCCAACGATGTCGAATGTCTCACGTCCAGTAATGTTAAGTGATTTCCAGCTTTGACCTTCTGGGAATTGGAGTGGCAATACGCCCATACCAACCAGATTGGAGCGGTGAATACGCTCGAAGCTTTCTGCAATAACCGCTTTAACACCGAGTAGGAATGTACCTTTGGCAGCCCAGTCACGCGAGCTTCCAGTACCGTACTCCTTACCAGCTAGTACAACAAGGTTTTTGCCATCGTTTTGATATTTCATCGATGCATCGTAGATCGACATAACTTCATCTGTTGGAAGGTAAGTCGTTACGCCGCCTTCAGTTCCTGGAGCCACTTGGTTACGAATACGAATGTTGGCGAACGTACCGCGCATCATTACTTCATGGTTACCACGACGGGAGCCGTAGGAGTTGAAGTCTTCGCGTTTAACGCCATTATCGATCAAGTATTGGCCGCCCGGGCTGTTAACTGTAATGTTACCAGCAGGGGAGATATGATCCGTAGTAACGGAATCGCCCATAAGTGCTAGCACGCTTGCGCTGTGAATATCTTGAATGTCGTTAAGATCTGGACCAAGGTTTTCGAAGAACGGCGGGTTTTGAATGTAAGTTGATTTTGCATCCCACTCGTAGCTTTCGCCCTTAGGAACCGAAATTGCGTTCCAACGCTCATTTTGCGTAAATACGTTTTCGTATTTGTCGCGGAACATTTGCGGGTTAAGCGCAGCTGTCATCGCATCGTTGACTTCTTTCGAAGTTGGCCAAATATCTTTGAGGAATACCGGCTTGTTATCTTCTGTATAGCCAATTGGATCAGTTGTAAGGTCGATATTTGTCGTTCCAGCAAGCGCGTAAGCGATAACTAGCGGTGGTGAAGCTAGGTAGTTAGCTTTAACTTGTGCGTGAACACGGCCTTCAAAGTTACGGTTACCAGAGAGAACAGCAGATACTGTCATATCGTTGTCCGTAATCGCTTTGCTCACTTCTTCAGGAAGCGGGCCGGAGTTACCGATACATGTTGCGCAGCCATAGCCGGCAACGTGGAAGCCAAGCGCTTCTAGCGGCTCAAGCAGGTTGGCTTTAGTCAAATATTCCGTTACGACGAGCGAGCCCGGCGTTAGGGAGCTTTTTACATAAGCAGGCTTCTTAAGTCCAAGTGCTACTGCTTTCTTAGCTACAAGGCCGGCACCGACCATAACGCTTGGGTTGGAAGTATTTGTACAGCTCGTGATAGCTGCGATAACGACAGCGCCTGTACCCATTTGGCTTACTTGGCCGTCATTATGATTGACAGTGATCATTTGCTCGATTTTTTCATCGCTAAGTCCATATCCGCCTTTGTCAATCGGTGTGCGAATGATGCTGTTGAAAGATTCTTTCATTGCAGTCAGCTCGACACGGTCTTGTGGACGCTTTGGTCCTGCAAGGGAAGGAACGATAGTTGAAAGGTCAAGTTCAACCACGTCAGTAAATACTGGATCTGGTGTCTCATCCGTACGGAACATGTCTTGTGCTTTGTAATAAGAGCCAACAAGCTCAATGAGGTCATCAGGACGACCTGTTTGCTGCAGGTAGCTAAGCGTCTCGTTATCAACAGGGAAGAAGCCGATTGTAGCGCCATACTCAGGTGCCATGTTGGCAACTGTTGCACGGTCTGCAAGACTGATGTTGGATAAACCAGGACCGAAGAACTCAACAAATTTACCTACTACGCCTTTTTTACGCAGAATTTGAGTAACTGTAAGCGCTAAGTCAGTAGCAGTGGAGCCTTCTGCAAGCTTGCCAGTCAATTTAATGCCGATAACTTCAGGCATAACGAAGTAAAGCGGTTGACCAAGCATACCAGCCTCAGCCTCGATACCGCCAACGCCCCAGCCTACAACGCCAAGACCGTTGATCATCGTAGTATGAGAATCCGTACCTACGAGGGAGTCAGGGAAAACGACGGTTTCACCATCAATGGTTCTGGTTGCTGCAACGGATGCCAAGTACTCCAAGTTAACTTGGTGAACGATACCTGTGCCCGGTGGAACCGCACGGAAGTTATCGAACGCCGTTTGTGCCCAGCGAAGGAAACGGTAACGCTCTTCATTGCGTTCAAACTCGATTTTTGTATTATATTCAAGCGCTTCAGGGCTGCCGAATGCGTCAACCATAATGGAGTGGTCAATAACAAGATCGACCGGTACAAGAGGGTTGATTTTTTTCGGATCTCCGCCTGCTTTTTTTACGGTGTCGCGCATTGCTGCCAAGTCAACAACAACGGGTACTCCGGTAAAATCCTGCAATACGATACGTGCTGGAATGAAAGGGATTTCTTTATCCTCGCGTCCGTCAGCCCAAGTTGCAAGCTGCTTTACGTGCTCTGGTGTAATGGCGCGTCCGTCAAATTGACGTACAGCAGCCTCAAGCAATACTTTGATGGAAAAAGGCAGCTTCGAAATATCGCCTAGTCCTTGCTCTTCAAGTCCGCCCAGACGGTAGTATGCGTACGATTTGCCACCGGCGTCCAGTGTTGTGCGGACCGAATAATGGTTTTGTGTAGACATCTTCATTCTCCTCTGTGAATAGATTTCATGTTTCATTCTGTGAAACACAATTTCAAAATCGCTATACCTACAGTATATCGTTAAAATAGTGCTTCCGTAAAGTCCATTTATGACTTTACGTGCCTCGATAGGGCAATACATTTGATCATGACGAATGTTACATGAAACGGAAGGTGGCTTCATATAATGAAGCAGTTAATCAACCTTAGACATCAGAATGTAAATCTGCTGGCACGCGCATGTCATCACGACAATGTTCAAGGAGGGATAGCTATGTCGCGTACGGGTAAACGAGGACCGAGCATTCCGAGTCCGAAACGTAATCAAGCAGCGATAAAGACTGCTGCCTCTCAAAGCAAGCTGCGGCAAAAGGCTGAAACGCATGCTCTAAAGCCGCTGCCGCTGCCATTCGGGGAACAAGCGGAGCGGCATTCAAGCGTGGATTCTGGACCGATTGCCACTGAACAGGTTAAGAAAGATACGCAGGTAGCAAGGCAGCCTTCCAAGCTCAACTCGCTGATGCGTTCCTCTGATTATGATCAGCACAGAGAGGAAGGGATGCAGCAAGGCTGGAAATCAGCTGTTCATCGTTATGTGAGCTTGTACAATCAAGCTGAAGCGAACCAGTATGCCGCTGCGCTAACCGATTACGTAGCTGATAGCGAGCATTGCGAACGGCTGCGCTGCAGACTTGAACGGCTGCGCGAGCGTGATTTGCTCAGAGGTGCGCTTCCTGCTGGAAGTGAGACGAAAGCAGAGCTTATCCGCATCAATGAATCATCCAGTGAGGTTTCCGTACTTATACGTTTACATGTCAAAAGACGAATGGAACAGTCTGGAAGATACTACATGGAGGAAAGATCCGAGTTCGAGCGTCTCTGGCTGGGCTTGTCAGGCGGCAGCTGGGACGTTCTGCGGGTGGAGCCGCTTATCGCGGAACGCAGGCCGCGCTTTGGCACCGTGACAGACAACTGGATGACCGTCGATGATTATTCGGAACTATTTGGCGATGTATCGTCACCTTCAACACCATACTTAAATTATGACCTAATACAGCAATTCAAACACCGACCTTCAGGTATTCGTTACAGGAGAGATTTGGTTGCTGCCTATGCCGATCGATGGTGGAATGAAGGCAATCCGGCATACGAGCTTTTTGAGGTAAATTGCACCAATTATGTGTCACAGTGTATCTTTGCAGGCAATGCTCCGATGAACTATACTGGTAAGAGGGAAACAGGCTGGTGGTATAAAGGACGAAATAAGGGCAATGAATGGTGGAGCTTTAGCTGGGCAGTATCAAATGCGATAACGAATTATTTGACAGGCTCGAGGTCTTCGGGCTTGCGCGCACAGGTTGTACAATCCGCTGATGAGCTGCAGCTTGGCGATGTCATTACGTATGATTGGAATGGAGATCAACGCTTTCAGCACAGTACAATCGTAACTGCCTTTGATTCATTCGGAATGCCGCTTGTAAATGCCAACACGGTTTCCAGCAGACATCGCTATTGGGATTATCGTGATTCCTATGCATGGACGGAACAAACGAAATATCGTTTTTTTCATATTGCTGATCTAATATAAATTAATGTACCGGAGGATATGCCATGGGGAGCAAGATTCGAGTAGGTTTAGTTTACGGGGGGAAATCGGGAGAGCATGAGGTCTCTCTGCAAACGGCATATGCGGTAATGGGCGAATTTGACTATAGTAAATATGAAATCAAACCTTTCTATATTACAAAGCAAGGCGAATGGAAAACGGGGGCAGCGCTGGATGGTCGACCTGCAAACATAGAGGAGCTTCGCATTGATGCGAGCGAGTCCAAACAGACGGGCTTCGCGCTCGCTCCTTTATTTGCGGGAGTGAATGCTGATAGCTCTACTGATCATGAAGAGCCGCGAATTGACGTTGTGTTTCCGTTGTTGCATGGGACATTCGGCGAGGATGGCACGATTCAGGGGCTTTTCGAAATGGCTAACATCCCGTATGTAGGAGCAGGGGTTCTGGCTTCTGCCGTTGGGATGGACAAGATTTTGATGAAAAAGGTATTCGCCCAAGAAGGGCTTCAGCAATGTTTATTCCGTTACTTCAACCGTACACAGTGGGAAAGAGATGCTTCCTTCTTCATCATGGAATGTGAGGTTGCTCTTGGTTACCCTTGCTTTATCAAGCCGGCTAATCTTGGTTCCAGCGTTGGTGTATCCAAAGCCAAAAACCGCGAAGAGCTTGTTGCTGCTGTTAACTATGCGTTCCGTTTTGACCGCAAGGTCATTGTCGAGGAGTTTGTAGATGGACGTGAAATCGAAGTTAGCGTACTGGGAAATGACGATGTCAAAGCATCCTTGCCTGGCGAAATTGCACCGTCCAATGAGTTCTATGATTACAAAGCTAAATATATAGACGGAAAGTCGACGATGCAAATACCGGCAATCCTATCGCCAGAAATAACAGAGTCTGTTCGTGAAATGGCCATTCGCGCTTTTCAGGCCATTGATGGCTCGGGTCTTTCCCGCGTCGATTTTTTCTTGCGCAAGCATGACAGCCAGCTGTTCATTAACGAGGTAAACACGCTGCCCGGCTTTACTCCAAATAGCATGTATCCGCTCATGTGGAAGGAAACCGGCGTTCCATATAAAGAATTGTTAAACACCTTAATCTCCCTAGCTCTCGCGCGGCATGCAGAGAAGCAGCGTATTGACTATATCGGTGACTCCGCAGGTTAAGGTTGATTGCAGGAACGAAATAAGCTAGTGATGTTACGCGAAAAATTAAAAAAATTCTCTTATACAAAGTTTTGAAGCAGGGCTCGAGCGAAAAGGCTTGGGTCCCATCCAAAATGAAAAATAAGGAGTTTTTTTCATATTTGATGGGACAAGTTGAATAGGCAAACAGGTACATGAGCAGACTTTACTCGGAAAAACTCCAACTAATTTTAGCTTTGCTAGGTTACGGACGAGGTCAGCTCTGGATTAAAGGCTGTTGTTTGGTTATTTAGGAGAAAAGCTCAGCTAATCGCAGCCATATTCGGTTGAGACTAACTACGTACAATGCACAAAGTACAGTAGAAACCTAACATAGCTGCTCCTTTCAAGCGCTACATTGTAAAAATGCATCAGAAATAGCAATAAAACAAGGAAAAAGGCTCATATTGGATGATTCTGTTGTACAAAGTGCAGTGTAGCAGAGTTCCCAAGAGAAAAGGGGCGATTCTACTGTACAAAGTACAGCGTAGCGGAGCCCCAAGTGTGAAAAGGTAATTTAACTGTGCAAAGTAAGTCAGTAAGAGTATGTGCATAAGTAAGTAAGTAAGTAAGTAAGTAAGTAAGTAAGTAAGTAAGTAAGTAAGTAAGTAAGTAAGTAAGTAAGTAAGTAAGTTTACCTGTGTGTGTACGTGTATAGTGGCTATAGAGAGCAAATTACCCTAAAACTAATCAGGTCTCAGCAAACGTAAAGCGTGTCCCGCAGGGACGAAAGCGTTCCTCAGCAAATGTGGTTCCCGAGTGACTATTTGTGACTGACCGTTAGTCCAATTGCGGGAGTCCAGAGGGTGCAACCCATGGGGCCCTCCCTTGGAAGGGAGGGTTTGGGAGGGTTCGAAACGCTTTTGAAGGCCAGGTGGAAATTTCACTGAAAGGAGGGAAACCATATGGGTTTTGCAACTGAGTTTAATTCTGTGTGCAAATTTAAGTCCGAGCAAGAGTTGTATGAATTGTTAGAGTACGGTCGGGGCAAAATGGTAAAGAGCGGCTTTCGCGTATTTCCAACTGGCCAGAAAGTCATTGCTTATACGCCTGGCAACGAGGCGATTGGGATTGTCCGCATCTTAGCTTCTATCGCAGAGATCAACTTCCAGGGCGAAGAAGTGACACAGGTGGAGATGGAGCTCGTGAGAAAGCTGACAGACGAAGAAGCAAGAGTGCAAACAGCGCTTGCTTTTGAAATGTTTTTTGGAGAGAAGGCTTAATCAATGATCGTTAGATTAGGCTTTGTGGCGATGAGCCTGCAGCTAGAGAATGCTTCTCCATCGAGAACGATGACTTATACAAACTTCTCCAAGCTGGATGATCGCGAAGCGGGCATTCGAAAGCTGGAGAGAATTGCAGAGGAAAATTTGCGAAGCACACTGCGTATTTTGAAGCATTGCAAGGCAAGCGGCATTCAAATGTACCGATTTTCGTCCAAGCTAATCCCGCTTGCAACGCATGAGGAATTAGTGGATTGGAATCCCTTTGAGGCACTTGCTCCAGCCTTTCAGGAGGTTGGCGACTTTGTGCGAAGGAATGGGCTGCGCGTTTCCTTTCATCCGGATCACTTCTGCGTGTTTAGCACGCCAAGACCTGAGGTGCTGAGAAAGTCTGAGCTGGATTTGCGGAATCATGTGCTGATGCTGGAAGCGATGGGACTTGACGAAGCAACGAAGTGCAATATACATATAGGCGGAGCTTATGGCGACAAGGCAGCAGCTGCGGAACGATTCGTTCATCAGTTTAATGCTCTGTCGCCTCGTCTTAAACAGCGGGTAACGCTTGAAAATGATGATAAAACGTTCAACGTAAGGGAAACGCTTGAGGCAGCAGAGCAAGCGGGTATTCCTATGGTGCTGGATATTCATCATCATGCGGTTAATTCTGGTGATGTGGATGAGGATGAGCTGTACAATGGCTTATGGCCGCGTATTGTGCGAACCTGGCAGAAGGAAGGCGAGAGATTGGGCTATTCAAGCGCAAGCCAGCTTCCTCCTAAAATTCATGCCTCTAGTCCAAAAAGCATATCCGAGCCGCGTGCTCATGCAGAATTTGTAGAGGCCGAGCAGCTCGTACGATTTCTGCGTAATGCCGCCCGCAATACCGAGTATTTGGATTGTATGCTGGAAGCCAAAAGCAAGGATGAGGCCTTGATGAAGCTCATTGAGGATTTAAAGCTGATGGAATCCAGCGAAGAGGGCATTAAAGTGTTGGATGGCGGATGCGTAGAAATCGCTGCTCAGCATTAATGGTTGCATGCAAGCACCGTCAGGGCGTATTCTTGACGGTGCTTGTATGCTTACAGCTGCTGCGGACGCTAGGCACAACAAGATGCTTATTAAACGAAAAGGTGATAGCTTCATGGAATGGATACTTCTTGTCTTACTTGGCGTTGTAGCTGCGATGTTTGGCAGCATTGTCGGATTAGGCGGCGGCATTATTATCGTCCCAGCTCTTATGCTGCTTGGACCCGTGCTTATCGGTGATGATATCGGACATGCTACAGCTGTTGGCATATCGCTTACTGTCCTCGTCGTAACAGCACTTGCTTCCACGATGAGCTATACCAAACGAAAAATTGTCGATTTTCGTACCGGTGGTTTGTTTTTCATAACGAGTGGACCAGCTGCGATGCTCGGCTCTGCGCTTACAGGCAAGCTGCCCGCTGGTGTTTTTCAGCTTGTATTCGGTGTTTTTATGCTGCTGATGGCATCGCTGCTTATCGCTCGTGACTATATGAAACCGTTTTCGAAGCAATGGCCGATTGTTCGAACGTTAACGGATGCAAAGGGTGAGGTACATACCTACAGCTATGGCATCATACCGGTTTTGTTGATTGGCTTTGGAGTTGGATTAATGTCAGGGCTGTTCGGTATCGGAGGAGGCTCATTATTCGTGCCGTTAATGGTACTGCTGTTTCGCTTTCCGCCTCATATGGCGACGGCAACATCTATGTTTGTCATATTTCTATCATCGATACTGGGCAGCGGGATGCATGTCTATTTGGGAGAAACGGATTGGCTGCTGGTGCTTGCGCTCGTTCCAGGAGCATGGATTGGCGGTAAGCTAGGAGCCGCTATCGCAGTGAAAATGAGCGGAAAAGGGCTATTATGGCTGCTCAGAGTGACACTTCTTTTACTGGCAGCCCAATTAATCATTGAAGGCTTGCAATCATTTTGATATGGTGAAGATACTTATATGCGAAACTTGCTAGTCGCTCCACACGTAATAGACGATAACATGAATGGAAAAGTTTATAAATTACTATAGAGGGAAGAGTGATGGATGTGAAAGACCAGAACAATGCTTCCGTCGTAGGCGGGAAAAGCTTTACTGCTGTAGCCATTAATTGCGCATCGAAAGCGGGAGAATGGATTCAGACGCGATTGGGGAATTTTGCGAGCCTTGATTTAAAATATTCCTCGCATGACCTTGTGACAGAGATAGACAAGGGTTCCGAGCGCTTAATCAAAAAACTAATTATGACTCATTTTCCAAATCACTCGTTTCTTGGCGAGGAAGGTGTTGAGCCTGGACCTGCGGCCTCTACACGTGCGCTTGAAGATATTAGAGATGCTGAATATTTGTGGATCGTCGATCCCATCGACGGCACGACCAACTTCGTTCACGGGTTTCCTTATTTCTGCGTGTCGATTGCGCTCGCTCACAACGGCGAAGTTATTGTAGGCGTCGTATATGATCCAATGAGAGATGAGCTATTTGTCGCGGAGAAGGGCAAGGGCGCTTACGTTCATGGCAAAAGAATGCAGGTTTCCAAGGATGATACGCTGCGCAACAGCTTAGTGGCAACCGGGCTTCCTGCGGATCATCATTATGCGCTTCCACTCAATTTGAAAGGGATACAGGCTATTGCTCCGCAGGTTCGTAACCTTAGGATTGCAGGATCTGCCGCTCTGCATATGGCATATGTCGCAGCAGGCCGTCTAAGCGGCTTCTGGGAGATCGGCCTGAGCAGCTGGGATCTTGCCGCAGGCTCTTTGCTCGTGCAGGAGTCAGGCGGGGTGGTAAGCAGTACGCTTGGCAAGCCGTATGATCTAGGCGTTCGCAATGTTGTAGCATCAAACGTACTTATTCAAGATGAGCTTATCGCCGCGCTTGCTGAAGCGGAAGCAAACGAATAATGGCCAAGGGACAACGCTCTGCAATGCATGCAGAATCGTTGTCCTTCTCTGTTTTTAATAGACAAGCGAGGTGGGAATTAATGAAAGCAGGAAAGCGATTAGCCGTTATTTTGATGACAACGCTATGTGTTACGATACTGGCTGCATGCGAATCGAATAAGGCTTCTGAAACACCGACATCTACGAATGAGGCAGCAAATAAGCCGCAGGAAACGCCAATCGACGAGGAAAACAAGGTGTCAGAGGAGCCGGGTTCTACGGATGCTGCATATACCGTACTTGCAGAGAAGCTTCGTATTCCATGGGTCATTGCATTTGATCACGACATTGTCTATATTAGCGAGCGCGAAGGAAATATTGTGAAGGTTGACGACGATCGCATGACGCGCCAAGCGGTTCAGCTGCAAAAAGGCGTGCATGAGCTTGGTGAAGGCGGGTTTTTAGGCTTTGTGCTGGCACCGGATTTTGAACAGACCAAGTTGGCCTATGCTTACCATACCTATGAAGAGAAGGGGAAGATTTTGAACCGAGTCGTCCTCATTAAGCAGGATGGCGAGCTGTGGAATGAGGTGCGTCCGCTGCTTGAGGGAATACCTGGAGCTGCTAATCATGATGGCGGGCGGATGGCGATTGGACCGGATCAAATGCTCTACGTGACAACGGGAGATGCTCAGCAGCGTGAGCTCGCACAGGATAAGGATAGTCTTGCGGGCAAAATTTTGAGAATGAAGCTTGACGGCAAGGTGCCTGAAGACAACCCATTCCCAGACTCCTATGTTTACTCTTATGGGCACCGCAATCCGCAGGGACTTGTATGGAATCATGAAGGCGTCATGTTTAATACGGAGCATGGCCCATCGGGAACGCCAGGCGGACATGATGAAATTAACATCATTGAAGCAGGCGGCAATTACGGCTGGCCGGCGATTTATGGAGGAGCTGCGCAAGCGGGGATGATCACACCAATCTATCACTCCGGTGAACAAGCCATAGCTCCATCAGGAGCGACCGTCGATAAGAGCAATCGGATGCTAATTGCGACTTTGATGGGTGGAGCAATCTATCGATATGACCCGGAAACTAAGGATATGTCCATCCTATTCGAAGGAGAGGGCAGACTTCGCGATGTGTCCATCAAAGATGGGCGCATCTACGTGATTACGAATAATACGGATGGGCGAGGCAGTCCGTCACAGGATGATGATCGTCTGCTGCTATTAAAGGTATCGGAGTAGCGTTTATTAATGGCATAGTTCACAGCAAAAAAAACGAGCAGACCACCGTGGTCTGCTCGTTTTTCGCTGCTAAAGCTATTATAGTTTAGCGAATGAATGATTAATGGCTTGAATCGTTTCGTCAATGTCGGCCTCTGTGTGTGCTGTTGTGAAGAACCATGCTTCATATTTGGAAGGAGCAAGATTGATGCCTTGATCAAGCATGAGCTTAAAGAATCGTCCGAACAATTCACCGTCTGTATCCTGTGCCTCATCATAGTTTGTTACCTTATGGTCGCAGAAATGCGCTGAGAAGGAGCCGCGAATTTGATTGATCGTAAGCGGGATGCCGTACTGTCTAGCGGCAGCATGCAAACCTGTCGCCAGTTTAGTAGCAAGTGCGCTCATTCTGTCATAGATGCCTTGCTCCTGCAGCAGCTCCAAGCAGGCGATGCCAGCAGAGATGGAGGCGGGATTGCCTGCCATCGTCCCTGCTTGATAGGCGGGCCCAAGCGGAGCGACCTGCTCCATGATTTCACGGCGACCGCCGTATGCGCCTATTGGCAGACCGCCGCCGATGATTTTGCCAAGCGCAGTGAGGTCGGGCTCGATTGCCTGATGATCTGAGAAGGCGGCATATGTCTGTGCAGACCCATAGTGGAATCTGAAGGCGCTGATGACCTCATCATAGATAACGAGTGCTCCAGCATCGCGAGTAAGCTTGCAGAGGCCTTCTAGGAAGCCCTCATGCGGCATGACCATCCCGAAGTTGCCGACAATCGGCTCGACCATAACGGCGGCTGTCTCATGCCCCCAGCGCGCAAGTGCAGCTTCAAGTGCTGGCAGGTCATTAAATGGAACTGTGATGACCTCGCTGGCAATGCTGGCCGGTACACCAGCGCTATCTGGAATACCGAGCGTGGAGGGACCGGAGCCTGCAGCGACAAGCACAAGATCGGAATGGCCGTGATAACAGCCTGCAAACTTAATAATTTTGCTTTTCTTTGTATAAGCGCGCGCGACACGGATGGTGCTCATGACGGCTTCAGTACCGGAGTTGACGAACCTAACCTTGTCGAGTGAAGGGATTGCCTCCTTCAGCATGCGTGCAAGCTTAATTTCAAGCTCGGTAGGTGTGCCGTAAAGCGTACCATCCTGTGCGGCACGAATGATTGCTTCTGTAATATGAGGATGAGCGTGTCCAGTAATAATTGGACCATAAGCGGCTAAGTAATCGATATAGCGGTTGTCATCTACATCCCAGAAATATGCGCCTGCTCCTCTTTTCATGAATACGGGAGCACCGCCGCCTACAGCTTTGTAGGAGCGTGAGGGGCTGTTGACGCCGCCGACAATGTGCAGCAGCGCTTCTTCATAAAGCTTCTCGGAATTAGGTCTTTTTATGGTCATCTCAGGGAGCCTCCAGTATGAAATAGATTAAAAAGCAACAAAATACACGCAACCAAAGAACACGGCTGCGTGTAGAAATGGTTTATGGTGTCGTGCTGGTTGTACTGCTGCCTGTCGTATCATCAGAAGGCAGTGGTGTTTCTGTTGGCTCAGGTACAGTGTCATCCTGCTCAAGCGTCATTTGTACATAGGAGCGGAGATCGTCCTCGTCGCTAATTCCGATAACGGAAGCGCCGCCGACACGGTCCTCTGCAATGAGCTCCATAGGTGGTATTTGCGTCGTGCTGGCTACATGGCTTTTGACGCCAAGCTGGCCAAGCTTGAGCATATCCGTTACGCTGATGTTCATGTCTATATACGGCTCAACGCTATCTAGAATCTTTTTCATCCGAATTATGTTCCAGGTCGATTGAAGCTCCTTGGAAACCTTAATTAAGAAATTTCTTTGGCGTTCCGTTCGCGTGAAATCACTCATAGCATCGTGGCGGAAGCGAACGTATTGCAGAGCTTTGTCGCCATCGAGCAGCTGATATCCTTTTTTGAGATCAATATCGTATCGATTTCCGTCTGCATTATCTGTGTAGCGCATGTCTTTCTCGACATCGAAGTATATGCCGCCAATGGTATCGATTAGCGACTTGAAGCCTTCAAAATCGGTATACACATAATATTGAATGTCGAGACCGAGCAGATCGCCGACCGTTTTCATAGCAAGAGGGTAACCGCCTAACGTAATTGCTGTATTGATACGGCCTTTGCCATGGTCATCTATTTTGACATAGGTATCTCGAAGTACAGAGAACAAATGCGCTTTTTTGGTTACAGGGTCGAATGAGGCGACCAAAATGGAATCTGAACGAGCGGCCTGTCCTTCATCTATGCCGCGCGCATCACCGCCCAGCAGCATGATGTTTACGCGTTCTGTGCCCTCCCAGTCGGGAATCGGAACGGGTGTTTCCTGCGCATCCTCTGAGGGTGATTGCGTTTCATTAGGTTTGCTGAAATTGTCTAATGCATTATATACGCCTACTGTCCAATAAATTGCAAATGCTGCTGCCGCACCTAGGATGACAGATAGGCTGATGAATAACCATTTCCATTTTCTTTTGTTAGTCGGTGATTTAGGCTTCTTATTCGTCTCTTTAGACATTTCGTTCGACGTGCTCCCTTCGGATGCTGCGGAATCTTTTTTTGTGGCGTACAAGATGAATTTCATTGTAAGCGTGAGCAAGGATGGCAAAGTATAATGGCAATCGTAATAGGAAAAGCTCAGCGAAGCTAGTAACGCTAGAAAAATTAGAGAATATAAGACAAAGCTAATTTTGCAGCCTCATTCCATTTGTTTTCAATAGGCTTTGGCAGAATGGGCAAACCCACCGTTTACGCTGGGAGTGAAGTAATGTATGATTACATATCATAAAATTATAAAGCTGAACGACATGCAGAAGCAAGTTTTATCGTTTTAGGTAAATAAAGATCGCTATTTCCTAGGAAATGTCGAAGCGAGAGGGGCAGCTAGAACCGCATGACAGCTATTGATGTGAAGGATTTACGCAAACAATTTCGTGTTCAGAAAAACCGTGAAGGCTTATCTGGCGCACTCAAGGATTTGTTTAAACGTGAGTACAATGAGATTACGGCGGTAAAAGATATTTCGTTTCAAATTCCGCAGGGCGAAATTTGCGGCTATATTGGAGAAAATGGAGCCGGCAAATCAACAACGATTAAAATGCTTACAGGTATTTTGGTGCCTACAGCAGGTGAGCTTAAAGTAAACGGGTATGTGCCTTTTAAGGATCGAGAGAAGTTCGTAAGCGGCATTGGTGTCGTGTTTGGCCAACGCTCGCAGCTGTGGTGGGATATCGGTGTAATTGAATCGTTTCAGCTGCTGCGAAAGGTATACCGCGTTTCTGAGTCGGATTTCCGCAAACGTTTGGATGAGCTGGTTGAGCGTCTGCAGCTTGGCGATTTGCTCAATCGTCCAGTTCGGAAGCTAAGCCTTGGACAGCGGATGCGCTGCGAACTTGTCGCTTCACTGCTTCACAACCCATCCATTCTGTTTCTTGATGAGCCGACGATCGGTCTTGATATTATCGTGAAGACGGAAATTCGTGATTTCCTTATGCAAATGAACAAAGAGCAGGGGACGACAATTTTGCTGACAACACATGATTTGCAAGATATTGAAGCGCTATGCTCACGCGTCATTATGCTCGATGATGGTCGAATTATTTATGATGGCGGACTGGATGAGCTTAAAAACCGTTGGAGCAAGGGCCGCGAAATACAATTCCAGTTCGCAGGAAATACGCAGCTTGCGAAGCTTAAGCAGCTTACGGAGAATTTGGATGTAACTTGGACGATGGATAATGAGATCACCGCAAAAATGTGGCTGCCGCACAGCGTTAACGTTTCAGATGCGCTGGCTTCAGTAGTAGGCGGCGTTGAAATACGCGATATTAAAATAATAGAAACAAATACCGATGATATCGTTCGCAGCATCTATTCCGCGGGCTCTGCTACCGCTCCAAAGGCAACGACAGTATCATGATGAGCGCTTATATCGATTTTATACGAATTAGGTTTATTACGATGCTTGCATACCGGGTTAATTATTATAGCGGGATTATTATTTATGCCATTAATATTGGTGCCTATTACTTTCTGTGGCAGGCGATTTACGGCAACCAGGAAACGCTGGCTGGTTTTACCGTCAACCAGATGACGACATATATCGCTGTATCTTGGATGGCCCGGGCGTTTTATTTCAACAACCTTGACCGAGAAATCGCGAACGAAATTCGAGATGGCAGCGTATCGGTTCAGCTTATAAGGCCATATTCTTATTTGCTTGTGAAGATGATGCAGGGCTTTGGCGAGGGCTTATTCCGGATGCTGCTGTTTATGGTGCCTGGCATGATTATCGTGTGCTTAATCTTTCCGGTGACGCTCCCGACAGATCCGCAAACCTGGCTTATTTATATGGTGATGCTTTTCTTTAGCTTTCTCATTAACTCACAAATCAATATTTTGACCGGCTTGTTCGCCTTTTTCGTTGAGAATAACGAAGGCATGATGCGAATGAAACGAGTACTGGTTGACTTGTTCTCAGGCGTGGTCGTGCCTATCGCTTTCATGCCAGGCTGGCTCGCTGGTATTATGCAGTGGCTGCCGTTTCAGGCCATTACTTATTTGCCTAGCTCCGTATTTACCGGTCGTACGCCGACAAGTGAGGTACTGAATGTTTTTGGCATACAGGTGCTATGGTTTGTGGGCTTATTAATACCGATCTGGCTAACGTGGCGTTCTGCTCGTAAGCGGTTGTTCGTGCAAGGGGGTTGATCAAAATGAGATACGCATCACTGTTCTGGGAATATCTTAAAAATTACGCAAAAACCAGATTGACGTACCGTACGGATTTCTGGATTGAGGTGCTCTCTGATTTATTGTTTCAAGGGATGAACCTTATCTTTATATTAATTGTGTTCCAGCATACGCCTTCGCTCGGCGGCTGGTCGGAGGCAGAGGTTGTATTTGTTTATGGCTTCTTTATGGTTCCGTATGGCGTATTCAGCACTTTCTTCAGCATTTGGAATTTCAGTGAGCGTTATATTGTAAAAGGTGAAATGGATCGTGTCCTGACACGACCTGCTCATAGCCTGTATCAGGTGCTGCTCGAAAATGTAGACCCGCCTTCCTTGATCGGCTCCTTCGTCGGCGCCATCATTATGGTGC
Source organism: Paenibacillus sp. FSL H8-0548 (assembly GCF_038630985.1). Classification (NCBI taxonomy): domain Bacteria; kingdom Bacillati; phylum Bacillota; class Bacilli; order Caryophanales; family Paenibacillaceae; genus Paenibacillus; species Paenibacillus sp. FSL H8-0548. Next base: position 919,059 of record NZ_CP152049.1, read on the forward strand.
TGTGCTGGACACAGCTCGGTTTGCCATTTGAAGTGCTCGACCTCTTTATAATGCTTCTACTTGTGCTGGGATCGGTGCTTATCTATGCGGGGCTTTATACGGCTCTTAGTGCGATTTCGTTTTATTCCGATGCGCCAACGGGCATTGTGCCGTTGATGTATAATATTCAAAACTACGGCCGCTATCCTGTAAACATTTATAATAAAATGATACGGTTCGTCCTGACATGGGTGCTGCCATTCGCATTCGTCGGCGTCATTCCGGCTTCTTATTTTCTGGAGAAGAAAACGGATGATCTCTCACAGCTGGCGTTATTTACGCCTGTCATGGGAGTGATTGTTTTCACATTGGGACTATGTTTATGGAATCACGGTGTGAAGCGATATCGCGGTGCCGGCTCGTAGTTGATTTGAAGCAAGCGCGAGAGCGAGAGATACAAAGCAGCAAGTATGAATAGTTTTTTTGGAGGACTAGAGATGACACAGCTTCAAGTAGGAGATCAGGCGCCAGATTTTCAATTGATGGCGTCTAATGGAGAGATGGTTTCATTAAGTGATTATCGCGGCAAAAATGTGGTGCTGTATTTTTATCCTAAGAATATGACGACAGCTTGCATTCAAGAGTCCTGCGACTTTCGGGATGCGAACAAGGAGATGCTGCAACATAACACTGTTATTTTGGGCATCAGCCTCGATACGATCAAATCACATCAAAATTTTATCGCGAAGAAGGAGCTGCCCTTTCTATTGTTGGCCGATACGGAGCATGCCGTGTGTGAGCTGTATGGCGTCTGGCAGCTAAAGAAGCTATACGGCAGAGAGTATATGGGACTTGTTCGATCAACATTTTTAATTGACACTGCCGGCAAACTGGTTCAAGAATGGCGCAAGGTGCGAGTAAAGGATCATGCGCAGCAGGTGCTTAATGTGGTGCAGCAGCTTTAAGCCAATTTAATAGTTTACGAAAAAGAATCCCGCTAACAGCTGTTGGCGGGATTCTTTTTTGTGATTTTATTGCCGCTTATTGCCGTCGCACACACGCCGAAGGGGCTCAATAAGCCCCTATGTGTTCTTATGAGCAGCAAATCCAGGTTACTTTGACGAGATAAGCACGCATATGTGCTTATCGTGATATTTCGAGGTTGCTCACACGCCGAATGGGCTGAATAAGCACCTATGTGTTCTTATGAGCAGTAAATCAAGGTTACTTTGACGCGATAAGCACGCATGCGTGCTTCTGGTGATATTTCGAGGTCACTCAAACGCCGAATGGGCTCAATAAGCACCTATGTGTTCTTATGAGCAGTAAATCCAGGTTACTTTGACGCGATAAGCCCACATGCGTGCTTATCGTGATATTTCGGGGTCTCTCACACGCCGAATGGGCTCAATAAGTCCCTATGTGTTCTTATGAGCAGCAAATTCAGGTTGCTATGATGCGATAAGCACGCATGCGTGCTTATGGTGGTTTTTCCACGCGGCTCACACGCCGAATGGGCTCAATAAGCACCTATGTGTGCTTATGAACAGCAAATTCGAGTTACTTTGACGCGATAAGCACGCATGCGTGCTTATCGTGATATTTCGAGGTTGCACAAACGCCGAATGTGCTCAATAAGCCCCTATGCGTTCTTATGAACAGCAAATTCGAGTTACTTTGACGCGATAAGAACGCATGCGTGCTTATCGTGATATTTCGGGGTCTCTCACACGCCGAATGGGCTCAATAAGCCCCTATGTGTTCTTATGAGCAGCAAATTCAGGTTGCTATGATGCGATAAGCACGCATGCGTGCTTATGGTGGTTTTTCCACGCGGCTCACACGCCGAATGGGCTCAATAAGCACCTATGTGTGCTTATGAACAGCAAATTCGAGTTACTTTGACGCGATAAGCACGCATGCGTGCTTATCGTGATATTTCGAGGTTGCACAAACGCCGAATGTGCTCAATAAGCCCCTATGCGTTCTTATGAACAGCAAATTCGAGTTACTTTGACGCGATAAGAACGCATGCGTGCTTATCGTGATATTTCGGGGTCTCTCACACGCCGAATGGGCTCAATAAGCCCCTATGTGTTCTTATGAACAGCAAATTCGAGTTACTTTGACGCGATAAGCACGCATGCGTGCTTATCGTGATATTTCGGGGTCTCTCACACGCCGAATGGGCTCAATAAGCCCCTATGTGTTCTTATGAACAGCAAATTCGAGTTACTTTGACGCGATAAGCACGCATGCGTGCTTATCGTGATATTTCGGGGTCTCTCACACGCCGAATGGGCTCAATAAGCCCCTATGTGTGCTTATGAGCAGCTAATTCAGGTTACTTTGACGCGATAAGCCCGCATGCGTGCTTATGGTGATTTTTCGAGGTCTCTCATACGCCGAATGGGCTCAATAAGCCCCTATGTGTGCTTATGAACAGCAAATTCGAGTTACTTTGACGCCATAAGCCCGCATGCGTGCTTATGGTGATATTTCGAGGTTGCACAAACGCCGAAGGGGCTCAATAAGCCCCTATGTGTTCTTATGAGCAGCTAATTCAGGTTACTTTGACGCGATAGACCGCATGCGTGCTTATGGTGATGTTTCGAGGTCTCTCATACGCAGAAGGGGCTCAATAAGCCCCTATGTGTTCTTATGAGCAGCAAATCCAGGTTACTTTGACGGAATAAGCACGCATGCGTGCTTATGGTGATGTTTCGAGGTCGCTCACTCGTCTGTGAAGCTGTCTTCTTGTCTAAGGTCGTATAGGCTATACGACTTAAGTCTAGCTTTAACTACAGGCTGCAGACCATTATGCGGAGCTCCTTTAGCCATTACAATAAAACTCGTAGGTTAATTAATGGAAAAAATAAACAAGTAAACCATTTAAATTGGAATAGGAAATGGAGAGAACAAAAATGAAATTTTTTACGAGCTTTTCACTGCGAAATCCGGTCGCGATTATTTTGTTAGTCATTTTGATCGCAGCAAGCGGTGTGTATGCGACGTTGGGCTTTAAGCAGGAGCAGCAGCCGGAGATTGCATTTCCAGGCATTATGGTTGCAGCGGTATATCCAGGTGCGGCGCCAAATGAAGTGATGAATCAGGTTACAATGCCGCTTGAGAAGGTATTGCGCAATTTGGAAGGTGTCAAAAGCATTACGTCCCAATCCGCTAACAGCGTATCGATGCTGCAGCTGGAATTCAGCTACAGCGATGATATGAAGAAGAAGCAAGCGGAGGTTACTCAGGCAATTGGAGAAGCGTCCCTGCCGGAGAGTGTTGCAAAGCCGGAGGTTCAATATTTCTCAACGACTAATCAGCCTATTATGTACACGAGCGTAGCTGCAGAAGAGGGAGTGACCGAGGAGCAATTAACGGCCATCGTCCAAAATTCGCTGCTTACAGATTTACAAGCAATAGAAGGTGTAAGCGATGTTCGAGTTACCGGCCTGAAGGATACAGGTGTATACATACAGCTTGATGCACAAAAGATGGCCGATAAAGGCATCACATACGATCAGATTTTGGCAGGGCTGCAAGCCAATAATTTAAGTGTGCCGCTGGGCGAGGCAACGATCAACTCGACGAAGCTGCCGGTGTTCGTTCAAGGTGATCTTCGTTCGATTGAGCAGCTAAAAGCATGGAGCCTGACGCCAGCCGGAGATGTGAAATTGACCGACATTGCCGAGATTTCACAGGGGAAGGCGCTTAGTGTCATTAATCGAACCAATGGGAGAGCAAGCGTATCGTTGGACATTGTGAAGTCAAGCGATGCGAATACGGTAGAAGTATCTGACAAGGTGCAGCAAGTATTTAAGGATGCCGAGAAGGATGGGCAAATTAAATCACTCATCATGTATAACCGTGCGACGGACGTGAAGGAATCAGTAAATACTCTTGCACGAGAAGGTGCGCTTGGCGCCTTGTTCGCCTCGATTCTGATTTTGTTCTTCCTGCGGAACTTCCGGGCTACGCTCATAGCTATCGTATCGATTCCGCTCTCGATGCTGATCGCGATGATTTGCTTGAAATATTTTACGGATGTGACGTTGAATATTATGACGCTTGGCGGCTTGGCCGTTGCAACAGGGCGAGTCGTGGATGACAGTATTGTCGTTATTGAAAATATTGTGCGAAGGATGAGAGGCGAGAAAATAACGAAGGATTTGATTCTTTCGGCAACGGCTGAGGTAGGGAGAGCGATTACCTCCTCCACCATCACGACGGTAGCTGTTTTTGCACCGCTCGGCTTGCTTCAAGGGATGATCGGAGGCTATTTCCGTCCGTTCGCTTGGACCGTTGGATTTGCACTGCTGTCCTCGCTGCTTGTTGCGCTTACGGTAGTGCCGCTCATGGCATGGGCACTGATGAGAAATGCAAAGCTTACAGAGCCTAAGGAATCTTCCATGAGCCGCGGCTATAAGCGGGTGCTGCAATGGTCGCTGGGGCACAAAACGATCGTACTGGTCGTATCGTTTCTGTTATTTTTCGGAAGTCTTGTACCGATCATTGCGGGCAAGGTTGACGTTATTTTACTCCCGGAGTCTGAATATAAATATATGTTCGCCACGCTGGAAATGCCCAAAGGAACTAGCTTGGATACGCTAGAAGTAGAAGCCGATCGTCTGGATGCGATCATTCGGGAGCATAAGGATGTTGAGAATACGAATGTTACGATAGGCGGCGTCTTCGGAGGCGGCATGGAAGCAACGAATAAAGTAGATTGGTTTATTGGCTTTAATGCAGAAGCAGATATGGATGCCTTCATTGACGAAATAGGAGCAGAGGCAGCTGTGCCTGCGGACAGTGAGTTTAGCTTGATCAAAGATGAAATGGGTGGCGGCGGCAGCATTGCGATAACGGTAACCGGCTCTACAACGGAAGCGGTTCGCAGTGCAACGGAGCAAATTACAACAGCTGTTCGTGAGCTGAAAGGAACGGATAACGTAAGCAACAATTTGCAGGATGGAACAAAAGGAATCGCGATCGAGGTTCGCCAGCAGGATGCGAATAAGTATGGACTGTCAGCTGCGCAGGCTTCCTTCATGCTGCGGCCGTTTTTGACAGAAATGAAGGTGGGTCTGATTGGAGACGGCTCGAATGCAAGTGAGCTTTACTTAGCTTTAAGCGGTATATCTGTAGCCTCAACGAGTGATATTGGCAATTTGAAGCTTCAATCACCGCTTGGCGAGGCTATTCTGGTGAAGGATATTGCCGACGTCAAGGAGGTGCAGCTTCCTAATACGCTTCAATATAAGAATGGAGTGGAATATGCTACCGTCTCAGCTCTAATTACAGATAAAAGCATTAGCAAGGTAAATCAAGCTTTAGAGAAGTCGCTTAAGGAGCTTGTATTGCCGGCAGGTGTGAGCTACTCGCTTGGCGGCAGCGATGAGGACGTTCAAACGATGATGCAGGATATGTTGATGGCGATGCTTGTTGCCGTAGGGATGGTTTACATCGTAATGGTTATTGCATTCAGAGAAGGAAGAGCACCGCTCGCCGTCTTGTTCTCCTTGCCATTTGCTTTGATTGGCGGCTTAGTAGGGACGATGGCAGTGGGCGAGCCGATTTCGGTTTCGAGTATGATTGGCTTCCTAATGCTGATCGGAATCGTTGTGACGAATGCGATCGTGCTGATCGAGCGAGTCCAGCAGCAAATTGAGCATGGGATGACGATTCGCGAGGCGCTTATTGAAGCGGGAGGAACGAGACTGCGTCCGATTCTTATGACTGCGATTGCTACCATTTGCGCACTTATGCCGCTGGCGATTGGTTTAGGCGGCGGTAGTGTGATTTCAAGCGGGCTTGCGGTCGTCGTTATTGGCGGCTTGGCCAGCTCAACACTGCTTACCTTAGTTGTTGTGCCGGTCATGTATGAGCTGCTCTATTTCAAGCGTGCGAAGCAGCAGCGACTTAGCGGTGGCAGCAGCTTGGATGCTGCAGCTTAGCAAACGAATGGCAGCGAAATATTTGCTAGCGTAAATCTGATTTACATGCAACATTATTGGATAAGAATAAGTCCATTCTGTGAAGGGGGTGGAGGTTTGAAAACAATAATGAGCATGATGTTCGTTTTTTTAATCGGATTTACGCTTGTGATTACGCCGACTTATGCGGATTGGGCAAAGTCATTTGTTGTATTTAATGGGAACAGCTATAGCGTTACAGATACAGAGGTTGAACAAGATAGAGTAGGCTCGCAAATAGGCAAGGTTACCAAATATTCAGATGAGGAAGGCACCTATCGGGGAAATTTCTCGAATTATTTTCCGAAGGGGACGACTTACTACCAAATAAAAGATTTGGAAGCGGCTAAGGCCATCGCTGTAAAAAACAGTGATGGCAAGTTTATCAGAGTGGATTACGATGGAAAGTATCCAGGTGAAATCATTAGATGGAAACCGATTTTGGCTTACATGTTCGGAAGCTTCTTATTGATTATAGTTTTTTTATTATTGCAAAATAATTTGAAGAGAAAATAAGGGGAAAGCAGCTTGATGCTCATATGAGGACGGGCTGCTTTTGCTCTTTTAACTGAGCTGTGCTGGGATTGGTTGAGGAATAAATGTTAAATTATTGAAACTTTTCCATCATAAAAAACGTTGTTGAAGTTAGAATTACAGTTGAATGGACGATGGAGGAGGTACTGTAAATGAAGCAGATCATAGCAGCTATAATAATTGCATTAGCGCTTATAGTTCCGAACACGGCAGATGCAGCGGCCCAGGCGAAATATGATTTCAGCTGGGGGGAGCGAGGAAGCTATTCCGGTATAGCCCTCATAAAAAACGGAGTTACATTCGTACCAATAACGCATGTAATACAATACTCGCAAATTGAGCATAGCTGGGACTCCTCGGGTAAGAGGGCTCAATTCAATGGCTGGAAGAAATCATTCGCTGTCCGTGTAGGCAGCCTGACAGGTATGCTGGATGGGAAGGTGGTCAATCTGCAGGGTGCGCCATTCATTTTCAAAGAAGAGCTTTATTTGCCAGCCCGGTTTGTAGTACTTGCGCTGGGCGGAGGAAATGTATCGTGGGACGCTCGTACCCACACTCTAAAGGCTGACCAACTGCAAAGCTACAAGAAATATGATTTTGTCCATGAGGGACTGAAATACACTGTAGCAGGAAAAAGCGGTATTCTCTATGTGACGGACGGCAAAGGCGTTCAACGCGAGCTCGCAAATCTGGGCACTCCCATTAATGAGTTTCTCACATTCAGCGTTGAAAAAACGCCAGGTGGATTGCTGGTGCTGAGCTTACACGACAACTATGGCGAGCCTCATTTTGGCAATCAATTGTTCACCCTAGTCATAAAAGACGGTAACGTAATAAGTCAGGCAAGCGTGAAATATTGGAATCGTTTCGAAACCAATGTTACAAGGGCGGAGGGCCAGCTTCTGTTGAATGACGGTAATACGTTGAAGATTATCGAGGATGGTACTGGAAATGTGATGGAAACCATTGATTTAGTTCAGCTCGGCGGTGAAGAGGACGATTATTTTATCGAATATTTCGATAAGGATGTATTCCTGCTGCGCGCTAACAAAAGTGGAATACTTAAGCTAATAGATAGAGCTGCGGGCACAAGCACGGTTCTTTATAAGGAATTGTTTGATGCAAAGTATCAAGAATACGCAGAGTTTAACGATAGCCCTTATCGTGGTGATTTTCTGAAATTGATTAAGCGTGAGGGTGATATGCTGTATTTCAAAAATAATATTCCATTCGATAGAGACCAAACAACCTACAGCTATAAAATTTCTGCTTAACAAAAGGCTAGATAGGCTGGGCTAAATTATATGGCTTAGTCATTTACTAGAGACGCTTCTCATATAATCTATCAGAATGAAGGAGTTTTTCTATTCGAGGTAGAGAAGGGTGGCAGCGTGTATGAGACGTATGATGCAGGCGGCAATATGTGCGATGGTGGTATGGTTTGGCTTGTTTGAGCCCGGAAGCATTGCGCTTCATAAAGGCGAAGCTGTGAGGGAGCGGGAGGTCGTACAGGCAAGCGCAGGTGAGTCGGCATCTGCTATCTATGATACAAAGCCGCTTCCTATCGTGACGGCATCCTATAAATCCAATGAACCAGTGGAGGGAAAGGAACCCGCTAAACCGGCGATCCCCCCTCAGAATGATAAAGCAGCATCAGCGCCGCAGCAGACCAATCAGAAAATATTATATTTAACCTTAGATGATGGTCCAAGTGAAAATACGAAGCAGGTGCTGGATATTTTGAAGCAGGAAGGCATTTCTGCGACTTTTTTTGTATTAGGGGAGCAGGTGCTGAAGCAGCCGGAACTCGCTAAACGATTGATAGAGGAAGGACACGCAATCGGCAATCATACGTTTAATCATAAATATGATCGTTTATATGGGAGCTTTGCTGAATTCGCTGAGCAGGTCATGAAAACAGACCAGGCCATTTACGATACAACGGGCGTTAGAACGACGCTGTTTCGTGCCCCAGGCGGAACGTACACCAATTTTGACCAAGGCTACTTTGATGCGATGGCAGAGGCCGGCTACCTTGTGCATGATTGGAATGTGGATAGTGGGGATTCGAAGCGGCAAGGCGTACCTGCTGCAGAGATTTTGACGACAATAAAAGGGTCAAAGCTAACCAACAATTTGAACGTGCTGCTTCATGATGGCAAAGGACATGCGGAGTCGGTTAAGGCGCTGCCCGAGATTATTAAGTATTACAAGAGCAAGGGCTATGTATTTGCACCGCTTACGGAGCAGGTAGCACCTATTCAGTTCAAGCCCGCTGAGAAGCTAAAGTGGAGCAGGAAGCAGGTGACAAAGCAGGAGAGGAAAGAGTTATATCAATTCTCAGAGAAGCTTGCTCGAACGAGCCAGCTCGCACATGCGGAGAAGAACGCGCCTAGCTTGATTTTGCACCGGGGAGAGGAAACGTTGGCGCTCAAGGCGGGAGAATACGGCTTGAAAAATGGTTCTATTGAAGCGCCGCTGCTGAAGCTGTCGGAGTGGGTTGGCGGCACCGCTGAATTTAATGCGGAGGCTGGCGTTTTAGAAGCATATTATAATGGCAGCCAAGTGCTGTTGCTGTCAAGTGAGGCGGGGAAAACATTCGCAGAGCAGCCGGAGCTGACGGCTGTGCCGGTGCGCGAAACGCTGCAAAAGTTCGGAATCGGTATTGCAAGCTATATCTATAACGATCAGCAGCGAGAAATTTGGTTGACAGAGTAAAGCTAACTGCCTCTAGCAGGTCTAAATAGAGAGAAAGCTGGGGAAACTGAAAAATAGATAGATTTATTTTTCAGGAGGCGATTTATACGATGATTTCTCCCCAATTTTCAGAGGATACCAAAGAGGAACGCTATAGTCATTGGCCGGAAGCTCCGCAGGTGCTGCTTCATCGGCTGCTAGTGAAGGTAGAGAGTGTATTGCTAGGGAAGCAGCAGGTGATCAGAAATACGTTAACAGCGCTGCTTGCCGGTGGTCATGTGCTGCTTGAGGATGTGCCGGGTGTTGGCAAGACGCTGCTTGCACAAGCTTTTGCAAGGGCGGTCGGCGGTGATTTCAAAAGAATTCAGTTTACCTCTGATATGCTGCCAGCCGATATTGTTGGCGGAGTCGTGCTGGATACACGTTCGAGCGAGCTTGTGTATCGGCCTGGTCCGATAATGGGCAATGTAGTGCTGGCTGACGAGATCAACCGCACCTCGCCGCGCACGCAGTCAGCGCTTCTTGAAGCGATGGAGGAAAGACGGGTCACGGTCGAGGGGAAAACGCGCAAGCTGCCCGTACCGTTCATGCTCATTGCAACACAAAATCCGCTCAGCTTTGAAGGGACGAATACGCTGCCTGAAGCGCAGCTGGATCGGTTTATGATGCGGCTGACGATCGGTTACCCGGGATCGGCGGAAGAGAAACGAATGCTGGAGCAGTATGCCGACGGCAATCGGATCGAGCCGGATCGGCTTCGTCCGGTCATTGCAACAGAGGAATGGCTGCAAATGCAGGCAGAGGCGCGTCAGACGCATATGCATCCTGCGCTGCTTGAATATATGGTGCAGGTCGCCGATGCGACTCGCCGGGCACCTGAGGTCATGCTGGGACTAAGTCCAAGGGCACTACGGGATTGGCTGCGCGCTTCGCAGGCAAATGCCTACATGGAAGGCCGCGGCTATGCGGTTCCTGATGATTTGCTGGCGACGGCTGATGCTGTGCTGCCGCATCGATTGTCGCTTCGCTTTAATGCTGCTGCTTCAGGAGCGGATACAGCTTCTGTTATAAAGCGGATCATTCGCGAATGCAAGCTGCCGGCTGCCGCAGGAAGCGGGAAGCGCCGATGAATTTTTTTGGAAATGAGGAAGAATTCAAGAATGATGCGGTACAGGAAGGAGCTGCCGAATTATTACGATTCGGGCAGGAGTCCTCGAGTGACGAATATCGTACGAGATGGCTCGCTTGGGGAGTCATTGTCGCGGGCTGGATTGGAAGCGTAGCAGCGGTAATGGTGCGGGGCGAGGCAGTAGAATGGTTTATGACTGCTGTACTCAGCATGATCATTGTGGTTAGCGGAGCAGCCCCGATTCTGGCAGCCTCAGGTATTACTGCCGTGAGGGGGCTGTCACAAGCGACAACAAGCGAAGGCGGAAAGGTTGCTATTCGGCTCACGATCAAACGATCCTTTCTAATTCCCTTCGTATGGATTGCGATCAGCGATCAAACGACGAACATAAGCTCGGTCTCTCGTCAAGGCTTGCGTGCAAGATCAGTGCTGGTGCCTATGCTGCGCAAGGAAGCAACCTTTCACTATACGCTATACCATTTGCGCCGCGGCCATCATCCCTTCGAGCATGTATCCGTCACGCTTGGCGATTGGCTTGGCCTGACAGCTATTCAGCAGCGAATTGCTTGCAAGGCAGAGTTTGTGGTGCTGCCGGGCCTGTCTCAGGATCAGGGGTCGCTGCAAGAGGAAAAATCAAGCGAAGCGGGCTCGTTTGCCCTCTATTCCAAGATGACTAGCGAGGCTCGTGAATCTCGTGGTGAAGCAGGGCGCGCAGAAATTCGGGCCGCGGTGAGGGCTGCTGGAATAGGTCCGGAGAGCCGTCCGTACCGCGAGGGAGACTCACTGCGTCATTTGGATTGGAGAAGCGCAGCCAAGGGACGCGGTTTGCAAACGAAATTGCATTCGCTTGAACAGCCTGTTAAGACGTGCATAGCAGTCGATACGCTGGCATCTGCTTACGATCAGGATGACAGGCTCTTTGATGCTTGTGTGGGCTGGGCGGCACTGGCTGTTTCACAGGCAGCGATGCTTGGAAATGGTGTAACGCTGCTGCTTGGACAAGGGCATACGGCATTGGAATCGACAGAGGAGGACTCACATTCTCGCTTGGCAGAAATGCTGCATGCGATGGCTCTTCTCCGGGCGGATGGCCGAGGATCGCTGGCAGGCAGCTTGGCTAAAGGGGAAAGCTCACTTGCCCGCGGCTGTACAATTCTCGTGTTTACGGCCGATTGGAGAGGCGGCCGGAGCTGGGGCGAGCTGGCAGGCTATGCTGCTGAGCAAGGCTGCAGGCTGGAGCTCTTTATCGTGACGCGCAGCACCGTGCCTACCTTCGCTATGCGCGAGCAGCAGAAGTGGCTGGAGAGCGGCGGAGTCAAAGTAACGTGGCTGCCTGTTCCTGCAAGCATGAACATTCTTCCTTACGCAGAGGAAGGAGGAGAGTTCTATGAGCTTGCATAAAGGCGACGTTGCTGGAAGAAATGGCAAGGGGCTGCAGGATGAGGGGCTGCTGCCGCGCGAAGCAGCGGCGGAGGAAGCATTCAGCTATCGATTAATTACAAGCCTGCTGTTATTCGGATTGCTTGCAGAATGGCTGCTTCCATGGGTGAATGCGGGCGCTTGGGCAGTGATCTACAATCCTGAGCCGCTGCTCATAGTCATTGGTTTCGTACTGCTGGCGGGGTTGTTTCGATTGCCGCTCGCTGTTACGCTTCCGATGAATATTTTATTGTGTATTTTGAGCTTGATGTGGCTCTACAAAGGGAATGATCAGGGCGGGCTGCAATGGCTGATTGAATTTCCGACTATGCTGAAGGAGCATTTCTTGCTGCTCGTGGAAAATGGCTTATGGGCTATGTCAGGCGAGCTTCGTACGCTGCTGCTGTTTGTCGGCTGGGCGATGCTGGCTCCAGCTCTGCAGGCGCTGCTCTGGATGCGCCAGACTGCCCTAGGCATTGCAAGCTTAACGCTTGTTTATTTATTAACGCTGCATGCGTGGCTTGGCTTCGATGTTATGGGCGGCCTAATTAGAACGGTTGCCGAGGGGCTGCTGCTCGGTGCTGTTGTAACGGTTCCGCGTGTTCAGCGGATGATAGAGACTGGAATTGGCAAGCTGAAGGGGCTGGATATGGGCTGGCTGTCGGGTTCGGCCTTCGTCATGCTGACGATTCTTGGCTGCGGGCTGCTATTTGCGAGTGGCCGCGAGGCTTCGATGCAGCCAGTGGGCTGGACAACGACCTTTAATGAACGCTTAGAGCAAGCGGTAAGCTCACTTGGCCAGCAGCAGGGCTCCATTACGGTTATGGGACAAACGAGCTTTGATCAGTTCGGGGGTGCTTTTACAGGCTACGGGTTTGATGACAGCAAGCTGGGTGCTCCTGTTCAGAAGGATAACAAAGTATTATTTACGGGTACCTCTTCTGTAAAAGCATACTGGCGAGGCGAGTCGAAGCGTTTGTATGATGGACATGGCTGGAGCGATACGGCTGGCAGCTCTGTACTTCTGCCTGTACGTGGCTCTGATGTGGCTGCTTCTGCTAAGGCAGCAACTGATGCTGGAACAGAAAAGCTAGGCCCAGTAGTTCAGCAAACTGTCGTATGGACAGACCCGGCAGCAGGGATGCCGCTTATGGCATCGGGTCTGTTCGGCCGCGTAACTGAGCTTACGGCTGCTGATCCTCGGCGCAAGCTGGAGAGTTACGTATACAACGCTGAAAATAGCTCGTTATATGCACAATCGAATAAAGCGAAGGTGGAGCGCTACACGGTAGAGAGCGTGCTTGCAGTAACGGATGCTGCGCAATTGCGTGCTTTATCAAACGGAGAGCTGGCCGATGCTGCAGATTCGGCGTCTACAGATGCTCAGACAGAAACATCGGCGGAGCTGGAGTCTTATTTGCAACTGCCATCATCGCTTCCTAGCCGAGTTGTGGCACTCGCCGCAGAGGTCGCTGGCGGCGGTGTAACGAGTCGTTATGATCAGGTGAAGGCGATCGAAGATTTTTTGAAAGAAAGCTACACCTACACATTAGATGGCAGCGCGCTTCCTCCGGAAGGCAGCGATTTTGTTGATAATTTCCTCTTCGAGCAGCGAATGGGCTATTGTGTGCATTTCTCAACGGCAATGGTCGTGCTGCTGCGCTCCCAAGGCATACCAGCCAGATGGGTCAAAGGCTTCACAACGGGAACACCGGTGGGAGAGGGCTCTTTGGGTGCTGAGGAGACTGGAAGTGGTGCTGGCGGCGCCGGTGGGGAGAGAGCTGAGAGTGCTGCGCTAAGCGATGAGAGAACCGGTAGTGATGAGCTAGTCGCTGGAGGCGCTGGTAGGGAGACGGCTAAGAGTGATGCGCTAAGCACGGGTCAGACAGATGAAGCAGCAGCTAACAATAATCAGGTGATTTATGAGGTTAAGGGCTCAGATGCGCATGCCTGGGTTGAAGTTTATTTCCCAGGCGCAGGCTGGGTGCCCTTTGATCCTACGCCGGGCTTTGGCGGCGGCGTGAATGTAGCGGCCGCCGGTTCAGCAGGCGGCACGCTCGCTGCTCCCGCAATGGGAGCAGCACTTGCGAGCGGCGCGGGCAGCGAGCTATTTGGATTAGGAGAGGCGAGCTTAGCGCGCCTTACTGCTTGGTTTGAGGCGACAGCCGCACGAGGGGCAGATGCCCTCGCGCGCGGCGCTAAGAGCGCAGCGGCGGCATCGCCTGCCGCTGCTGTAGCTGCTGGCGCAGCCGCGCTAGCGCTCGCGGCTGCGGCCATTGCTGCGTCGCAGCACCAGCGGCTTCGCCTTTCGCTGGCGCTGCGACGCTATGGCGCGGCCTACGCCGGCATCGCGAAGCTCGCCGGCGCAGCCGCGCCCTATCCGTCACAAGAACCTGTGACGGAATCAAGAGCAGCGCAAGCGGCAAACGCGCGCTTGCGCAAGGCTCCGCGCGGCGGCGAGGGACGCCTGCGCGCCAGCTTTATCAGCGTCGCGGCTGCACATGCGCCGCTGCTGATCCGCCGGCTCGGCGGCCACGCGCAGGGGCAAACTGCGCGTGAATACGCAAGCGCCGCCGAACCGGCGCTCGCGGCGGAGCAGCAGGATGCGCTCCGCCAGCTTACGAGCTGGATCGAGGAAGCGCAGTTCGCCGCTCCAGGAGCGTGGCCCGGCGCGCCAACACCAGCTGCGCTGCGCACGGTGCTGCGCGTGCTGGACAAGCGTCCAGCTCGTAAAGTTCATGCTCCTGTCTCAGCGGTCAAATCACCTAAATAAGCTAATTCGCCGCTACGTGGATCGTTATGCTGCTGATACACCGAATACCGCTTACGAGGCAGCTATGTTGCACATTAGCAGTAACTAGCCTCAATTCAGAGGGAAAGGTGAGCCTATCCTGCACATTTGCATTAGAATGTTGGTTTTGAAGATGCTTAGGCACTGAAACCCGCCTCTATGTTGTACCGAGTGCAGGATAGCCGCTGCAGCTAGCTCGAAATGGGCTTCTATCCTGCGCATGTACAATATAGAAGAGTGGCTAGAAGTACTATAGGTGTATTGTAGTATTTAATGGTGTGCTTACTGGCGTCAAAGGAGATTTTGTGCAGTGCGCAGTATGTGGCTGTTGTGCCAAAAGCTGTTTTAGCGTCGAAGTGTTTCGAGTAACCAGTTCTTGTCCTATGTGCTGAATCCGTGCCGAGAGCTTCGTTCGAGCGGTGCAATGATGCTATGTTGCACATTAGCACTAACTTGCCTGAATTCAGAGGGAAAAGCGAGCCTATCCTGCACATTTGCATTAGAATGCTGGTTTTGAAGGTGCTTAGGCACTGAAACCCGCCTCTATGTTGTACCGAGTGCAGGATAGCCGCTGCAACTAGCTCGAAATGGGCTTCTATCCTGCGCATGTACAATACAGCTAAAGAGCTTAGGCTAGCGTTAAGCGCGGCTTTTTCTTCACGCCTGTGACCAGCAAAAGTAACGAGGCTCGATTAGTTGTAGGTTTTGGCTAGGCTTGATGGAGCAGAGCCGAGTTTGCCTCCTAATTCAAGCCTTCGAGGGTATTGCTCCAGCTGAATTCCCACTATTTATTTTAGAAAAAAGGCTGTTCACTGAAAGGTCATGCCGATTCGCCTTGACTCGTTCAAAGAGCCTTATATATAATTACTACATAATTTGAGGGAGGCTCGGTAATGACTAAGCAAAATGAAATCATCGTTGTTCTTGATTTTGGAGGACAATATAACCAACTAATTGCACGCCGTATTCGTGATTTGGGCGTATACAGCGAGCTGTTGCCTTACAATACACCGGTAGAAAAAATCCGTGAACTACAGCCGAAGGGTATTGTATTCTCGGGAGGACCTGCTAGCGTTTATGAAGAAAATTCACCGATGGTGGACCCGGCGATTTACGATTTAAACATTCCAATTTTCGGTATTTGCTACGGCATGCAGCTGATGTCTCATCAGCTTAAAGGCAAGGTTGAGCGTGCGGGCAAGCGTGAATACGGTAAAGCAGAGGTTGAATTTGCAGAAGGCTCGCGGATCGGTTTTGGTCTAGATAAAATTCAAACAGTCTGGATGAGCCATGGCGACCACGTTGTGGAGCTACCAGAGGGCTTCCAAATTGATGCATTTACGGAGCATGCGCCTGTTGCAGCAATGAGCAATGCAGATCGTCAGTTCTATGCTGTTCAATTCCATCCTGAGGTTCGTCATTCGGAGTTCGGTAACGAGATAATCCGCAACTTCCTTTACAACATTTGCGATTGTGATGGCAACTGGACGATGGAATCGTTTATTGAGGATGCTATTCGTGATATTCGCAACGAAGTAGGCGACAAGAAGGTACTATGTGCGCTTTCCGGCGGCGTTGATTCTTCCGTTGTAGCTATACTTCTTCATAAAGCGATTGGCGATCAGCTCACTTGTATGTTTATCGACCACGGCATGCTCCGCAAAGGCGAAGCTGAAGGCGTAATGGAAACCTTCGTAGGCAAATTCGATATGAAAGTAATCAAAATCGATGCGCAGGAGCGTTTCCTCAGCAAGCTGAAGGGCGTAGAAGATCCAGAGCAAAAACGTAAAATTATCGGCAACGAATTTATTTACACCTTCCAAGAAGAATCCGATAAATTGGAAAACTTTGAATTTTTGGCGCAAGGCACACTTTACACGGACATCGTAGAGAGTGGTACAGCAACTGCACAAACGATCAAATCTCATCACAACGTTGGCGGCTTGCCGGAGGATATTAAGTTCAAGCTAGTTGAGCCTCTTAAAGCGTTGTTCAAGGATGAGGTTCGTAAGGTGGGCGAGGAGTGCGGTCTTCCAGAAGCGATCGTATGGCGTCAGCCATTCCCGGGTCCAGGTCTTGCAATCCGTGTTCTTGGCGAAGTGACAGAGGACAAGCTTCATATCGTGCGTGAGTCCGATGCCATTCTGCGCGATGAAATCGCAAAAGCAGGTCTTGATCGTGAAATTTGGCAATACTTCACTGCGCTTCCGAACATGAAGAGCGTAGGCGTTATGGGTGATGCTCGTACGTATTCCTACACTGTAGGTATCCGCGCAGTAACTTCCATCGACGGTATGACAGCTGACTGGGCACGTATTCCTTGGGATGTGCTTGAGAAAATTTCCGTTCGTATCGTAAATGAAGTAGACAATGTTAACCGTATCGTCTACGATGTAACTTCGAAACCGCCTGCTACCATCGAGTGGGAATAGGACGGGGATAATCATTGTCGTTAAATGCTCGGGAGCCTTGATACAAAAAGGTTTCGAGCATGAATGGCATTGATATTCCACGTACACCAGCAACAATTGGATGAAAAAATTACTCTCTTTTATTTGCGTTATTTAGCAAATGGAAGGGAGTTTTTTTATGACCAAAATTAATGAGTTAAATTGAAGAAGTAGCGTTAACTGACTAATCATGATTCAACATATATGAGACATATTACGTATTTGATTGTATAATTATTGGAATTAGTGGAAGTTATAGTGGACATATGTGTTCATACGAAGATGTTGTTGTTGATTAACAGCGGATCAGTTCATCGATGATTACGAG
This sequence comes from Paenibacillus sp. FSL H8-0548, assembly GCF_038630985.1. Lineage (NCBI taxonomy): Bacteria > Bacillati > Bacillota > Bacilli > Caryophanales > Paenibacillaceae > Paenibacillus > Paenibacillus sp. FSL H8-0548. The sequence continues at coordinate 936,364 of NZ_CP152049.1, forward strand.
GAAGCAGTAGTAACAAAGAACAGAGATTGGTATGGGATTTTATTATTTAAAATAATCAATTTCAGATTTTGAGGATTTTGTTGACTTTAACTCTGCTCGATTGTTGACGATATACAATAATATTATTTCAGCAAATACATGGATATAAGGTCAATTTTATAATGATCATTGAATAGGAGGTGCTATATCTAAATGGAATTTATAGAAACAGGAATAAAACTATTTGTGTTTATAATATTTATTTCACTATTTTTTAGTTTGGTACGGTTCCTAGTCCAAAAATATATAAGTGACTTCTTTCAAGGTTTTTCTAAAACATTAATAAAAATATATAGTATGCTTAAAGGATTTTTTCGGAAGACGAGCTAACTATTGACCAAGTTCCTATGAAAGTTATGATGATTAGTTCTACCGTGTTGAAAATGGGAAGTGGAAAACAAGAAGGAGAAATATAAATGAAAAGGGATGATGAATATAGCAATTTATATCACAGGAGACATTCACGGATCAATCAGTTGTGCTGAGGCGTTTTAATACAAAGAACTTTTCAATATAGCCCTTTAAAAAAATACTCTCTTTTATTTGTGTGATACAACAAATGAAAGGGAGTTTTTTATGTCCAAAATCAATTTAGTACAATGATTCCGGCAAGATTTCCGGATTTTTACATGCTAATCAAGATCGGCATGAATGAATTGAAACCTTTTATTCTTGAGAGTCGTTATACGATATATTGAGAGCTGCAATTTTGCTGACTGAAGGGGGCTTTATCATGTCTGTGCTGGATTTTGAGCGTTTCACAGCAATAAAAGAGCGTATGTATGAGCTGTCCAAAGCTGAACGGGTGCGAGAAGATTTACAGAAGCGAATGAGAGAGCAGGAAGCGCTCGTTGTAAAGCTGGAAGTTGAGCTGGAGATGGAGCAGGAGGATGTTGAGAAGCTTACGAAGTTGTCGCTAATAAATTTGTTTCATACGATATTGAGAAGCAAAGAGGAGCAACTGGAGCTGGAACGACACCAGGAGTTAATTGCAACGCTGAAGCTGCAGGAAGCAAAGCAAAGCCTTAAGGAGCTAAAAGAAGATCTTATTGAGGTTGGTCAGCGACTGTCGGAGCTCTCCACTGCACACCACGATTATAATCAGCTAATGTTGAAGAAGGAAGAGGCACTTCGACATAGTCCAAAAGCAGCTTATGAACTTGAAGAGATGGAAGCACAAATTTCGGAAAAAAGCTTGTTGCTTAAAGAGATTGGAGAAGCATTGTCCGCAGGGAGAGGTGTCATTTCATCATTAAGCTATGCTTCAGAGCAATTGGGAAAAGCGGAGAACTGGGGAAATTGGGATATGTGGGCAAACGGAGGTTTGATAAGCACGCATATTAAACACGGCCATATAGATGATGCGCGAACCTCTATTCATAATGCGAATCGTCAGCTGCAACATTTTCATAAAGAGCTTACAGATCTGAAAAGATCGACAGACATCCATATCGACATAAGTGGAACACTCAAAATGGCCGATTATTGGTTCGATGGCTTAATTACAGACTGGCTCGTGCAAGGTCGAATAAAAGAAGCTCAAAACCAAGTATTAGAGGCGCTTCATAAGCTTAGAACGGTAGTGAGTACTCTTGAAGTGGATCATCGTGCTGCGGAAAAAGAGCTATCTGATTCAAAAGCAAAGCGTATTACGTGGATAGAAGAAGCCAAATAATCTGGCGATGCCTACATTTAGCTTTTTCATTATTGTTTTGAAAAAATACTGCAGCGCCGATCATTCGGAGCCGCAGTATTTTTTGCATTTAGGCATGGATGCTATTCGCAGCAGCGAAGCTCTTTCTCGACGAGGAAATCAGCCATAGCAATTGAGCAATGAGAATAGCGAGAACGAGGTAATCGTATAGATGGCTGCTCGGCGTGTTTCCAGTAAAGTTAAGAAAGTTATGCAAGCCGTGAAAGAGGATCGTAAGCAGAATGGCGCGGTTTCTTACGACCAGCATGGTCAGAACGAAGCCTACAATAAATGCATATACAATTTGCAAAATGGTATCCTGAAGCGATTGGCCGCTAAGCGCCTGCAATGCATGAGTGATGCCAAACAATGCGCTGGAGCCGATGATGGCGAATGCTTTTCCTTTTGACTGAAGAATCCGCAGCATCATCCCCCGGAATAACGTTTCCTCTACAAAGCCGACCAAAAAGATCTGAGAGAGCAGCATGTAAGCGAAAAAAGAGAAGGAAGCATTCTGAAAGCCATTGTTGCCGATGACTAAAACAATTAAGACTAGCAGTAGTGGAGCATATTCCAGCCACTGACGCTTGGTGAGCTCGGAGAGGCTGCTGAAATAGAAGGTGCTCCATCGTTTTTTGACAGTGAGGTAAATCAGTAGAAATAGAGCAATCGGCATAAAGCCGTAAAATGGTGCAAGCGGATGGGTAAGCTCAGCAATCGATACGTAGGCGCTGCCGCCGGCGACAAATATGATGAGCATAAGCTCGATTAAAATAATAGCGACTAGTGGTCTTTTTACGATATAGCTGTCTGGTGTGTTCATTTAGAGCTCCTCTTTATCAATTATTTTTTTGAGCCATTCATTTTCCATTTTGAAAAAATGCACCCCATAATGCATGACGGATACGCGGTAGTAATATTGCTCCTTATCCTCAAGCTGCTCGAGCTCTTTGGACACAATCGACTGCACTGCTTCCATTTGCGAAATTTGGTGAGCGATGTTTTGTTGATAGGCAATTAAATTTTGTTTTTTTGCTGCTGCATCGAGATAATCATAAAAAAAGATTTTGATCAGATATTCTCGTTTATTCGACTGTAGAGGCTCACGGAGCCATTGTATGAAATGGCTGCGCCCTTCATCGGTGATGCTGTATATTTTTTTGTTCTTGCTATCGTTGGTTTCTTCCTCCGTTACGTACTCACTTTGCACAAGGCGCTTTAGTGCCGGATACAGACTGCCATAGCTCATTTTGTAGAAGATGCCAACCGTTTGCTCAGTTACTTTTTTGATATCGTAGCCGCTCATCTTCCCTTCTATCAGCATGCCTAATATGACGAGTTCAATCATTTGATTTCTCCTTGTATGTATCAATTTGATATATCTATTTGATATATAAAATATATTTGAATTGGAATTGTTTGTCAAGCATAATTTCAATCGAATAATCGGTCTGATATAATTTGCTAAAGCAAACCTAAGTGTATGCTTACGAAGCTGGTTTGCTAAGGCAAACCTAAGTGTACGCTTACGAAGTCAGGTTTGCTAAAGCAAACCTTTGAGGAGGTCACCATGAAGCTTCATCCTTCCATTAGCAAGGATATCATCGAGCTGCCGCACGCGTATCCATTGGTGATTTCTCAGTCTATTGGGGTAACGCCTACTTTTCAGAGGCTGCACTTTCATACGGCACTCGAAATTAACTATATAGAAAAAGGCAGCGGCTATTATTTGATCAATGGAAATCGTCATGAGTTTCAGCAAGGTGATCTAGTGTTCATTGATTCGAATGATCTTCACCGCGCCTTCGAAGAGAAGGAGCTGGTGATGAGTGTCATTATGTTTGATCCGGTCTACCTAGCTTTGGAGCAGCGCTATGCTCCGGAGCTGCTTGTTCCTTTCCGCGAGCTCGGCAATCGCTTTGAGAATAGGCTTGACCGAAGCAATCCAATGCATGGACGTATCGGCGGGATCGTATCGGACATGGCTGCAGAGTATACTCGCAAGGAGCCGTATTTTGAGGTCATTGTACGCGCACAGCTGATTCAGCTTCTAGCATTCGTCAACCGATATTTTGCGAAAAATGATGCGGCGAAGGCATACCATAAGCGGGGGATGGACGTTATTCGAGCCGTACTGCGCAAGATCGAGGATGACGTTGTGTATCCATGGACTTTGAGAGAGCTGGCGGAGTGCGCTCATTTGAGCATCTCCAGGTTTAGTGCGCTATTCGTACGAGTGGTCGGAACCTCGCCGATGGATTATTTAATTCAGCTGAGGCTGTCACAGGCGGCCCATCTTCTGGAGTCTACCGACAAAATGATTATAGAAGTAGCAGAGGAATGCGGCTTTCGCAATCTGTCTAATTTTAATCGGCTGTTCAAGCAGCATGTGGGCAAGCTGCCCTCCGAGGTCAGAAACGATAAGAACAGTAAGATCGTATCAGAACATCGTTCTTTTTCATAAGAAGAACGATGTTTTTTGTTTTAAAATATAGGAAAGTATAAGTTTCTTCTTATGATTAGCTTATGAGTCATTCGAATAAGGAGTGTGATCGCCATTATTTTTCTGGGAATAGATGCCGGGGGCAGCAAGACGCATGCTTTGCTCGTTAACGAGGCTGGTCAGGTGCTAGGGAGTGGACTGAGCGGCAATGGCAATCATCAGACGGCTTATGCTAAGGCGAGAGTCAGCATCGATGAAGCTTGCCAGCAAGCGCTGCAGGAAGCAGGAGCAGCGAAGGAACAAGTGGATTTCGCTTATTTTGGGCTTGCAGGCGCGGATCGTGAGCCGGATTACGCCATTCTGCGTCCGATGATTGCTTCGCTTGATTATCCGAAGCATGCCATCTCATGCGATACAATGATTGGGATGCGAGCCGGAACGAAGCAATCGTATGGCGCAGTCATTATTAGCGGAACCGGATTTAATGCGGCTGCCCGCAGCCCGAAGGGGGAAGAGCTTCAGTATGGCGGCTTCGGCTATTTGTTCGGAGATGGTCAAGGCTCGGGAAGCGATTTGGCGATCCATGCCTTTAGGAGTGCCGTTCGCGCCTGGCAGGGCAGAGAGCAGGCTACTTTGCTTAGTGAACTCGTGCCGAGGCACCTCGGTTATTCTACGATACAAGAAATGTATGACGATGCCCTCGATGATGGCAAACGTCCATCCGCTGACCTGGCGAAGGTCATGTTTGAGGCAGCGGCAATGGGCGATGCAGTGTCGATTCGTATTTTGCAGGAAGAAGGGCGTGAGCATGCCAACGCCGTGATTGCGCTGCTAATGCGCCTTAAGATGGAGCAGGAAAGGTTTGACGTCGTGCTGGCAGGCAGTATTTTCACGCGCGGAAGCACCTCTCATATGATTGATGCGATAAATGAAGAGCTGCTTTCGGCAGTACCGGGGGCGAAAGTGGTTAAGCTTACTGTTGATCCTGTCATTGGAGCCGTTATGAGCGCAATGGAAAGCAGCGGTCTTGTCATTAGCGATTCGGTTGATGCGCTGCTTAGAACAATAACCTATTAATATCGGGAGGCATATTCCTATGTCCAAAAAAGCATTAAAGGTCGCAGTCATCGGCGGGGGTTCCTCGTATACACCTGAGATCGTTGAAGGTTTCATTAAAAAATACGACGAGATGCCCATTCGCGAGCTTTGGCTCGTCGACATCGAGGAGGGACGCGACAAGCTGTTCATCGTTGGCGAGCTTGCGAAGCGAATGATTCAGAAGGCTGGGGTCCCGATCGAGGTAAAGCTGACGTTAGATCGCCGCGAAGCGATTGCTGGCGCGGATTTTGTGACGACACAAATACGGGTGGGACTGCTTGCGGCACGTCGCCGTGATGAGCATATTCCAATTTCCCACGGCGTTATCGGGCAGGAGACGACAGGTCCAGGCGGGATGTTCAAGGCACTTCGCACAGTGCCGGTTATCCTCGATATTTGCAAGGATATTGAGGAGCTTGCTCCTGACGCATGGATGCTGAATTTCACGAACCCCGCAGGCATCGTGACGGAAGCGGTTATGAAGCACAGCAAGGTCAAGACGGTTGGCTTATGCAATTCACCGATCAACTTTCAGAAGTTTCTTGCGAAGGAGTACGGGGTAAACGAAAGCAACGTGCTGCCTGAGTTCGTTGGCATTAACCACCTGCACTGGATCACGGCCGCGTACGTGAATGGCGTGGATAAGCTGCAGGAGATGATCGCTGGAAGCAAGGACTATTCGGCTACAAACGTTACCGCATTTGATTGGGATGCGGATTTTCTCCGCTCGTTAGGCGCGCTGCCAACGTATTATTTGCGCTATTTCTATATGACGGATGCAATGCTTGCGGACATGAAGGAGTCTCTTGAGAAAACAGGTACTCGCGCGGAGGTCGTCAGCCGCGTGGAAGCTGAGCTGTTTGAGCTCTATAAGGACGTTAATCTGAATGAGAAGCCGAAGCAGCTTGAGCAGCGCGGCGGTGCGTATTACTCTGAGGCTGCGGTAAATCTCATGCACTCGCTGTATACGGATAAACGCGACATCCAGACGCTGAACGTGAGAAACGGCAGCATCATGAGCTTTTTGCCGGAGGATGCGAGCATTGAGGCCAACTGCGTCGTGACGGCGCAGGGACCGATACCGCTGCCATTGCAGCGTGTTCCCGATCAGATTAAAGGGCTGATGCATGCAGTGAAAACGTATGAGTCGCTCACTATCGCTGCTGCAGTTAGTGGAGACAAAGGGATTGCGCTGCAAGCTCTTGTTCATCATCCGCTCGTTCCGAGCGTTTCGGTTGCAAAGCGGCTGCTTGAAGAGATGCTTGACGCCAATAAAGACTATTTGCCAAATTTCTTTAAATAAGAAATGGTATAAAGTTTTCGGCACAGCAGAAGACAGGAAGGGCGGGAGCAGTATTCCCGCCTTTTTGTCGTGCTTTTTGTTATGAAATTACTATCAGAATAAATGCTGAAACTAAGAAAAAATTTACATTGACATATGGCGCTATCAGTTATATGATAACAAATGTTGTTGAACATGATAATCATTATCAGCTTGTTGAAAAGGACTATCCATCCAAAAGCAGAAGTAAGGGTTTAAAAAAATAGGGGGTAAGAGAAAATGAACAAACGTTTAATGAGCTTAATTATGGTAATCGTCGTGATGCTGGTAGCGGCAGGCTGCGGAGCGAATAATGCGGCTAACAACACGGCAGGAAAAGAAACAAACGGCAATGCAGCTGCAACGAATGCAGCCGGTGCGGAAACAGCTGCTCCGATTGTCGTCAAGGATGCCAAAGGCGAGGTAACGCTTGCGGAACCGGCACAAAAGGTTGTTGTGCTTGAATGGACATTCACGGAGGACATGATCGCACTTGGCATGCAGCCAGTGGGCAACGCGGACAATGAGGGCTATAAGGTCTGGGTAACGGGTGAAGCACCTCTGGACGCAAGCGTGACAGACGTTGGTTTCCGTCACGAGCCTAACCTGGAGACGATCGCATCCCTCAAGCCTGACCTGATTATTGCAAACACAGATAGTCATGAAGCGATCTATGATCAGTTGAAAGGCATTGCGCCAACACTGATATTCAGCCTGTATCCGGTTGAAGGCCAAGGCGATCAATACACAGAAATGGTTAGTATGTTCAAAACAATTGCGGCAGCAGTTGGCAAAACGCCTGAAGGCGATAAAGTGCTTGCTGATCTGGACCAGCATTACGCAGATGCGAAAACGAAGCTGGCTGCAGCGGGTAAAGAAGGTCTGGGCTATGTGCTGACACAAGCATTCAGCTATCAGAATGCAGCAACGATGCGTCTGTTCATGGATAATTCCCTAGCGGTACAAACGCTGGATCGCATTGGCCTCAAAAATGATTGGAAGCCGGAGCAATTCGAGCTTTATGGCTTTAGCACTTCGACGGTAGAAGCACTTCCAGCTGTTCAAGATACGAACCTGATCTACATCGTGCAAAAAGACGATGATATTTTCTCAGGTACGCTTAAAGACAATTCCGTATGGAACGGCCTTAACTTTGTGAAAGAAAAACGTACCTATGCTCTTGACGGCAACACATGGGTATTCGGCGGTCCGATCTCCTCCAAGGTAATCGTTGACCAAGTCGTAAATACATTAACGAAATGAGCGAGCTCATGACGAACCACAAAAACGAAGCCTCACAGGGTATGATTTGGCGAATAATCTTAATATTCGGGGGCGGCCTTGCCGCCCTTTTCGTTCTGTTTATTCTTAGTCTCTGCTTTGGTGAAGCGAAAATACCGACGTCGATCGTATTTAACGGCCTTCTGCACAGACAGGACATCATGGAGCATAATCTGCTTTGGGATATCCGTATGCCGCGGACAGTAATCGGAATTCTTGCCGGGGCAGCGCTGGCGGCAGCGGGGGCTTTGCTGCAAACGATTACGAAAAACCCGCTTGCAGCCTCGGATACGCTCGGAATTAATGCCGGGGCATATTTTATGGTTGTGCTCGGAATGGTCGCTTTTCCCGCTCTGCAGCATGAAGCTCCTTTTGTATTGGCTGCTGCAGGTGGCTTTCTTGCGGCGCTAGCCGCATATTTCCTTGGCGGGGGTCGGGCGGCAACGCCGGTCAGGCTTGCGCTGTCGGGGATGATCGTTTCGATGGTGCTCGGCGCGTTTACGTCGGCTATTCATATTTTTAAGGAGACGGAAACGCAGTCGCTATTCCTATGGGGTGGGGGCACGCTCATACAGCTTGATTGGAGCGGAGTCGAGTACGCTTGGCCGTTCGTGACGATACTGCTTGCCATTTCTGTATTCGCTGGGCGCCAATTCGATGCGCTGGAGCTGGATGAATCAACGGCTAAGTCATTAGGACAGAAAGTCGGCTTAACCCGTGCAGCCGGACTGGCTCTCTCGGTGTTTATGGCCGCAATCGTGGTCAGTGTTGTGGGGCCGATCGGCTTCGTCGGACTTGTAGCCCCCCATCTGGTTCGCCTCTCCGGCATTCGCAAGCATCGCTTGCTCATTCCGGCGAGCGCGCTGTGGGGCGCGCTGCTCATAACGGCTGCGGATGTGCTTGCCCGCATGGTGCGCAGCAGTCTCGGCGAGATGCCGGTAGGAGCGGTCATGGCGATCATCGGTGCGCCTTGGCTGATTTGGCTGGTGCTGACCAAGATGAAGAATGTTTCCGGTTCAGGTGCGGGAACTTCATCGATGAGCATCGGTGGTGCACCGCTGCGCCTGCGCTTCGTGCCGACTGCGATCTTGATGACCGTATTGCTGGCTGTGACGATACTCGTCAGCTTATCGCTTGGTGGAACAAAGATTCCGATCATGGAGCTGCTCAGAAGCATTGTTGGTGCAGATGATGGTTCGTACTCCGTGCTTCTAAATCTGCGGCTGCCGCGGACACTCGTCGCAGCAGGCGGCGGCATTGCACTTGCGATTAGCGGTGTGCTCATCCAGAGCGCAGTCCGCAATCCGCTTGCGGACGCTTCTATTATCGGCGTAACCTCGGGAGCGGGCTTCGGCGCATTGGTCGTGCTGGTTGCTTGGCCTACGCTGCCGATCTTCGCGCTGCCCCTTGCCGCGATTGCGGGCGGTATTATCTCTGCTGCGTTTGTGTTTTCCCTAGCTTGGCGTAAATCGCTTAACCCTTCCGTGCTCATCTTGCTCGGCATCGCGGTGTCGGCTATCGGTTCTGCCGGCATACAGGCGATGATCGTGAAGGCAAGCCTCTGGAGCAGCACGGCATTCGTATGGTTGACCGGAACGACTTACGGCCGCGGCTGGAGCCAGTTTAACAGCATTTATATCTTCCTTCTTATCCTTGTGCCGGTCGCTTATTATTTGGGCAGGAGATTCGATCTGCTGGCCTTCGGAGATGATAGCTCGACAGGCTTCGGTTTGCCGGTAAAGGGAACACGGCTTTGGGCAATGATCATCGGCGTACTCCTAGCCGCGGGAGCTGTGGCGAGTGTCGGCACCATTGGGTTCCTTGGACTCATGGCGCCGCACGCGGTGCGGATGATGGTCGGTCACCACACGAGACGCTCGATTATTCTATCGGGTTTGCTCGGCGGATTGCTGCTTGTACTGGCAGATACGGTTGGTAGAACGGTGATGGCGCCGAAGGAGATTCCTTCCGGATTAATTATTATGCTGATTGGCGCTCCATACTTTATGTTTCTGATGTACCGTTCACTTATTAAGAAAAGATAAGTGATAGGGAGCTGGATGCTAAAAACGAATGTTGCAGATATTTACTGTGATTAATGTTCGTGAAAGTTATTGACAAAATAGATGCATTCTCATTAAGATTGTAAAAGGAAAACAACAACAGCATATCTTTCGTATAATCTCAAGAATCGGCTTGAGAGTCTCTACTCGGTCACCGTAAATGATCAGGCTACGAAAATGGCGGAAAAGCTCGCAGCGGTCCAGCGAGAATACTTTTCCCCTTTTTGCAGAGCCTAGGAGAAATGTGATTTATCACATTTTTTTCTAGGCTTCATTGTTTGTTCCACCACATTTTTGGGAGGTTTGTAATCAAAATGGAACGTTTCTTTCGCTTAAAGGAACACGGAACAAATGTCAGAACAGAGATTATGGCGGGGCTGACGACTTTCATGACGATGGCTTACATATTGGCCGTCAATCCAATCATACTTACGCCAGCAGGTCTTGACTGGACGGCTGTCTTTCTGGCAACGGCGCTTGCTGCCGGTATTTTCACGATCGCGATGGGCTTGTTCGTTAATTTCCCAGTCGCGCTTGCTCCAGGTATGGGGCTAAATGCGTATTTCGCGTCCGTTGTGATCGCCTCGGCGTCAACGGATACACCGATCTCGCCTGCAATGGGACTAACGGCTGTCTTTATTTCAGGTATTATCTTTATTATTTTGACGCTGACCCAAATTCGCCAAATGCTGATTACAGCTGTTCCTGACAGCTTGAAGCATGCGATTACGGTCGGTATCGGTTTGTTTATTACGATTATCGGCTTGAAGAACAGCGGCATTATGACAATCGCTGTCTCCAGCTTTACGGACATTAAAGCAGGAGTATTCACACCGGTAGGCGGCTCCGAAACCGTTATCCAGCTGGGAAGCTTCCATAATGAAACGGTTGTACTTACCGTGATCGCATTGCTCCTTATTGGCGTGCTGATGGTACTGCGCATACCGGGAGCGCTTTTGTTCGGTATTCTAGGTACTACTGTTATTGCTATTCTAATGGGTCATGTTGATGTGAAAGCAGCATTCACTGGTCAAACATGGGTGCCTGACTTCTCCAAAATGAACTTCTGGCATTTTGACTTTGCAGGCGTGTTCGAGGTTGGTCTCGTAACGGTCATTCTGACGTTTACGTTCGTAGAAATGTTTGATACATTCGGTACACTTGTCGGTACGGCAAACCGTGCTGGATATATGAAAGATCCTGAAACAGGCAAAAAACGTGTTGGTAAAGCGATGTTCGTAGATGCAATCGGCGTCAGCGGCGGCGCAGTGCTTGGAACAAGTACGGTTACTGCATTCGTTGAAAGCTCCGCAGGTATTGCGCAGGGCGGACGGACAGGCCTTACAGCAGTAACAACAGGTATTTGCTTCCTGCTTGCGATCTTCCTGTCTCCAATCGTTGCACTCGTTCCGGGCGCGGCAACTGCTGCGGCGCTCATTATTGTAGGCGTGCTGATGATGCAATCGGTGAAAGACATTGATTTCTCAGATATGGTTTATGCGATTCCGTCCTTCCTGACGCTTGCGCTCATGCCGCTTACGTACAACATTGCGAACGGTATTTCGTTCGGTATCGTTTCGTACGTACTGCTTGCATCGGTTGCTAACGCAACAGGCAAAGGCAAGTACAAGGTACACTGGCTCATGTGGATTCTAGCGGTGCTTATTATTGGCCGTTACGTATTCATGGGCGGAGAATAGTTTTAATGGAAGAGAAGCAGCGCTGGACCGGCGCTGCTTCTTTTTTTTGAACATCTAAGAATTGATATGTTTTGGGTAAGCGAAGCTTACCCCTTATGTGCGCCCAGCATGGGCGCTATCTCTAGGGTTCAAGTCCCGAATGGTGAAGGCAGTAGTAGCCATAGCTTAAGGCAAGGGTGTCCATCGCGAGATGGAATCTGAAGGAAGCCGACGGCAAATCTCCGGTCTGAGGAACACGAACTTCATACAAGGCTAGCGTACGTTGGATGAGACTGCATAACAAGTCAAAGTCCTTACTGCCGAAGGCGTACGAGAGTAAATGAAGCAGATAGATGGAGAGGAAGATAGCGTTCTTACCTGGGGAGATCTGTACGGAAGGCGGAGCAAACTCCGTAACCTTGCTCATGAGGGCAAGCTGAACGTACAGAAGTCAGCAGACGCCATAGTACGCAGATGGTTGCAACCGTCTGCGGAAGGGCTGAACATGGAATAGGAATGAGGAAACTTGGCGTTCGAGGATGGATGATGAAAGCAGACAATCCGAAAGGACTTATCTGGGGAAAATAGCGGTGAATACGTGAGGGTACCCAGAAGGGCGGAGTCCATCAGCGGCACAAAGAGAAAGAATCGTTCACGCAAGGGAGTGTATCGAAGGATGATTGAGAAAGTGCTGTCACGAGAAAATATGCTGTCGGCGCTAGCAAGGGTTGAGGCGAATAAAGGAAGCCATGGCGTAGATGGTATGTCGGTAAAAGATTTACGCAGACACATCGTACAAAACTGGCAAACCATTCGCGAAAGCATCGAGAACGGAACCTATGAACCGAGTCCAGCGAGGCGGGTCGAAATCCCGAAACCGAACGGTGGAACTCGGCTCTTAGGCATACCGACCGTGACAGACCGCCTCATACAACAGGCGATCACGCAAGTATTGACCCCTGTATTCGACCCGACGTTCTCCGAACACAGCTATGGATTTCGCCCGAAAAGGCGAGGACATGATGCGGTAAGGAAAGCACGTACGTACATGCAAGAAGGACATCGCCTTGTGGTGGACATTGACATGGAGAAATTTTTCGACCGCATCCATCATGACCGCTTAATGGCAAAAGTGGCGCAGCGAGTACCAGATAAGGCGGTACTGAGGCTGATCCGCTCTTACCTAAAGGCGGGAGTCATGGAAGGTGGTCTCGTCCAAGCAACAACAGAAGGAGCACCGCAAGGGGGTCCACTCAGTCCGTTATTATCGAATATCGTATTAGACGAACTAGATAAAGAACTGGAGAAGAGGAACCTTCGCTTCGTGAGATACGCCGATGACTGTAACATTTACGTGAAAACGTGGAAGGCAGGAGATCGGGTGATGAGATCCATAACCACATTCATTGAGGATAAACTGAAACTGAAAGTTAACCGAAGGAAAAGTGCGGTAGACCGTCCGTGGAAACGCAAATTTCTGGGGTTCACGTTCAGCTGGGATAAGCAGAACCCGCGAATCAAGATGGCAAAGACAACCCTGCAACGAGTGAAAGCCAAGATCAAGGCGATCACCTCCCGCAGCAAACCGATCCCAATCGAAATGCGGATTAAAGAACTCAATCCGTATCTAACAGGTTGGTGCGGTTATTACGCACTAACCGACACGAAGAGTGTATTTCGAGAGTTGGATGCATGGACGAGAAGAAGACTTCGAATGTGTGTCTGGAAACAATGGAAACAACCTAAGACAAAGGTTAGAAAACTACAGTCTCTGGGAGTTCCGAAACAGAAGGCGTACGAGTGGGGGAATTCAAGGAAGAAACACTGGCGAATCGCAAGTAGTCCAATTCTCGACCGATCATTAAATAACCAATACTGGTCATCTCTTGGTCTAAAGAGTCTAACGGACAGATACAACCAATTGCGGAATATGACATGAACCGCCGTATACCGAACGGTACGTACGGTGGTGTGAGAGGACGGGGGCTAGTCACCCCCTCCTACTCGATTTAATTCGTCCAAAGGGCTTTCCAACTAACCAATTATGACGCTATCCTGCACACTAGCAGGATAGAAGCTGATTTTCCGATCCCCCACTCGTCTATGTTGCACCCTTGCATGATAGACAGCTTTACAGATGTGCCTTAAGCTGAAACCAAGCTATTCTAATGCAAATGTGCAGGATAGGCAGCTCGCAGAGGCTAAAAAGTGCGAAGTTAGTGCAAATGTGCAAGATAGCCTGCGGGCGGAGGAAGCAGGGGTTCCTGCTTGGAGTGAATTTACGACTATCCTAGACTAATCCTTGAGCGATTCGTCCAAAGGGCTTTCCAACTAATCAATTATGACGCTAAACTGCCCAATAGCTTAATGGAACAAGGGAGCAGATTCACGGTATCTGTTCCTACACTATTATGAACAACTAGATGTTTTTGCAGGGCAGCAAAAAATAGGAGTAGGCTGAAAATTTGATATACTTTTGATAAATGATTTTTTTCGGCTACTGGAGGGGGAGCAAGATGCTTCGAGTTGATTTGAATTGCGACATGGGAGAGGGGTTCGGCGTTTACAGCGCTGGCTCAGATCATGAGCTGATGAAGTATATTACGTCAGCGAATATTGCATGCGGCTTTCATGCGGGTGATGCTGCGACGATTCGCCGAACAGTCAAGCTGGCGCTTGCGAATAAGGTTGCAATTGGGGCACATCCCGGCTTGCCGGATTTGGCAGGCTTTGGCCGCCGCGTGATGGCGATTACACCAGAGGAGGCATATGAGCTGACCGTATACCAGCTTGGAGCGGTGCAGGCCTTCGCCAGATCTGAGGGAGGCGCCGTAGCTCATGTGAAGCCGCACGGGGCACTCTACAATATGGCTGCGAAGAATAGAGCTCTTGCTGATGCGATTGCTGAGGCAGTAAATCGTGTGGATCCAAGCTTGCTGCTGTTCGGTTTAGCCGGCAGCGAGCTGATACAAGCAGGAGCTGCTATCGGGCTGCGTACGGTGAGCGAGGTGTTTGCAGACCGATCCTATGAATCGGATGGCTCGCTTACGCCGCGCGAGACGGAGGGAGCGGTAATTGCTGATCCTGCCCGCGCCGCAGAGCAAACGATAAAGATGATCAGAGACGGAGAGGTTCGTACGCGGCAGCATAGTCCATTTATATTGCAGGCGGATACGGTATGCGTTCATGGGGATACGCCAGGCGCAGTAGAGCATGTCATAAGACTGCGGGCGGCATTAGAAGCAGCGGGCATAACCGTTCAGAGGGCGGGGGTATGAGCATGGAGAAGACTGCAACAGAGCTGCAGGCTCCCATTGAAATGCTGCCGCTTGGGGACTCTGCCATTATCATTCGTTTAGGCAGCTCCATTGATGAAGAAACGAACCGAATTGTCATGAATTTAAGCCGTCGTTTTGAGGAGAAGCCATTTGCCGGATTAATCGAATGCGTGCCGTCATTCGTTTCGGTAGCGATCCATTATGACCCGCTGCTGGTGAAGAGAAGCCGCGCTGCTGCCGAGCTTCAGCATGCTACGATCTTTGAAACCGTATGTGCGAGAGTGCAGACTTATCTCTCTCTAGGGCAGCTGAACGCTTCCGGCCAGGCGGCTAGAACGATTGAAATTCCGGTTTGCTATGGCGGAGAGCACGGTCCTGACCTTGGACTAGTAGCGGAGCATAACGGACTTACGGAGGAGGAAGTGATCGCCATTCATGCGGGCGGCATCTATTTGGTGCATATGCTCGGCTTTGCGCCAGGCTTTCCTTATTTGGGAGGCATGTCTGAACGAATTGCCGCGCCAAGGCATCAGACGCCCCGAACGATCATTCCGCAAGGCAGCGTCGGCATAGCCGGCAAACAGACGGGCGTCTATTCGATTGCAACGCCGGGGGGCTGGCAGCTGATCGGCAGAACGCCGCTTGCTCTTTTCCGACCTCAGGACGAGATTCCGAGCCTGCTTAGACCGGGTGATTCGGTTAGATTCAAGCCGATTACGGAGCGGCAGTATAAGCTCTTTTTGGAAGGTGAGTTATGACTATAAAAGTAGTTCGTACAGGCTTGCACGTTACCGTTCAGGATCTAGGAAGATTCGGATTTCAAAAATATGGCGTAATCGCCGGCGGGGCCATGGATACGGGCGCGGCGCGAGCGGCCAATCTATTAGTCGGCAATGCGGATAATGAAGCGGTTCTGGAAATTACGCTTACGGGAACGGAGCTATTTATAGAGAAGGATACGCTGCTCGCCATTTGCGGAGCGCGCATGTCTGTTACTGCAGGCGGCGAGCTGCTTCCCCTATGGAGGCCAGCGCTCGTCCGTGCGGGAACGAGCGTGAAATTCGGAGCTTGCCAATCCGGATGCCGCTCCTATCTGGCAGTTGCGGGCGGACTTGATGTGCCGGAGGTGCTGGGCAGCAAAAGCACTTATTTGCGCGGCGCAATTGGCGGTTTTTTCGGAAGGGCGTTAAAGGCAGATGACGTGCTGGCAGCTAAGGCGCCGAGCTTGCTTTCAGAGCGAATGGAGCATGCTTTGCGCCTGGGATGGAATGGCAGCTTCGCTTTGCCTCACTGGCATGCGAGCCATTTTGCGATAGCGGACAATCTAGCGGACCCGATCATTCGCGCGATGACGGGCACGCATTACGAGCTGTTTACAGAGGCAAGCCGGGCGGGCTTATTTAGCCAAAGCTTCCAGATTTCCGTACAATCCGACCGAATGGGTTATCGGCTCGAAGGCACGGAGAAGCTGAAGCTTGCTAAGCCGCTTGAGCTGCTTTCGGAGGCTGTCGCAAACGGAACGGTCCAAGTGCCGGCTGACGGAGATCCGATCGTCCTGCTCGCCGATAGACAAACAACGGGCGGTTATCCGCGTATCGCGCAGGTCGCATCGGTCGACATTGCTGTTTTTGCTCAGCTAAAGCCAGGCGAGCGTTTTCGGTTCGAACGGATCACGCAGCAAGAAGCGGAGCAGCTTTATTTGGACAGCGAGCGTGACATGAGAATGCTGAAGGCCGCTATAGCATTAAAATTTAATGCCGCAAAATAAGGCGATGCAAGATGAAGACTGCACTTAGCGACTGAGCCTCTTTGCTTGATTTATGGTAGACTACTAAGCAAGAAGCTGGAAATACCGGAAGGCACGGCATAGAGGAGTGGTAGCAATTGTTCGCACAGCAGCGGCATCAAATAATAATCCAAAAAATTAATAGCGATAAATCGATTCGAGCATCGGAGCTTATGGAATCGTTTGGCGTTTCTTTTGAAACGATAAGGCGTGATCTGGAGCATTTAGAGAACATGGGCTTATTGCAGCGGGTTCATGGCGGGGCGATATTAAAAGAACCGGATTACAGCCGGGAAATCCCGCTGCCGATTCGGGAATCGATTTACATGACAGAGAAGACGGAATTGTCGCAGATCGCCATTCGATATGTGACGGAAGGAATGTCCATCGCACTCGACGTGAGCACAACCAATACTCAGATTGCGAAGATGCTCAAGACAAAGTTCGAGCGCTTGACGATTATTACGAATTCGCTTCCGATCGTAAATGAATTAATCGATGTGCCTGGTTTTACGCTGATCATGATCGGAGGTGTTATCCGTCAAGCAGAACAGAGCATAATCGGAGATTTGGCCGAAGAATTCGCTTCCCGCTTTCATGCGGATTTGTTTTTTATGAGCATGAGCGGAGTTACGTTGGACGAGGGCATTACCGACAATGCGATTGGCGAGGTACAGGTGAAGAAAATTATGCAAGCAAACGCGAAACGTACGATCGCGCTTGCCGACAGCAGCAAATTTGATCAGGTTTCCCTGCTCAAGGTATGCGGTTGCGCGGATGTAGAGCGTTTCGTTACCGATTCGAAGATAGGCCATGAGCTAGTCGATAAATATAAACGGAGCGGCATTGAAATTGTTCATGAGTAGAGATAAGCAACAAAAGGGGACATTCATTGTCCTAAGGATCCTTGGTTAAATACCAAGGGTCTTTTTTGTTGAGATCTAATGAAAAGTTGATATTAATATATTGTAAATATGTGCGTTTGTGTGATATTGTGTTGGAATATGTGGATCTCATATGTGATACTGAGGAGGTGTTGCTGATTTGATTGTCATTTCTCTTATTCTCGTCTTGTGTTCAGGCTTGGCGCATGCAGTCTGGAATATGCTGGCTAAGCAAAGCACGGATAAAGCATTGTTTTTATGGGTGATTTATATGCCTGCAACCATTCTATTGCTGCCGACACTCATCAATGAATTGGCAAGTGCGTCATTATCACAGACGCAGTGGCTGTTAATCGGGGCATCGTTAGTGATGCAAAGCGTATATTCGCTGCTGCTCGCCTACACCTATACTGCTGGCGATTTATCGCAAGTGTATCCGATCATGCGGGGGACACCAACCTTGCTTATCCCGGCCATCGGCGTATTGTTATTGAAAGAGACGCTGCCCTTGTGGGGCTGGATCGGACTCAGCTTTATGCTGGTCGGGTTCGTCGTCATGCTCGGAAGATCTTCGGGAAAAGGGCAGCATCAATCTGTTTATAAGCCGGTGCTGCTGGCGATGAGCGTGGGATTATGCATTACTACCTACACGCTTATCGATAAAGTGAATTTGCAGCATCTTTCTCCGCTTGCGCTGCTGGAAGTGACGAATATCGGGTTTGTACTAGGACTGACGCCTGCCGTTCTTCGTTCAAAACGGCTTAAGCATGTCATTCGCACGCATCTTCATATTATTTGGATTGGGGCGATTTTGTCGCCAGGCTCGTATTTACTGTTTCTGTATGCAGCGAGGAGTGCCAATGTTTCTACTGTTGCCCCTATGCGCGAGGTAGGCATCGTGTTTGGCACACTGCTCGGCCTATTTGTATTAAAAGAGTCGCAAGGGACCCGCAGAATTACGGCTTCGGTCGCTGTAGTAATGGGCATCATCATGATTGCGTCATCAGGGTATTAAACAATAGCGTGAATACATAACGGAGAGGGAATAATGATGAAGATGGAAAACGCCAAAGAGCTTCGTTTTCGCAAAGACGGCACTTTTACAATTGTCCAGTTTACAGATATTCATTGGCAGGACGGATCGGATTTAGATTTGCGTTCCAAAGCTGCGATGGAGCTTGTGCTTGAGGCAGAGCAACCGGATTTTGTCATGTTTACAGGAGATGTCATTTACACGGGCAGAGGTTCAGACGGAGCAGTCTTATGCCAAGATCCGCTTCAAGCGTTTCGGGATGCGGTTGCCGCAGCCGAGCAGCGCGGCATTCCATGGGGCATCGTATTCGGCAACCACGATACGGAGAACGATATTACCCGCGATGAGCTGATGGGCGAGGTGTTAAAGCACGCTCAAACCTTTGCAGAACCGGGACCGCGAGATATCCATGGCACAGGCAACTACGCATTACCTGTACTCGGGTCTGACAACGATCAAGCGGCCGCCGTGCTTTACTGCCTGGACTCCGGCGATTATTCCAAGCTGCCTGGCGTACCCGGCTACGATTGGATTCAGCATGATCAAGTGCAGTGGTACATGGAGCGATCCAAGGAGTGGAAGGCTTGGAAGCAAGGCGCAGCATTGCCGGCACTCGCATTTTTCCACATCCCGCTGCCCGAATACCAAGAAGTGTGGGACCGGGAAGTATGCTATGGCAACAAGCATGAGGATGTATGCGCGGCAAGGACGCAAGCTGGCTTCTTCTCGGCGATGCTGGCGCAGGGAGACGTCATGGCAACGTTCTGCGGCCATGACCATACGAATGACTATTGGGGAGAGCTTTACGGAATTCGTCTTTATTACGGGCGCGCAACAGGCTATAATACTTACGGCAAGGAAGGCTTCCCGCGTGGCGCCCGCGTGATCCGCCTGACCGAAAACGAACGGAAAGTGGAATCATGGCTGCGCCTTGATGACGGCTCGGTCGCCTTGCAGCAGCCGGAGCATCGGCCGGATAACGTTTAATGCAAGCATGTCTAATTAAAATAGCCTGAAGAGGCATCGATGTCCCGAAAATTCTTAGGAATGCGGGACATCTTTTTTTTGCGGAAAAAGAGTCTGCTCAAATTCAGGTAGAGGAGATTCAAGGACAAAGGCCGAACCTTATGAGGTTGAAATAAGGCGTCATTCCCTATACTTCCGAGAAAGACATGCTTCCAACGATAACAAAGCGAAGGAAGCGAAGATCACTTCAGGCAAAGCAGTCGCTACCTTCGGTTAGAGAAGGGGATCAAAGGGTATTGGTACGAAGATCGATAGAAAAAAACAGTCGGGCAGGGAAAGCGATCCTGCTCGACTGTTTTGGCTTTATTAACGCTTCTCTGACGGCCTACTTAGGGGAATTCTTCTTTAAACCGGACATATGTTTAAGCACCAGCATGAGGTTTGCAGGCTTCTCCGCAAGACGGCGGGTGAAGTAGGGATACCACATGCTGCCGTAAGGAACGTAGCAGCGAACCCTATATCCTTCCTTGGTAAGCTGCACCTGTTCATTCATTCGGAGACCATAAAGCATTTGGAATTCAAAAGCGTTTTTGGGAATCCGGCGCGAGCGTGCGTAAGCTTTCGTCCAGCTAATGATTTCATCGTCATGCGAGGCAATGGCGGTGTAGGCGCGTCTGTCCAAATGCTGCTTGATCATGCTTTTGAAGCTATCCATGACTTCGACTTTGGTCTGAAAAGCAACCTCTGCGCTCTCCTTGTAGGCGCCTTTGACAAGGCGAAGGCTTATTCGCGCTTGCAGCAATTCCCTGACATCCTTCTCCGTTCGGAACAAATAAGCCTGCAGCACAGTGCCTACGTTCGTCAGTCCCTCGGCATGAAGCCGCTTGACTATATCGATGGTGGACTGGGTATACGGCGTGTTCTCCATGTCGATGCGAACAAAATTGCGATGGAGACGCGCATGCTTCACGACTTCCCGGATGTTGGCGTAACAGGCGGCTTGGTCGAGCGCGAGTCCCATTTGAGTCGGCTTCAATGATACGTTGGAGCTTGCCTTCCGTTTTGCAATGCCCTCGATGAGCGTCAAATATTGCGTTTTGTAGGCCTCCGCCTCGCTTATATCGCATATGCCTTCCCCAAGATGGTCAAGCGTTGCCATAATACCGAGCTTGCCTAGCTTCTCAATCTCATCCAAAGCCTCGCTTAAGGTTTCTCCTGCAATAAACCGGCTGGCAAGCTTCTTTCCGAAGCGGGTAGCAGAAAGCTTCTCTACTAGAGGCATGCCCGTAACCGTCAATAATGATTTGCGATACCATGTCGATCCGATACCCATCCGTGCTGCTCCTTTCCGAAAAACGTTAGTAGGAGTCTGAATCGGGAAGCTCGGTATTAGTATATTCAGAAATCATTATCGAAGCGCCAGGCTAGCCTAATTATTTGAAAAACAGAAAATGCGTCGGCAGCTTGCGCAGATTGCCATCGGAAGGCTTATTGATGACGCGGCCGTTAAAAATAAGCGAAGAAGAGCCGCCGCCATCCAAATTATAGCCGTCAACAGCGCCATAGCGCTGCAGCAGCAGCTGCATTTCTTCAAGTGTTGCGCCAGAGCTGCCCGTCTCGTCATAACCATCGGCCACAAGAAAGAGGAGCTGGTCATCCTTATAGTTGGCAATAACCGTTCGCGGAGCGCGCTTTGGACTCGTTTGCCATTTAGCCGGAATTGGCTGCGGAGCTTCGCCGCGCAGCAGGACAGGCACAAACGAGGCGCCAAATTTTGGTTTTTTGGCATTAAGCTGCTCTTTGGTCGCGAACTTCCCGCCGATCAGCTCGTTCTGATCGTTTAAACCGACAAAAAATAAATTGGCATGGGGCGGCTCAAAGCCCGTAGCATAACTGCCGTCCACAATCGTTGTACTCAACGGGTAACGCTTGCCGCCGCCATCGGCGAAGCCGCCTGCATTGACTCCTGCGACTGCGTTGTTGCGTTTCACAGCAGCGAGCGTTGTCTCAGCTTTACCCAGCTCATCTTCTCCAAGCGTCATCGTCATGGCGTCTGCGCTCTTCAGCTTCACCTTCAGTGCATAGGCTGAGAAGTTCTCTGCTTTTATGTAGAAGAGCTGTGCTCTCAGCTTGTCCGATTCGATCGTTTCGGATACTTTGCCCAGCTTGCTAGTAATATTGCGATCATAGATTAGAAGCGGTCGCTTTGCTTGTGCAGCCGCAATGGATGAAATTTTCGCCATATCTTCATTCGTTTCATGATATAGCTTGATTTGTTTTTGAATCGATTCGCGTGTCTGTGATGCGGTTTGCTGGGCAAGCTCTAGCCCCTTGGCTGCAGGCATAATGTCTGCTTCAGGAGGTTTTGCCTGCTCGGTTACGGGCTTTGGAAATGCTTCATTAGATAATTGAATAACAGTATCGGACAAGAGCAGCCAAATCATCATGCCAATAAAAGGTGCGCAAGCAAGCAGCGCTGTACGGTTTAGAGCTTTGACTGTCAGGTTCATTTGAGCACATCCAAGCTTTTCTGAAGCTCGTTCAGCTGTTTTTTCACTTCATTCAACTGCGTGTAAAGCTTATTGCTATTATCGGTTTTGGAATCTGCGTTATCCTTCGTGAACGTGAGCAGTTCATTAAGTGCATCAACCTTAGCCTTCAGCTCGGCAAGATCAGTCGTGTAATTCGTCTCAAGCTGCAGCATCCGCGCCTCATAGGCTTGCTGCATAGCTGTAATTTGACTGGCAGTTTGCCTCTCCAGATCAGCGGAAAGCGTCTGCTGCATCCGTTCGGCATACCATTTGGCACCGAGTATGCCGGAGCAGATAATAATGATCCATATGCAGACAAAAAGGAAAAACGTACGGTTGCCTTTCTTCCTTCGTGTTTTTTTGTCGTATTGACTTGCAGTGCGTTGCTCCAAAATCATATCACTCATTCTATTCATTCACCTCTCCTGTTGGTCACTTGCACAAAGATCGGATGAACGAGCTGCAAGCATGGTATACCTTAATTTAGACTTCTATTGCGGGCAAATAGTTGCGAATGTCATCTTATTGTAACAAAGAGAATAGTAGCTGTCCTTAGCACTATGTGGAAATTTAATGTAAATATTTAATATGTGCGGAACATTCTCTACTCTATCTGCGTCTAACCATAGGAGATGCAGCAGCCGATGTTGCAAATCGGAGGGAGATTGCGATGAAGAGAGAGAA
Organism: Paenibacillus sp. FSL H8-0548; assembly: GCF_038630985.1. NCBI lineage: Bacteria > Bacillati > Bacillota > Bacilli > Caryophanales > Paenibacillaceae > Paenibacillus > Paenibacillus sp. FSL H8-0548. The sequence goes on from NZ_CP152049.1 coordinate 959,143, forward strand.
TTTGATCAAACGTTTGGTGAAACGAATTATGATTGCAAGTTTATTAGTTTCACTTATAGGGGCAGGGCTTGGTGCTGGGGAGCGAGCGGATGCAGCAGAGCGTCAGCCGGCCAATCTGGTATTCGTACATGGTTCGAAACAGGCGGTAGTAAATGGGAAGACGCAGCAGCTCGTAACACCGCTGCCAGTAGTCAAAGGGGTCACGATGATTCCAGCTCGCGTGCTTGCGAACTCTGTAGGGGCGAGCGTCTATAATGATAGCTTAGGCACTCATATTGATACTTATTTTAATAAGGTGACCTTGAATGTTGATATGCGCGGGACAAAGCGCAATGGCAAGTATATGGTTATGCCAAATGCGGCTCTACTAATCAACGGAACGATACATGTTCCACTTTCTGCGGTTAAGCTGCTCTGGAATGCGGACTATAAGTTTAATGCGGTGCTTAACCAAATCACGATTACGATTGAACCTGAGCCGAACGTAGCGCCAGTGGCGGGCTTCGAGGCTCCGCTAGAGGTTAAGCTGGGCGAGCCTATCGAATTCAGGGATTTCAGTTATGATCCAGATGGAAAAATTGCGAAGACGGAATGGACCGGGCGCAAGAGTACTTATTTTGAGCCAGGAGTCTATACGGTTACACAAAGCGTTATCGATAACGAGGGATTGAGCAGTGAGGTGTACGCACAAGAAATTAATGTTCTTGATGAAGTCATGTATACGCCTTATGAATATTACATGCGGTATGGTAATGCTGGAGACAAATTTGTTGTCGATGGCGCGCTGATGAACACCTTTAATGAGGTAGCAACGGTAGAATCCAAAACAGGGCGCACCTTATACATGTCAAATGCGCCAGAGCGTTTCTTTGACGAGGGTTTGCTTTATGAGGATACTTTAAACGATCCGAGCCGTATTTTCATTCATCACCGCAATGGATCGGCTGAACGTCTAAAGCTGGCGGTTGTTGTTACGAATAATGAAAGCGAAAGCGTTAAGCTGACGATTGGCAACCGTGGTCTAGCGGGACCAAGCACAAGTGCGCTGCAATTCGGTTCTATGGCGATAACAAGATACTTTGCGAATTCGGCTCCTCGCGAGCTTATTATTGAACCGGGTACCTCGCAGGTGCTGCTGCCAGAAATGGAAACCATGATCATGAAGCCGGATGAAGGCTTCTCAGCTCTGCTGGACGTAGATATGGATGGCAAATTGACATTTACTACGATGTCTCTTAGGGAGTACACTGATTCAGTCAGCGCTGCGTCCATTCTGGAGCCGCTTGAGAAAGTCGGAAACCGCGGTAAATTTTTTGATACGGATCAGTTAATTATAGTGAATGAGAAAATTGGTGCAACGAAAAGCAAGCTGCGTCTTGGTCAGCGTGGTCCCGCTATGGCAGGCGTAGATGCATTGACAGGCGGAATGACGATAAACGGCGGGGAATATGGCGCTGTGACAACGATTAAGCTGAAGAATGTAGCTTACGGTACACGAATTATTTTGAATCCGCGTGCGGGTATTTTCCAAGGTGCGCTCAAGGTAAATGATAAAGTGGTGTCTGTGCCGACTGGCGGTCATGTGAAGGTAGGCGAGGGTGCTTTGATTTATACCCAAGTGAGACCTGAAGGAAATGCAGGACTGCAAACACCGCCGGAGGTCGTTATTGAATATTCTTCACCAGGAGCTAGCTCATTGCCGATCTTATTCGTATTTTTTCCGGAATCAGATTTTAAATAAAGCGTAAAGGGAGGGTGTGCCGCTTGCGAGCGGTGCGCCTTCCCTTTTTTTAAAAATATAGGACAGCCGTTTCACCTTGAAATATAGGAAAGCAGATCATTCGCACTACTTTCTCTACATTTCTCCGGAATGAAACGCGCCGCGCCGCCAAAGGACGGCGACAGCCGTTTCACCTTGTGTGAATCACTCACTTGGTCATGTATAATAGATATAAGAAGTTATGAATGGGATAGACATTTACGAAAAGATGATAAAGAGGAGATGATATTGTGATTTCGCAAAATAATGAGCTGGCTACGTTTGCAGGAGGATGCTTTTGGTGCATGGTAACGCCCTTTGAGGAAATGCCTGGCATCATTCGTGTAGTTTCGGGCTATACTGGAGGGCATACCATTAACCCTACATATGAGGAGGTTTGCTCTGAAACAACAGGTCACGCAGAGGCCATTCAAATAGAATATAATCCAAGCATCATGCCATATAAGAAGCTCCTCGACATCTTTTGGCAGCAAATTGATCCAACAGACCCTGAGGGGCAGTTTTTTGATAAAGGATCTTCTTATCGCTCAGCTATTTTTTATCATACAGACGAGCAAAAAAGTTTAGCGGAACAATCGAAAGTAGAGCTTGAACAAAGCGGTAGATTTACAAAGCCGATTGTGACCGAGATCTCTCGTGCAGAGACGTTTTATGAGGCTGAAGAATATCATCAGGATTTTCATAAGAAAAATCCGTATCGTTATAAATCATACCGGAGTGGCTCGGGGAGGGATAAGTTCATCGATAAGCATTGGGCTGTAAAAAAAGACGCTGCGGAGCTTAAAAAGAATCTCACGCCGATACAGTATGAAGTCACTCAAAATAACGCTACAGAAAGACCGTTTCAAAATGAATTTTGGGATTATAAAGAAGAGGGGCTTTATGTGGACATTGTGTCGGGAGAGCCTCTATTTACATCGAAAGAGAAATTTGATTCCCACTGCGGCTGGCCTAGCTTTACACAACCTATTATTAACCATAATGTCAATGAGGTGGTGGACACCACGCACGGCATGGTCCGCACAGAAGTGAGGAGCCGCCAAGCAGATTCGCATTTAGGTCATGTGTTTAATGACGGTCCAGGTCCGAACGGGCTGCGCTATTGCATTAACTCTGCTTCGCTTAAATTTATCCCAAAAGACAAGCTGGAAGCGGAAGGCTATGGCGAGTATGCTTCTTTGTTTGTTCAAATATAGGAAAGTATAATATTTCGCCATACTTTCTCTAAATTTCTTCGGAATCCCCGGTTCAATCGCGTACGATAACGATATTCAATAGTAAGGGCTGTCTCTAGTCATCATGACTTTTGAGACAGCCCTTTTTTTGTACTCCCACCACAGCTAGGGAGGGTCAAGTCAATCTAATTCAATGTGCATAGGGCAGCATCTCTTGATAAATGTTATAGTCCTTCGGATGTATGTCCGGATTGAGCAGGGAGTTATCCTCCGCATTCTTCTATTATATGTTAGTTTCCTCCTTCAACCAACGATCCAGAAACGGATAGCTTACAGCACGTATATGCTCTGGAAAGTCATGTGCATCATTGCCGAGCAGCGACATGTAACACTTTTGATGTCCTAGAAATTGATAAAGGCATTGAACCTGCTGAGGATGCTGCAGCTGATTGGCAGGACGTACCTTCCAGTCATTGGGCATTCGGCGCGATTCAGGCGGCTTCAAAGTAACGTTATTGTAGGCTTGGGGAGGGAGAGGGTTACGCCTATTTATCAATTAGGCGTAATTCTCTCTATCTTTTTTAAGACAATGCTTTCCGATATAAAGACAATTTAAAGATTTGTCTTTATATCGAATTCACCGTTATTATGAAGGCAAGAAATCAATTTATTAGGAGGCGAAAGGAATTTGAATACAATCGAACAATTAGAGGAACAGCTGGCGAAGCCATCGGCAGAGCTGATTGCTGATTTAAGTAAAATGGATGGAGATATCATCATACTGGGAGTAGGAGGCAAGATGGGTCCGAGTCTTGCAAGACTCGCAGTCAATGCGATTCGTGAGGGAGGCGCGAGCAAACGGGTTATTGGCGTATCCCGTTTCTCCAACGAGGAGGCGCGGCGCGAGCTTGAGGAGGCAGGCGTGGAGACGATCTCCTGTGATCTTTTGAATGATGAAGAGTTGAAGAGCTTGCCTCGTGTGCAAAATGTTATTTATATGGCCGGTAACAAGTTCGGCACGACTGGACGCGAATACTTTACTTGGGCGATGAATGCTTATCTGCCAGGGAGAGTAGCTGAAAAATATAAGGATTCGAGAATTGTAGTATTCTCTTCCGGCAACGTTTATCCGTTCTTGCCTGTGGGCAGCGGCGGTGCGAACGAATCGATCGTGCCCGAGCCGCTGGGGGAATATGCTCAGTCTTGCTTGGGACGCGAGCGGGTATTTGAATATTTTGCTCATCAGAATGGAACGCCAATGACCATCTATCGTCTCAACTATGCGATTGATATGCGCTATGGCGTACTGCTGGAGCTGGCCAGATCGGTAAATGAAGGACGCGCGATCAATCTGTCGATGGGGCATGCAAATATCATTTGGCAGGGGGATGCTAATGAAATGGCGCTTCGCTGCCTGACGCAATGCTCAAGCCCTCCATCCATCGTTAATGTAACAGGACCGGAGACGATGTCGATACGCTGGGCTGCGAAGGAGCTTGCAAGCCGATTAGGCAAGGAAGTGCTGTTCGAGGGTCAGGAGTCGGATACAGCACTGCTAAATAATGCTTCAAAATCCCATCAGCTGTTCGGTTATCCGCGGGTATCCATGCTGCAAATGATCGATTGGACAGCAGAGTGGGTTAAGGCTGGCGGACACACTTGGAATAAACCGACACATTTTCAAGAGAGAAAGGGGAAATTCTAAGTGCATGCACCAAAACAAACCTTATCGCCTGAGCTGAAGAAGGCGCTCTTCGAGGGGCTTGTGATTCCCGCCCATCCTTTGGCGCTGGATGAGAATCGCAAGCTGGATGAGCGGCATCAACGGGCCTTGACTCGCTATTATGCCGCATCTGGAGCGGGAGGAATGGCGGTTGGCGTTCACTCCACTCAGTTCGAAATACGCGACAGCGAATTCAACTTATTCGAGCCGGTGCTGCGGATGGCGGCGGAGGAAATCGACAAGGCGAAGCTGGATCGACCGTTTATAAAGGTTGCGGGCATTTGCGGACCGACAGAGCAAGCGCTGGCTGAGACGAAGATAGCTCTAAAACTTGGCTACGATGCAGCCTTGCTCAGCATGGGAGGCCTTGCTGATCTAAGCGAGTCGGATTTGCTGAAGCGTACGGAGCAGATTGCGCAGCAGATTCCGGTAATCGGTTTTTATTTGCAGCCTTCTGTTGGTGGCAAAATTTTAAGCTTTGACTTCTGGCGGGCGTTTGCAGAGATTCCTAATGTTGTCGCTATCAAGATGGCACCATTCAATCGTTACCAGACAATCGATGTCGTTCGCGCCGTTTGCTACTCCAGCCGCCGTGACGAAATTGCTCTCTATACCGGCAATGACGATAACATCGTTAATGATCTGCTGACAACCTACCGCTTCAATGTAGAAGGAACACCTGTTGCTAAGCGAATTGTCGGTGGACTGCTGGGCCACTGGGCTGTATGGACGCATAAGGCTGTGGAGCTTATGGAGGAAATCAAGCGGCATCGTGACGATGAGCAGTATAGCAAAGAGTGGCTGACTCGAAACGTCGAGGTAACAGATTCTAATGCGGCATTCTTTGATCCAGCGCATCAGTTTGCAGGCTGTATTCCCGGCATTCACGAGGTGCTTCGCCGTCAGGGATTAATGAAGGGCACTTGGTGCCTGAATCCGCATGAGCAGCTTTCACCGGGTCAGGCAGATGAAATCGAGCGGGTGTATAGGGATTATCCACATCTGCATGACGATGATTTTGTGGCTGCCCATTTGCAGGAATGGTTGTCTGAGCTCTCAAAGAAATGATTAAGCGGAAGCGAGGATATGTGATGCGATTTAAGGATACATTTTCGATAATTGGTCCCAGCATGGTCGGACCGTCAAGCTCTCACACCGCCGGAGCTGTTCGCATCGGGCGCGTTGCCCGGCAAATTTTCGGTGGATTGCCTCAAGAGGCGGAGATTGTACTGTACAAATCTTTCGCTGAAACGTATCGCGGACATGGCACTGATTCGGCTTTGGCTGCGGGTCTGCTGGACTTCGATACGGATGATGCTCGAATTCGGGATGCACTTAAGCTGGCTGAGGAGGCAGGAGTTAGAATCGTATTCCGAAAAGGGGAAAATGTATCCGTCCATCCCAATACCGCGCTGCTTATTTTGAGAGGTGAAGGTCGTGAGGACCGGATTATGGGTGCTTCTATCGGTGGGGGAAATATTGAGATTACAAGCGTTAATGATTTTGATGTTAAGGCGACGATGCTGTATCCAACGATGATCCTCTTCCATAACGATCGTCCTGGTATGCTCGGCGAGGTGACGAGCCTGCTTGGCAAGGAAGGTGTCAATATCGGTTACATGGATGTGGACCGCAAGAGTCGCCGGGGCGACGCCTTAAGCGTAATGGAGACGGATGAGGCTATTTCGGATGAACTAATCGAGAAGATCGAGCGAATGCCATCGGTTAAACGCATTGCAATAGTAGATTTGGCGGCGAATGAGGTGAGGGAATGAAATTTGCAAGCCTTAAAGAGTTAATCGCTTGCTGCAATCAAGAAGGGTTGTCCATCGGCGAGCTTATGCTTGCAGAACAGGCGAAGGAAGCGGATATGAGCGAAGCAGACGTCTTTGTTAAAATGTTGGAGTATTACACTATTATGAAAGAGGCGGTCAGGAAAGGTTTGGATGAGCCGGTTCCATCGCGAAGCGGGTTGACTGGCGGAGATGCTGTCCGCGTACGTGAGCATCTGCAAAGCGGAGAGCCCTCGCTCGGAGAGCATGCAAGCAGAGCGATGGCGTACGCACTCTCGGTTTCCGAGGTGAATGCCTCCATGGGGAGAATTATCGCAACGCCTACAGCCGGCTCTTGCGGAATTATTCCCGGCGTATTCGTAAGCGCGCAGGAGCGCTGGGGCTGGGAGGACGAGAAGCTTGTGACCGGCTTGTTCGCCGCTGGCGCGATCGGCTACGTTATCGCGAATAATTCCTTCATATCTGGTGCCGAGGGCGGCTGCCAAGCGGAGATCGGTTCGGCTATTGGCATGGCTGCTGGAGCGCTCACAGAGCTGCGTGGAGGAACGCCGGAGCAGGCGGTTCATGCAGTTGGCCTTGCGCTTAAAAATTCGCTTGGCTTGATCTGCGACCCTGTGGGCGGGCTGGTAGAAATTCCTTGTATCGTACGTAACGGCTTCGGTGCCGTAACTTCTCTCGCGGCATCAGATATGGCCCTTGCCGGCGTTCGAAGCGTCATTCCGTCCGATGAGGTCATTGATGTGATGCTTGAGGTAGGGGCTGCTATGCCGGATAAGCACAAGGAGACCGCCAAAGGGGGACTTGCGCAGACGCCGACAGGCAAGCGCATTATGCGCGAGCTTTACGGCAAAGGAGCAAGCGCAGGAGCAAATAACCGAAAGCATCAAAAGAAAGGAGTAGAGCCGCAGCCATGACCATCCTTGAAGAGAACGATGCCCTTACTAAGCAGCTCATCGAAATTCGCCGCGAGCTGCATCGATATCCTGAGCTTAGTTTCCAGGAATCAGAGACTGCGAAAAGAGTTGCCGGTCAGTTGGAGGCATGGGGCATTTCTTGCCGAACCGAGGTAGGCGGTCACGGTATTATCGCTGATCTGCACGGGAGCCAGCCGGGCCGTGTAATCGCTCTGCGCGCCGACATGGACGCGCTGCCCATTCATGAGGAGAGCGGTCTTCCATTCGCGTCATCCCGCTTAGGTATCATGCATGCCTGCGGTCATGATGCGCATACCGCGATGCTGCTTGGAGCGGCTCGTTTGCTGCAGACTAGCGAATTTTCGGGTACGGTACGATTGTTGTTCCAGGCTGCTGAAGAGGTGAATGCTGGGGCGAAGGCAATCATCGAGGATGGCGCGTTGGCCGGCGTAGATGAAATATACGGCCTTCATAATCTTCCTACCTTGCCCGCGGGTATGGCGGCAACGCGATATGGATCGATGATGGGCTCGGTAGACCGTTTTGAGCTTACCATTGAAGGTAGAGGCGGTCATGGCGCTATTCCGGAGCAGTCGCATGATCCCATCGTGTGTGCAGCTGCGATTGTGGGCGGCCTGCAGACTATAGTTAGTCGAGAAACCTCTCCCTTCGAGCCCGTCGTTGTTACAGTTGGGAGTATCCATGCAGGGGATGCTAATAACGTGATCCCGCAAAGGGCAGAATTGACAGGTACTGTACGCACCTTTGATCCCTTGGTTCAGGAAGCGATGCCGGAGCGTATTGAGCGCACTGTGAAGCGAATCGCTGAGGGCTACCGGTGCGAGGCGAAGCTGCGTTATATTCGCCAAGTGCCCGTTCTGCAAAACGTTGATGAATGTGTCCGTCACGTAGAACGGACGATCGATCAGGAGATTGGGGCGAAGCGTAGAGTTACGGCCGCGCCAACATTAGCAGGAGAAGATTTTTCTATTTATTTAAAGGAAGTGCCCGGCTGCTTCTTCTGGCTGGGCTCGGGCCCCGCGGACAATCCGGAGGAAGCATATGGCTTGCATCATCCCCGATATACGCTGAATGAAGAATGCATTCCGCTTGGCGCTTCGCTGCTTGCTTCCATTGCTCTAAGGCGGCTTGCAGCATTTGATCCAGTAGACGAAAAATGATAATGAACGACATATAAACTCGACCGATAGAGGGTCGGGTTTTTCATTGCTCTCATCCATGCTCACAAATAATCTTCCTCTAATAGAATGTATGCATTATTTGTTTGTATACAGCGAGGAATGGTACACTATTATAGTAATAATATAGAATACTGCAGACAGAAAAAGGTGTTTGTTTCAATAGCAGCCTAGGAAAGACCGCTAACATTCATTTTTTATCGGAGGAGGAACGAGAGATGAACGTCGAAGAAGCAATTCGAACACGGAGAACAATAGGCAGAGTAAAGCAGGATCCGGTTGATCGCGCTCTTATTGAACGTCTGCTGGATGCGGCCGTTTGGGCGCCAAGCCATCATAATACGCAGCCATGGTCATTTATTGTAATGAGCGGCGAAGGAAGAGCAAGGCTTGCTGAAGGTTACGCACGCGTATCCGCTTCGCTTGTACCTGAGCTAAGCGGACAGGCGCTTGAGGATCGAATGGCGAAGGAGCGCACCAAGGCGTACCGCGCACCCGTCATTATTGCAGCCGTATGCTCGCCGTCGGACGATCCGCGCGCAGTGCTTGCGGAGGAGCTCGCTGCAGCTCAAGCAGCAGTCCAAAATCTGCTGCTCGCAGCTCATGCGAATGGACTAGGTGCGATTTGGCGTTCGGGTGATCCAATGTATCATCCGTTGATGAATGAAACGTTTGACCTTGCCCCGCAGGATCAAATTGTAGCCTTTATTTATTTGGGTTATCCCGATATGACTGCTCCAGAGCCGAAACGTATGCCTGCTACTGCTAAGACCGTATGGCTGGTCTAACCAGAAGCAGCTTTGCTGAAAAAGAGGATGCCCATAAGCCATGAATTTGGCTAGGGCATCCTCTTTTTGGTTCCAAATTAGTGGCGGATTTCGGTCATTGGGTCGCGATAAGACCACATAGGTGCTTATGAAGTGGATTTAGCGGCTTTATACAAGCTTCTTAATGGTGAAGTTTGCACCGAGCACATACCAGTTTTGCGGGAACGCAACGCCGAGCACCCAGTAGCTGACACCGCGTAATCCGTACGTCTTTACAAGGTTGAACTTTGCCTGAACGCTGCGGGCATCCTCGTACCAAACGATATGCTCACGGCCCTCCTCGTCATAATAGTTGTAATAAGGTGATTGACCCTCATCGTCGTATTTAATTTCAGCGCCGTATTTGCCGGCCCGATTCACCGCTTCCTTCGGACTGATGGTTGGCGCCCATTTGCCGCCTTGCACGTAAGGCAGTGTCCAATCATAGCCATACAAAGGCATGCCGAGCATTACTTTTTGCGGCGGAATAACGCTAAGGGCATAGCTTACTACCTTATTTACCTCGTTTATTGGCGCAACCGCACGCGGAGGGCCTCCGGACCAGCCCCACTCATAGGTCATTAAGATAACAAAATCAACGATGCGCCCATGGGCCGGATAGTCATGCGCTTCGTACAAGGTTCCGGTCTGCTCGGCGTGAAGCTTTGGAGCGAGACAGGTCGATACGAGGTAATTAAGCGGATGAAGGCGATCCACAAGGTTTTGTAAAAATGCGTTATACAGCTCGCGATCACCGGGCGGAACGTATTCGAAGTCGACATTGAGCGCTAGATAGCCTTTTTGCTTCATCGTATCGACAATGCTGGAAATCAGCTTTTGTTGGAGAGTGGATTCATTCAGAATCGTATGAGCGATATCCGGACTGAAGGTACCATTTTCAAAATTAGTAATGACCATCATCGGTGCTACCTTCTGATCGTATGCGGCTTTTATAATGGCTGAATCATCTAGGGGAATCATGGAGCCGTCTGCTTGTACACGGTAACTGAATGGGCTTAGGTACGTTAAGTACGGTCCGATTTCATCGATAATTGCGATACCGGCAGCTCCGAATTTCTCAGTGTAGGCGTTCACCTCAATCGTAGGCCGTGCCGGCTGTGGAATAACAATAGTTTGCCCAGGATAAATGAGGGCGGGGTTAGCAATTTGATTAAAATGGGCAAGTTCCTGCAGCGTAACCCCGTATCGGCGGGCAATGAGCCATAACGTTTCGCCTGCGAGCACCTTATGAGTGCCTGCTTCTGTAGGAATAATAATCGATTGGCCGATGACGAGCAGGCTCTGATCGTTTAAACCATTGGCATCAGCGATTTCATTTACGGTAACATCGAATTTTTGCCCCAGCTTATAGAGCGTATCTCCCCGCTGCACGACATGAATCTGCACCGTTTGTTAACCTCCCTTTTAAAGACATTTATTTATCTGTATTCAAGTAAAGTGATTTCTAGTCTGTATAGAATAGCGGATAGAGGATAGTCTTCATGCAGGGCGGTAATCCTATAAATAATTAAAGCGCTGCCCACCTTTGGCAAGGCTAGGTTTTCGAGAGTATAAGCGGCTATATGCAGGAGCTGGGTGGCTGGAGGAGCGAAGTTGATGCTTTATTGGAAAATGTTTGCCGTCGTTATACGTTAATTTGAGTATTCCTATTTGAATTTTCGATCAATTCTTTCAAAAAAACGAACCATTATAAAACATTCTCTTTTAATGTTCGTATTTCATTGACAGTAGTTTGGGGATTAGATAAACTAGAATAGGCTTGAAGCAGAGCATACTGCCGACGTGTAGAAAAATGTCGAATCACCTCGAAGAGGGGCAGCTGTGAAGCATATAGAATGAAACGTAATGATTAGGTTAAATGCATTTATTTAATGATAATAAAGTATAAGCTTCCGCTATACTCAGCTTATATATCACAGGGAAACGAGCTTGCTCTGCTAGAAGCAGGCGACAGCCGTTTCACCTTGAAATATAGGAAAGTATAAGTTTCACATGTATACTCCGCCTATATTTTTGGGAGAAACTTCTTGTCCTTAGACAAGGACGACGAAATCGTTTCTTCTTATTAAAAAGTCATCTCGTATATATTTGGGATCAGGCCTGAATGTTTCTACCCGGAAACCTTAATTTTCGGACTACGAGCAAGATGAATCGTCATGAAGCTAACGCACAGCATATCGATGCCCTTGATTGGGACATAGGTGGCCTCTCTTATGGGGCAGCCTTCTATTGTCTCATTGGCCTCGCTGCACAGCTTTAGTCGCTTTCATCGAAGTGAAGCGTGAGTGATCAAGCATTTGATAGAATGCTGGTTATGCTTTTGCGTTTCCGCTTGAGTCCTTCGGCACACCCATATTACTGTGGCTGCTGACGGGCTATTTTTGTTTTTACAGCGTTGAGACGACGAGGTTTAATGATTTAAAATCTTATATATGAAAGTGGGTTTGATCGCATGTCTGCGAAGGTGGGCGTCATCATGGGCAGCAAATCGGATTGGGACACAATGAAATTAGCTTGCGACGTGTTGGAGGAATTGCAAATTCCTTATGAGAAAAAGGTCGTTTCGGCACATCGGACTCCGGATTTAATGTTTGAATACGCGGAAACAGCAGTAGAGCGCGGGCTTAAGGTAATTATTGCCGGTGCTGGCGGAGCTGCACATTTGCCCGGCATGGTCGCTGCAAAGACGATATTGCCGGTTATTGGCGTTCCCGTTAAATCCTCGAATTTGAGCGGACTCGATTCTCTGCTCTCCATCGTTCAAATGCCAGGCGGCATTCCGGTAGCTACTGTGGCAATCGGCAATGCGGGAGCAACGAACGCGGGATTGCTGGCAGCACAAATGCTCGGAGCGTTCGATCCCGAGGTGCAAGCGCGCGTGGAAGCACGCCGCGAGCGCGTGAAGCAGGAAGTGCTGGAAAGCAGTGAGACGCTATGAGCGGTGAAGCAGACAAGCAGCCACTCAGAGCGCTGCTGCCTGGCAGCACGATCGGCATTCTTGGCGGCGGCCAGCTAGGTCGAATGATGGCGAATGCGGGCAGTGCGATGGGCTATCGATTTGTTGCGCTGGATCCGACGCCAGATTCGCCAACGGGACAGGTTGCTGATCAAATTATCGGCGCTTATGATAATCATGAGGCGGCTCGCGAGCTTGCAAAGCGCTCAGATGTTATCACGTATGAGTTCGAGAATGTCGATGCCGAAGTGGCAGCGATGCTGATGAAGGAATCCTATGTGCCGCAAGGCAGCGAGCTGCTCTATACGACGCAGCATCGTCTTCGCGAGAAGCGGGCGATTGAAGCAGCGGGCGTGAAGGTAGCCCCTTACCGCGAGATTAGCAGCGTGGACGAGCTTCGCGAGGCCGTTGCAGCCTTCGGAACACCTTGTGTGCTGAAGACGGCAATGGGCGGCTACGACGGCAAAGGACAGTGGGTCATCCGCAGCGAAGATGAAATCGAAGAGGCGTATGAGACGCTCTCGCGTGCGAGAGTTCAGCTGGTGCTTGAGCAGTTCATTCGTTTTGAAAAGGAATTATCAGTTATAGCGGCGAGAAGTCCTCGTGGGGAAATTAAAGTGTTCCCTGCTGCGGAAAATATACACGTCGATAATATATTGCATTTGTCTATCGTTCCCGCAAGAATCAGCGACGAGCTGCAGCGAGAAGCTGAGCAGCTTGCGATTCGAATTGCAGAGGGGCTTGGCGCAGTCGGCTTGATCGCAGTGGAGCTATTTGTTACGGCGGAAGGTGAGCTGTTCGTGAATGAGCTGGCGCCGCGCCCGCATAACAGCGGACATTATACGATGGAGGCTTGCCGAACGTCGCAGTTCGAGCAGCATGTTCGCGCCGTTTGCAACCTGCCGCTTGGCGACACGACGCTGATGAGTCCAGTTGTTATGGTCAATGTGCTTGGACAGCATGTCGCACCGCTTCTGGAACTGATGGCGGAGCAGGATGCTGCTGCGGAGCGTTTGAAGGTAGCGCCGAAGGTGCATTTGTACGGGAAAAAGGATGCTGTTGTTAAGCGAAAAATGGGTCATGTCAATGTTTTGGCAGAGAGCACTGACGCCGCGCTGACCTGGATTGAAGAAACGACTATTTGGAAGGTGTGAAGGATTAATGTTGGAGCGTTATAGCAGACCAGAAATGAGAGCAATTTGGACAGAGGAAAATAAATTCAGAGCATGGCTGGAGGTTGAGCTTTGCGCTTGCGAGGCTTGGGCAGAGCTAGGCGCTATTCCGAAGGAGGATGTTGTCGCTCTACGCGAATCAGCAGACTTCGATATTGATCGCATCTATGAAATTGAGCTTGAAACTCGCCATGACGTTATCGCGTTCACGCGTGCCGTTTCTGAGAAAGCAGGCCCAGAGGGCAAATGGGTACACTACGGCCTTACCTCCACAGACGTTGTGGATACCGCAATTGGTTATCTATTGCTTCAAGCAAACGATATACTCGTTAAGGACATCGAGCGTTTTGTTGAAATTTTGAAAAACAAAGCACTTCAATATAAAGATACACCGATGATGGGTCGTACCCATGGTGTACATGCTCAGCCAACGACATTCGGTTTGAAAATGGCGCTGTGGTACGAGGAAATGAAGCGCAACCTGGAGCGTTTCCATCATGCGGCTAACAATGTGCAATTTGGTAAAATGTCCGGTGCGGTAGGCACCTTCGCAGACATCGATCCTTTCGTTGAGGAATTTGTATGCAAGAAGCTAGGTATTACGGCTGCTCCGATCTCCACACAAACCTTGCAGCGTGACCGTCACGCTGAATATATGGCAACACTTGCGCTTATCGCTTCATCGCTCGACAAGTTCGCAACTGAAATTCGCGCGCTGCAAAAGAGTGAGTTCCGTGAAGTGGAAGAGCCGTTCGCTAAAGGTCAAAAAGGCTCATCAGCAATGCCGCATAAACGCAATCCAATCGGCTGCGAGAACATTTCCGGCTTGTCGCGCGTCATTCGCGGACATATGGTTACCGCTTATGAGAACATTGCGCTCTGGCATGAACGCGACATCAGTCATTCTTCGGTAGAACGTATTATTTTACCGGATGCGACTATGCTGCTTAACTACATGCTTAATCGTCTAGGCAATATCATCAACAACCTTCAAGTGTTCCCGGAAAACATGAAGCGCAACATGCAGGCTACTTACGGTGTTCCATTCTCGGGCCGTGTATTGACTAAGCTGATCGACAAAGGCTTCAGCCGCGAGAAAGCTTATGATACCGTGCAGCCGCGCGCGATGCAGGCTTGGGAGACGCAGCGCCAGTTCCGCGACATCATCGGCGAGACTGAGGAAATTACAAGCGTGCTTACGACGGAAGAGATCGACGATTGCTTTAATCCAGCTTGGCATTTGAAGCATGTGGATACGATCTTCACACGTTTGGGATTGATTTAAGAGGAGGCTGGCCTGATGACTGCACCAACTCAAGCTTTGTCGAGCGCTGTCGAATATATTAAGGCTCCGCTCATCTATAAAGGAAAGGTTCGCGAGCTTTACGATTTGGGCGAGCATTTCCTAATCGTTGTGACCGACCGGATCTCCGCATTCGATTACGTGCTGGATCCAGCTGTACCGGATAAGGGCAACGTATTGAACCGTTTGTCCGCTTATTGGTTTGAGCAAACGGCTGACATTCAAGTGAATCACGTCATTCACACTGACGTCGAGCAGCTTGGCGATCTGGTTACCGAGCCAGAGCTGCTGAAAAACCGCATTATGGTTACTCGTAAAGCGGAGCGTATCGATATTGAATGTGTCGTTCGCGGCTATATTACAGGCGGCGGCTGGAGACAATATCAGCAAACATCGGCAATCAACGGTATAGAGCTTCCAGCAGGCTTGCGCAAAAACGAGCGTTTCCCAGCGCCAATCTTTACGCCGGCAGCGAAAAACGACGTAGGCCATGACGAGGACATTCCGTTTGAGAAAATGGCTGAAATGGTTGGAGCGGAGCTTGCAGAGGAGCTGCGTGATCGCAGCATCAAGCTTTATGAGTTTGCTCATGCTTATTGCGCTGAGCATGGCATTATCCTTGCAGATTGCAAGTTCGAATTCGGGCTTATCGATGGGAAGGTCATTCTCATTGACGAAATTTTCACGCCGGATTCTTCTCGCTTTTGGGCTGAAGGAAACTACGCTCTAGACATCGAGATTGACAGCATGGATAAAGAACCGGTACGCACGTACTTGCTTGGCTCTGACTGGGATCGTGACAGCAAGCCAGCGCCTTTGCCGGATTCCGTAGTAGCCGAAACAACGGCTCGCTATCGTGATATTTACAAACGTCTTACTGGCGCAGAGCTGTAGCTGTACAATTAACGCCTGAAATTCCCGCTAAACGCTGCAAACTGGTTTTTTTGGGTAAATTAGAGGCAAGAAATTCCGTTACCTCTTAATCTGCCGATCAAGGCAGGTTGAAATGGTTACAAGAACGTCGAGCGAAAGCGATGACTTTGACATAGGGGTGTCCGGTGCATGCCGTCCTTGGCAGGCAGTCAGCGAGAGCGCTGCTGCACCCCATAAACCGCGGCCTGAGCGCGAAAGAAAGCGCAAGGCCGTTACCGTACAGGCGGCCAGCGACAAACGCAGGACGCAGATAAAGAAATTAAGGGCCAGTGCAAACGCGGCCCCGTCCACTGCTTCACCGACCAGCCTCGCAAGGGTTTTATTTCAAAATGTGAGAGCTCGGAGAGCGGGAAGTTGTTGCTGGAGAGCGACAGCGATCGCTTCTTGAAGCCGGAAAATTACCGCTGAGCGTGTAATCATAATTTTCCGGCTTCGAAAGCGGCGTAAGCAATAACTCCCGCGCCCGAGCGGCCATCACATTTTGCAAAAAAGCTCTTGCGAGAAAAAACCTACATTTTCAGGAGGCTATTATGAAGGCAACCGTCTACGTCACTATCAAGCAAAACGTTTTAGACCCACAAGGAACAGCTGTACAAGGCGCTCTACACACACTTGGCTTCTCCGAAGTCGAAAAAGTACGCATCGGCAAATATTTGGAGCTTGAGCTTGATACGACTGACCGCTCAGAAGCGGAAGCACGCATCAAATCCATGTGTGAGAAGCTGTTCGCGAACACGGTTGTAGAAGATTTCCGTTTTGAGCTGGAGGGATAAGGCTATGAAGTTTGCGGTACTCGTATTTCCAGGCTCTAACTGTGACATCGATTGCTACAAAGCAGTTGAAGACACGATCGGCCAGTCGGTTGACTACGTATGGCATACAGCGACGGATTTGTCCTCGTATGACGCAATTCTAGTGCCAGGGGGCTTCTCCTACGGCGACTACCTGCGCTGCGGCGCAATTGCACAATTCGCGGCAGTAATGAGCGAGGTTCAAAAAGCTGCTGAAGCAGGCAAATATATTTTGGGCATTTGCAACGGGTTCCAAATTTTGACGGAAGCTGGTCTTCTTCCAGGCGCATTGATCCGCAACAACGGACTAAAGTTCCGCTGCCATCAAACGCAGCTTGAAGTTGTGAACAGCAGCACACCATTTACAAACCAATATTCGCAGGATGAAATTATAAATATTCCAATCGCACACGGCGAAGGCAACTATTATTGCGACGACGCAACGCTTGCTGAGCTTAAAGCAAACAACCAAATCGTATTCCGCTATGCGGGAGACACGAACCCGAACGGTTCTGTAGATAACATCGCGGGCATTAGCAACAAAGCAGGAAACGTAGTAGGAATGATGCCGCATCCAGAGCGCGCAATTGATCAATTGCTTGGCTCGGAAGACGGAAAACGGATGTTTACATCGATCTTGAATGCATGGAGGGAACAACATGGCGCAGCAGTTAACAGCTAAGGAACCGACAGCGGAGCAAATTGCCGAGCAAAAGATTTACAGCCAGTTTGGTGTATCCGATTATGAGTTTGAGCTAATTTGCGGCTTTCTTGGCCGTAAGCCAAACTATACTGAGATCGGCGTTTTCAGCGTTATGTGGTCAGAGCATTGCTCTTACAAAAACTCCAAGCCAATCCTGAAGAAGTTCCCGATTACAGGGCCTCGTGTTCTAATGGGTCCAGGCGAGGGCGCAGGTATCGTTGATATCGGCGACAACCAAGCGGTTGTATTCAAAATTGAATCGCATAACCATCCATCTGCGGTTGAGCCTTACCAAGGCGCTGCAACTGGTGTTGGCGGCATTATCCGCGACATTTTCTCCATGGGTGCTCGTCCGATCGCTTTGCTGAACAGCTTGCGCTTTGGTCGCCTTGAGAATGAACGCGTAAAATATTTGTTTGAGCATGTTGTTAGCGGCATAGCTGGCTATGGCAACTGTATTGGTATACCGACGGTTGCAGGCGAGGTTATGTTCGATGAGAGCTATGAAGGAAACCCGCTCGTTAATGCGATGTGTGTAGGTTTAATCGATCATGATAAAATTCAGCGCGGTGTCGCTAAGGGAGTAGGCAACCCGGTATTTTATGTAGGTCCTGCAACTGGCCGCGATGGTATTCACGGAGCAACCTTTGCTTCTGTTGAGCTGTCTGAGGAATCGGAAGAGAATCGTACTGCGGTACAAGTCGGCGATCCATTCATGGAGAAGCTGGTTATGGAAGCAACGCTTGAGCTTATCGACTCCGGCATCGTGCTTGGTATTCAAGATATGGGAGCAGCAGGCCTTACTTGCTCCAGCGCAGAGATGGCTTCCAAGGCAGGCAACGGCCTAGAGCTTTACCTTGATGAGGTGCCGCAGCGCGAAACAGGCATGACTCCTTATGAAATGATGCTTTCCGAGTCGCAAGAGCGTATGCTCTTCGTTGTTGAGCCTCAGCATGAAGCACAAGCGAAAGAAATTTTTGACCGTTGGGGCATCATTTGCGCCAAAGTTGGTAAAGTAACGGATGACGGACGTCTTCGCCTGTTCCACCAAGGCCATGAGGTTGCTGATATGCCGGTTACTGCGCTTGTAGACGAGTGTCCTGTCTATGACAAGCCATCGAAAGAGCCTGCTTACTTCAGCGAAAATGCTGCAGTAGACACTTTGGCTTTTGAAGAAATCACCGACCTCACTGGCGCTTTGGAGAAGGTTCTAGCTTCCCCGACTGTAGCGAGCAAAGAGTGGGTTTACAATCAATATGACTATATGGTTCGTACATCGACAGCAGTTCAACCGGGCTCCGATGCGGCAGTTGTGACGATTCGCGGTACGCGCAAGGCGCTTGCGATGACTACAGATTGCAACGGACGTTATGTATATCTAGATCCAGAGGTAGGCGGACGTATTGCCGTTGCGGAAGCAGCGCGCAACATCGTTTGCTCAGGCGCAGAGCCGTTAGCAGTAACAGATAACCTGAACTTCGGCAACCCGGAGAAGCCAGAGGTGTTCTGGCAGCTTGAGAAGTCAGCAGACGGCATGTCCGAGGCCTGCGTCGTGCTTAATACGCCTGTTATCGGCGGTAACGTAAGCTTGTACAACGAGAACGCTAAGGGCGCTATTTACCCGACACCGGTTATCGGTATGGTAGGTCTCGTTCATGATATCGACCATATTACAACGCAGGGCTTCAAAGCAGAAGGCGATGTTATCATTCTCGTTGGCGAGACGAAAGCAGAGCTAGGCGGAAGCGAGCTTCAATACGTAATGCAAGGCGGGGCAGCTGGCCGTCCTCCTGAAATTGATCTTGCGACAGAGAAGAAGGTTCTAGATGCTGTGCTTGGCGCGATTCAAAAAGGTCTTGTAGCTTCAGCGCATGACTTGTCTGAAGGCGGCATTGCAGTAGCTGTAGCTGAATCTTGTATTAGCGGTCGTTTTGGCGCGGAAGTCGCTTTATCGTCTGATTTGCGTGCAGATCATCTGTTGTTCAGTGAATCGCAATCTCGTATTTTGTTATCCGCTAAACCGGAGCAAGCAGCGGCATTGCAAGCATGGCTTACAGAGCAAGGTGTTGTTCATGCACAAGTGGGTAATGTTAAGGGCAGCAGCCTGACCATAAGCGTAAACGGAAAAGCCGGCATTCAGGCGCCGGTAACACAACTGGAGAAGGTCTGGAAGGATGCGATTCCATGTCTGATGAAAAAATAAGACAGGAGCCTTTGTTATGGACAGGCGATCATTATAACGAGGGCATTGGCCGTGACGATATTTTTGATAAATTGCGTGAGGAATGTGGCGTGTTCGGGGTATTTAATCTCCCCGAAGCGTCCAACCTTTCTTATTATGGACTTCATGCGCTTCAGCATCGTGGTGAGGAAAGCGCGGGAATATGTACGGTGGATACGAAGAACGGCAATAAGTTCGCCTATCATCGCGGCATGGGTCTCGTAAAGGAAGTTTTCAACAAAGAAAATCTTGATATTCTAGCAGGTGACCGTTCCATTGGCCATGTTCGTTATTCGACGGCAGGAGAGAGCAAGCTTGCTAACGCACAGCCGCTTATTTTCCGCTATCGTGATGGTGATCTTGCGGTTGCTACGAACGGCAATATCGTAAATGCTCCGGAAATTCGTCATGAGCTAGAGATGTCAGGTTCTATCTTCCAAACATCCAGCGATACGGAAGTTATTGCCCATCTTATCGCTCGTTCATCGAAGGATTTCGAGACGGCGGCTAAGGAAGCTTTGCAGCGGATTGTCGGCGGCTTTGCGTTCTTGATTATGACAAATGAAAAGCTGCTCGTTGCTGCTGATCCTCATGCCCTTCGTCCGCTCGTCATGGGACGTATCGGCGATGGATATGTGTTCTCCTCAGAGTCTTGTGCATTCGAGACAATCGGAGCTGTGTACGAGCGTGATGTGCAGCCCGGCGAGCTGCTTATTTTGGATGCTAACGGCATGCGCGAGGAACGTTACGCCGAGGTGGAACGCCGTGCGACGTGTGCGATGGAGTATATTTATTTTGCGCGGCCGGATAGTGATATTAATGGCATTAACATTCATATGGCACGCAAACGGATGGGACGCCAGCTGGCCTCAGAATCTTTTGTTGATGCAGATATTGTAACGGGTGTTCCCGATTCCAGTATTTCGGCAGCGATTGGTTATGCGGAGCAAACGGGCATTCCATACGAGCTTGGCCTGATCAAAAATAAATATACCGGACGGACGTTCATCCAGCCCTCGCAGGAGCTTCGCGAGAAGGGTGTCAAAATGAAGCTGTCCGCCGTTCGCAAAGTGGTTGAGGGCAAACGAGTCGTCATGATCGATGATTCGATTGTGCGCGGTACAACATCTCTTCGTATCGTCAACCTGCTTCGTGAGGCTGGAGCGACTGAGGTGCATGTGCGGATCACATCGCCGCCTTTCAAAAACCCTTGCTATTATGGCATCGACACACCGGATCGGAAGGAGCTTATCGCTTCTTATCGAACGGTGGAAGAGATACGGAAACAAATCAACGCGGATTCATTATTTTTCTTAACCGACCAAGGCTTTGTAGATTCGGTTGGCGGCAATGATGGTGCATACAATCGCGGCATGTGTCTAGCTTGCTTCGATAATGATTACCCAACGCCGGTTAACGAAGAATCGGATAAAAGCTGCAGCTGTTAGCATAAACAGCGTAAATAATGACTATGATGGAGCGCTTGCGCCCCGAAATTAGATAAGGAGTTGACCGAGAGTGTCAGAAGCGTACAAAAAAGCCGGCGTCGATATCGCGGCAGGCAACGAAGCGGTTGAACGGATGAAGAAGCACGTAAAGCGTACTTACCGCCCAGAGGTGCTTGCAGAGCTTGGCGGCTTTGGCGGCTTGTTCAGCCTAAACAAGGATAAGTATGATGAGCCTGTGCTTGTGTCTGGAACGGACGGCGTCGGAACGAAGCTGAAGCTTGCTTTTGCTATGGACAAGCATGACACGATCGGCATTGATGCTGTAGCGATGTGCGTGAACGATATTATCGTACAAGGCGCAGAGCCGTTGTTCTTCCTCGATTACTTGGCATGCGACAAAGTCGTTCCTGAGAAGATTGAAGCGATTGTTAAAGGCATTGCAGAAGGCTGCGTACAAGCAGGCTGTTCCTTGATCGGCGGCGAAACAGCCGAAATGCCAGGCATGTACCAAGGCGGGGAATACGATATTGCTGGCTTTACAGTTGGTATTGTTGATAAGAAGAAGATGATCGACGGTTCAACGATTGCTGCTGGCGATGCTGTTATTGGTTTTGCTTCGAGCGGCATTCACAGCAATGGCTTCTCGCTTGTTCGTCGCCTTCTTCTTGAGGATGCTGGCTACAAGCTTGATCAAGAGCTTGAGGAGCTTGGCGGCGCGAAGCTTGGCGATGTATTGATCGAGCCAACTCGTATCTATGTGAAATCGGCGCTTAAGCTGATTGAGCAAGTGAATGTGAAGGGCATGGCGCATATTACTGGCGGCGGCTTTATCGAAAATATTCCGCGGGTACTGCCAGAAGGCGTAAACGTTGATGTAGAATACGGCTCATGGCCAATTCTGCCAATCTTCGATTTGATGCAAAATAAAGGCGGCATTACGAATCGTGATATGTTCACGACTTTCAATATGGGCATTGGTCTAATTGTTGTTGTACCCGCTGATCAAGCAAATGAGGCTCTTCGCGCAGCAGCAGAGCTTGGTGAGCAGGCTTACCGTATCGGAACGGTTACGGAAGGAAGCCGCATCGTGACGTTTACGGGAGCGGAAGTATAATGGGAGCACCTCGCATCGCTGTTTTCGCTTCGGGACAAGGTACGAACTTCCAAGCGATTGTAGATGCGGTGCAGGAGGGGAAGCTCGATGTAACCATCGAGCTTCTTGTTTGTGACAAGCCCGCTGCACGCGTCGCCCAGCGCGCGCGGAAGGCTGGCGTAGACACGTTCCTGTTTACGCCAAAGGACTATCCGTCCCGTGAAGCGTATGAGATGGAGATTATTGCCGAGCTTGAGCGCCGCGGCGTTGAATTGATCGTGCTCGCAGGTTATATGCGTATTATAACGTCAGTGCTTGTCGAGCCGTTCTATGGGCGTATGATCAATATTCATCCCGCACTGCTGCCGGCGTTTCCTGGCGTGAACGGTATTGGGCAGGCGCTAGCTTACGGAGTGAAGGTGACGGGGGTCACCGTTCATTATGTGGACGGCGGCATGGACAGCGGACCGATCATCGCGCAGCGCGTGGTTGAGGTGGCGGACGAGGACACGGAAGAGACGCTTGCAGAGCGTATTCATGCTGCTGAGCAAGCGCTGCTGCCCGCTGTCATTCAACAGATCGCGCAGGGCCGCGTGACGCTGGAAGGCCGCCATGTGCGAGTGAGCGGCTAATGTGTTCGAAAGCGGCGGAAATGAGCTCAAACGATGGTTAGCTGGAGGAATAGATCTATAAAATAGATCTATTTCACTAACTTAGGCTGTTTGAAGCGAATTAGGTCTAAAAAGTAGATCTAATGTGTTCGGAAGCGGTGAAAATGAGCTCAAACGGTGGTTAGCTGGAGGAATAGATCTATAAAATAGATCTATTTCACTAACTTGGGCTGCTCGCAGCGAATTAGGTCTAAAAAGTAGATCTAATGTGTTCGAATGCGGTGAAAATGAGCTCAAACGGTGGTTAGCTGGAGGAATAGATCTATAAAATAGATCTATTTCACTAACTTGGGCTGTTTGAAGCGAATTAGAACTAAAAAGTAGACCTAATGTGTTCGAAAGCGGCGGAAATGAGCTCAAACGGTGGTTAGCTGGAGGAATAGATCTATAAAATAGATCTATTTCACTAACTTGGGCTGTTCGCAGCGAATTAGGTCTAAAAAGTAGATCTAATGTGTTCGAAAGCGGCGGAAATGAGAAGCAAGGGTTTGGCCAAATAGAGGAGGAGGAATTTGCGTGGCAATTCGTAGAGCGTTAATTAGTGTTTCTGATAAGTCAGGAATTGTGGAGTTTTCCAGAGAGCTGGCGAGCCAAGGCGTGCAAATTATTTCGACAGGCGGTACATTCAGTCTGTTGCAGCAGGAAGGCATTCCGGTTATCGGCATCTCCGATGTAACGGGCTTCCCGGAAGTTTTGGATGGGCGTGTCAAAACGCTGCACCCGGCCGTACATAGCGGTCTGCTTGCGGTGCGTGATAATGAAGAGCATCAGAAAACGATGAAGGAGCTTGGTCTGGATTATATCGACCTTGTTGTCGTTAATTTGTATCCGTTCAAAGAAACAATCGCGAAGCCGGATGTATCGTATGAGGACGCAATCGAGAACATCGATATCGGCGGCCCGACTATGCTTCGCTCGGCTGCCAAAAACCACGCATTCGTAACCGTTGTCGTTGATACTGCCGACTATGGAACGGTTATTGAAGAATTGAAAGCACAAGGCGATACGACGCTCGAGACACGCAAACGCCTGACTGCCAAAGTATTCCGCCATACAGCGGCTTATGATACCCTTATTTCCGATTACCTGACCAAGCAATTGGGCGAGTCATTGCCTGAGACGTACACGGTTACTTACGAGAAGGTTCAGGATCTTCGTTATGGAGAAAATCCGCATCAGAAGGCTGCATTTTACAGCAAGCCGCTTGCAGCGGCAGGCAATGTAACGACAGCTGAGCAGCTGCACGGCAAAGAGCTTTCCTACAACAATATTAGCGACGCGAACGCTTCGCTGGCGATTCTAAAAGAGTTTGACGAGCCGGCGGTCGTTGCGGTTAAGCATATGAACCCTTGCGGCGTAGGCATTGGCGCTACGATTCATGAGGCTTACCAAAAAGCGTACGCAGCTGATCCTACCTCGATCTTCGGCGGTATCGTGGCTGCTAACCGTACAATTGGCGCTGACACAGCTGAGCTGCTTGGCGGCATTTTCCTTGAAATCATTATCGCTCCTGACTTTACGCCAGAGGCACTTGAAATATTGACGAAGAAGAAAAACATTCGTCTGATGAAGCTGGGTGAGCTGTCCGCAGCAGGCGAGCGCAAGCCGGAATGGCTTGTAACATCGGTTGACGGCGGCATGCTTGTACAGGAGAGCGATGTTCACAGCGTAACGGAAGCGGATTTGCAGTTTGTTACAGACCGCAAGCCGACAGCTGAAGAGCTGAAGCAGCTTCTATTCGGTTGGAAAGTTGTTAAGCATGTGAAATCGAATGCGATTTTGCTTGCGAAGGACGATATGACGATCGGTGTTGGCGCGGGCCAAATGAACCGCGTAGGCGCAGCTCGCATTGCAATTGAGCAAGCAGGAGAAGCGGCAAAAGGCGCAGCACTTGCATCCGATGCATTTTTCCCAATGGGAGATACCGTAGAGCTTGCAGCAAAAGCAGGCATTACTGCAATCATTCAGCCAGGCGGCTCGATCAAAGACGAAGAGTCTATCGCAGCAGCTAATGCTAACAATATCGCAATGGTGTTTACAAGCGTACGTCACTTTAAACACTAGAATCGAATGTATCCATTCCAATAGGCAGCCGCACGTTAACGACAGAAAGCTGGCGAAGCGGCGGCTGCAGCTGTTTTATAACGTATTTTAGGGGGTTGCTGGTTATGCGTATTTTGGTAGTTGGCGGCGGCGGACGCGAGCATGCGATTGTCTGGGCGCTTAAAAAAAGCGAGAAGGTTAAAGAAATTTTTTGTGCGCCAGGCAATGCCGGGATTGCGCAGCTTGCGGAATGTGTCCCGATTGCGGTTAATCAATTTGATGAATTGATCCGTTTTGCTCGGGATGCTGCTATTGATCTTGTATTTGTTGGTCCCGATGATCCGCTTGCGGATGGAATTGTAGATGCGTTTGAAGCAGCAGGTATCGGTGCGTATGGACCTCGCAAAAACGCAGCAGAAATCGAAGGCAGCAAAATCTTCATGAAAAATCTATTGCGGAAATATGAGATTCCAACGGCGAAATATGAGACGTTCACTGAATTTGAAGCAGCACTGGCTTACCTGCGTGAGCAATCCGCACCGATTGTCATTAAAGCGGATGGTCTTGCAGCGGGCAAAGGCGTTACGGTTGCCGCAACGCTTGAAGAAGCAGAGCAGGCGCTGCGTGATATGATGGTGAACAAAGTGTTTGGCGAGGCAGGCAGCCAAATCGTGATTGAAGAATGTTTGGTCGGACAAGAAATGTCGATTCTAGCGTTCGTTGACGGTGAAACGGTTCGCGCGATGGTACCGGCGCAGGATCATAAGCCGATTTTTGACGGTGACAAGGGTCCAAATACGGGAGGAATGGGTACATATACTCCACTGCCGCATATCGATCCAGCTATTATTGAAGAATCGATCCAAAATATTATTATTCCTACTGCCAAAGCGATGGTCAGTGAAGGGCGTCCCTTCCGAGGTGTGTTGTTCGCAGGACTAATGATTACGAAGGACGGTCCGAAAACGATCGAATTTAATGCGCGTATGGGTGATCCGGAAACACAGGTCGTATTGCCTCGCCTGCAAACCGATCTTATTGACATCGTGCTTGCATCCATGAATGGCAACTTAGATCAGCTTGACATTCAGTGGAGCGATGAAGCCGCAGTCTGCGTCGTTGTAGCCTCAGAGGGTTATCCAGCGTCGTATCCAAAGGGTCGCGTGATCACAGGTCTAGCAGAGGCTGAGGCGCAGGGAGCGCTTATCTTCCATGCAGGCACGGCTGAGCAGGATGGTCAGTTTGTAACGAATGGCGGTCGCGTGCTCGGTATTGTCGGCCGCGGCCGTGACATTGCCGAGGCTCGTGCTCGTGCCTACGAGGCGGTTAGTGTCATCGACTTTGAAGGAAAGCAAAATCGTACAGATATCGCAGCTAAAGCACTTGTTTAATCAATCGCATTACTCGTATTAATCGCAATAGTGTTAAGCAAAGCCAGTCCGCTAGTATGCTCGTGCAGAGCATATTTACGGACTGGCTTCTTTGTTGTTTATATATATTTCTGCGATTTATGTGTCAAATCTACTCGAAAGGTGTTACTAATTTGTAACTCTATCACTGCACGCTAGAGTTATAATAAATCTATCAGCGAGGAATAGAAGGTGAGCGGAATGGGAACACAGCAAAAGCATAGCCGAACTATGTTTGTTTGGATCATTATGGTTATAGCAGTAATGTGTATTAGTGGTTGCGGGATGAGTCAGGCTTTGAACATTTCATCCGTAGCAGGGGGCGGGAAGCATTCAGATGGAAACGTTGTCATTGAAGAGCATGGACCGCAGACAGGAAGCGGAGCTGATGACAAGGATGCTGTAATCGTTGGAAAGAATGGGAATGAGGGCGGAGATATTGTCCATGTTGATTTAGAGGGGAAGCCGTCTAAGGGTAAGCCTGGCAACGTTGCAGTGGTCGATCTTGATAAGCCAGACCAGCAAGCGGAAGAGCAGCCGAGTAAAAATGATAAGCTCATTGCATTAACATTCGATGATGGACCCGATAAACGTTACACGACCGATATTTTGGATATCCTGAAGGAAAAGGGAGTAAAGGCTACTTTTTTTGTCGTAGGTCAGCAAGTAACAAAAAATCCAGAGGTGCTTCAGCGCATCGTGGACGAAGGGCATGCTATTGGCAATCATACCTACAATCATAAAGACTTGTCTAAGCTGACAAAACAGCAAATTATTGAGGAAGTTAAAACAGGCGATGCCGTAATCAAGAAGGCTGTTGGCTTCACGCCGAGCATGTTCCGTGCTCCCTATGGTGCTGTATCAGATACACTCAAGGATTTATTGAAAGCGAATAATCGTAAGCTGGTAGGCTGGAATATTGATACGCGGGACTGGGCGGGGACTTCTGCCAGTGATATTCGCAAAATGATAAAAAAAGAGGCTAAACCAAATGGTATAATATTAATGCATTCTTTTGGCAGCAAGCATATTAAGAACACCGTCCAAGCCTTGCCGGGAGTCATTGATGATTTGGAAGGAATGGGCTATACTTTCGTTTTTGCTGATCAATGCGCTTAACACGTGCTTATGTACGAGGAGGCTGTAAAGTTGGATGCTTCAAGTCAAACAGACGCTAAGAATAGGCGTGAGAAAAGCGTACGCCTCGGCGTACTCCTCAGTGGCGCTTTCTCACTCCTGTTGCTGGCAACGGGCTGTCGGTATACTGCCGCTCCTGCAGATTTGCTGCAGAAGCCGGCGATAGCACCGGAAAGACAGGCAATCGTGGCGGCTATTGAAAAATATTTACCTGAATACAGCAAGCTGACGCTTCCTCTTCGAGAGGATCATATGGAGGCCATTCGACTTATTGACGTGGATGGCGACGGTACAGAGGAGGCAATCGTCTCTTATTACAATGAATATAGTTCACCAGAGCTTATGGTGTTTAGACATACAACCAATCAATGGAGACCTTGGGTACTGGTGCAGCAGCCGCTTGCAAGACTTATTGATTGGTTGAAAATAGAAGATCTCGACAATGATGGATATATGGAAGTTTTGATCGGCTGGATCGGTGCATTCGACAGTCCTAACGTATTAGAGATATACTCTTTTAACAGTAAGCCGGTCCGGAACGATTCGGGCAAGCTAGCGCTTGCGCCAGTGCAGTCCCTTCCTTATTCGTACGCTGATACAGGAGATATCAACGAGGACGGACAAGCGGAGCTCGCTATTATTTCGGAGATTGGGACCAGTCAGGAAATGGCTTCGCCTGAATATCACTTGACTATTTACAATTGGAGAAACGGAAGCATCCAAGAACTAACCTCGGAAGAGCTTAATAATGATGTTAATAATTACGACCGTCTATTGATTGGACGTGTATCGCCGCGCCATAGAGGTATTATTTTAGAAGCTTCTACAGGGGCGCACAGCACCTACACGGTTATGTATGCTTGGGAGCGAAATAAGCTTCGCCTCGTTTATCCCGATATCCTCAACGGACAGGAAGGGCTGAATGGGAAGCCTTCGATGAGCGAGGATATTAATGGCGATGGTATTTTGGAGCTGCAATGGTCGAGAGAAGCGCCAGGCTATACTGAAATTACTTATTCCGCGTCCAAATGGTTGAATGAATGGGTGCAATGGGATGGCAATGAAAAGTTTGTGAAAATAACGGAGGAATTCACCGATTATAATTACGGTATTCAGCTGCGGATACCTGAGCAGTGGCAGGGGCGTTATACGGTTCATAGCTCGGAGGAGCAATACGCCTTCGCAGCTATTGATTATTGGAATGAGAGAGCAGACCAGACGGCGGGGCTGGCAATTTTATATGCTGTTCCTCAGAAGGAATGGGAAAGTGTTGAGGCACAGTGGAAGCAGCAAGCGAAGCCCTATCGTCAGCTATTGAGCGATAGCGGTAATGTATTTGCGGTATCCTTCATTAAGGAAGCGCCGCAGTCTTGGCCTGAGGAGGAACGGCAAGCGTACGATGAGATGGTTAAGGTGGAAGAGGAGCTTGCAGCCTCAATCACGATTCGTAACGATTAAGAAAGAAAAGCGGGTGTTTACGCAATGCGAATATTATTGCTGGAGGACGAGGAGTCTATTCGCGGCTTCGTCCGCATTAACCTGAAGCGGAACGATATGGAGGTCATTGAAGCCGAGGAGGGAGAAGCTGCGTTAGCTCTTGCTGAGACGGAGGGACCGATCGATATTGCGCTTCTGGATGTTATGCTCCCCACGATAAGCGGCTTTGAGGTTTGCGAGCAGCTGCGCAAGCGGTATCCTCGTATGGGAATTATTATGCTCACGGCCAAGTCTCAGGAAGAGGATAAAATCCACGGGCTGGAGCTGGGAGCGGACGATTACGTGCAAAAGCCGTTTAGCCCAGGCGAGCTTATCGCCCGCATTAAATCACTCTATCGGCGCATGAAACCTGAGATTACAGAAATAGAGCCTGCTTCGGTTGTGGAAGATCAAGCGAAACTAGATAGTGCTGCAGTGAAAGAAACGGCTGTTGGTGCTGAAAGGAAGCTGAGTGAAGAAGTGCCGGCATTGGCACAACTGCGAGCGCCGGTTTTGGCCAGAATCCATCAAGAGCTGCGGGTAGTACCATTTCGGTTATCTGTTGTAGAACGAAAGCTATGGAAGCATGAGAAGGAAATTATATTGACTCCTACGGAGTGGACGCTTGTTCGCTTGCTGATGGAGCGTGTTGGCGAGAGTGTGAGTCGAGATTATATTTTAACAGAGGTATGGGGCCGATATTATGTCGGTGATCTTAAGGTAGTTGACGTGAATATTCGGAGAATTCGTCAAAAAATCGAGAAAAACCCGTCTGATCCTGCCTTTATCGAAACAGTATGGGGCTATGGCTATCGATGGAAGAGGGGCGTCGACCAATGAAAAGCGTTCAAACGAGAATGGTGTGGAGCTATTTGCTCCTCATTGTACTTGTTGTCAGCGTACTTGGTGGTGTATTCGCTGCTTTGATGTGGAACTACTACTATGGAAGCGCTCAGAGCTCGGTCAGGCAAAGAGCAGAGTCTGCCCTGACGCTGCATAGCCGTTCTCTTTCCTCGCTTACGGTACAGGATCAAGGCGATTATATGCTTCAATATATGGTGGAGAGCGGAATCAGGCTGCAGCTGCTTGATAGTACAGGCCAAATTCGCATTGATTCTGATGGTTTTGCGCCGAAAATTCATTACACGACAGCTGACGTGAAGGCAGCTACAGGGGGCACGACCGGCAGCTGGAGAGGAATCGATCCTTATTATGGCGAGCGGGTTATGACCGTGACCATTCCACTCTGGAATGAGACACGTGTCGTGTCCATGCTGCGTTATTCTGCGTCCCTTAACCAGGTGGATGCGATGGTCGGCACACTTATCCGAATGGCCGCAGCAGTCGGCATCGGTGTCGTGCTGCTGTTTCTAGGTCTAAGCCTGTTTCTTGCACAGCGTATAGTGAAGCCCATTCGCGAGTTGACTAGGGCAGCGCGCTATATGGCTGAGGGGGACTGGACGCGTCGTGCTAGTCAACGCAATGATGATGAAATTGGACAGCTCGCGGAAACCTTTAATGCAATGGTTATCGAGCTTAGCAAGCGGGAGAAGCTGAAGGACGATTTTATTTCTTCAATTTCACATGAGCTCCGAACGCCTTTAACCTCGATCAAGGGGTGGAGCGAAACGCTTAAGGAAAGCGAGCCTGGCGAGGATGACGAAGAAGTTAAACTGGGGCTGTCGATCATTAGCAAGGAAACAGAACGGTTATCCGGGCTTGTTGAGGATTTGCTGGATTTCTCGAAGCTGTCTGCAAGGACGATGGAGCTGAACCGCGAGGTGCTTGATTTTAACGGCCCTATTAAAGAGACGGTAAATCAGCTAGCGGTGCGCGAGGAGCATACACGAGTACGTATATTGGCCACCTATGGAAAAAGCCCGATCGTCGTGCGCGGAGATGCGAATCGTATGAAGCAGGTTATTATCAATTTGATTGACAATGCGATCAAATTTACGCCTGCAGGCGGCACGGTACGAGTGGCTACTGCGACTGAGCAGGACAACGCTATGCTTACTGTAGCCGATACTGGCTGTGGAATTGAGGCTGAGGATCTACCGCATGTTACCGAAAAGTTTTATAAGGCTAATACCGTTCTAGGCGGCTCAGGTCTTGGACTCGCTATTTGCAAGGAAATTATAGAGCTCCACGGCGGTCAGCTTACGATTGACAGTGAACGTGGAGCCGGTACAATCGTGACGATTAAGATACCGCTTCTGCATGAGGGCTAATTCATAGCCACTGCTTTGGGGTGGTCTTAGTCGTCATTCTTTGTAGAAGAGAAGCTTGCGGTTTGCAATTACATAAATAATGGCGACGACGATACCTAAAATAAGCAAGAAGGACAACCAATGCTCCTTCAGCCATTCCATCCATAAAGGCATAAAGAACCTCCTTAAAGCATGTGGTGGAAGCAAAGTACTGCTTCGGATTAAAAGTAGTATGTCCCGATGTGACGGCAAAATACCGATTGACAGCGTGCAAGCAGTGATGATATTATGATCTTAATATTAATCCATAGTATACAGGTAGGAATTATTATATATAAGCGATCAGGAGGTTGTCAGGATGGAAAAGCATTTGACGTTGCGACATAACGAGCTGGAGCTGGCAGCAACACTACATTACCCTACAGATGGAAGCAAAAACAATTCTGAGAAGAAACAAGCGATTATTATATGCCACGGATTTGTTGGTTCCCGTATTGGAGTAGATCGATTGTTTGTGAAAACGGCTCGGGCGCTTGCAGCGCAAGGCTCTTACGTTCTGCGCTTTGATTATGGCGGCTGCGGAGAGAGCGGCGGGGATTACGGCTCTCTCGGCTTCGATTCCATGGTTGATCAGACAAGAAGCGCGATAGATTATGTAGCAAGCATGGAATGTGTAGATCCTCTCCGTATCGTCTTGCTTGGCCATAGCCTGGGTGGAGCCGTTGCTATTATGACGGCAGTGAAGGACAAACGTGCGAAGCGATTAGTGCTCTGGTCGCCAGTTGCCTATCCATTTAATGATATTGTTCGTATTGTTGGGCGCAACAGCTATGATACTGCGGTCACTGCTGGCAGCTCCGACTATCAAGGCTACACGCTGCAGCAAGTGTTCTTCGAATCGCTGCTTCAGCATCAGCCGTTCCAAGCGGCGACAAAGTTTGGCGGGGAGGTGCTGCTTGTACACGGTACGAGTGACGAGCTCATTCCTGTCGATTACAGCTTTCTATATCAAAAGGTATTCTGGACCCGCAACGAGGGTTTATGCGATAAAGAAATTATTTTTCAGGCTAATCATACGTACTCATCGCGCGAGCATCAGGAAGAAGCGATACGTTTAACGTCAGTTTGGCTGAACGGTCTCGATAAGCAGCAGGAGGATTGGCACAACTGGAGTATTTAAGCTGAACAAGCAATGAAGGAAGGAGTCTTTTTGTGAAAAGACTCCTTCCCTTTATTCGGCCTGACGCTTGAATTTTCCGTTGTATGGAATATTCACTTGGATATCGATCGACTTAATCGAGTTTGAGTTGATAACTAGCTGCTTGCCGTTATTGGAGAGTTTTTTCCATAGTACAGGCTGCTTGAGCCGCAGCACATGCCCAAGCTCAAAGAGATCAACCCCGATTTTCAGCCCCTCCTTGTACGTATCCATGATTTCCTTCTTGATTAATTCCTCTGCAATTTGAGTTGTTTCTTTATAAGGGGTGTCTATTAAATATTCAAACATTCCCGCCTTATATTTCGCCTTGATGTGAAAGAGAGCCTCTTGACCGCTGACGGTGGGTATAATTTTGACATCCAGGCTCCGAAGGCTAAGCTCAGCATAGATCTTACCATCTTTCTTAACGACAAGAGGCGATGAATTCATATTCGGGACGAGCCAATGGTATCCAGCTAGCTTAGCGCGCGGTATGAAGCCCTTTGCCTGTTCACCGTACTCGAAAAATGCACCATTGATCATCAGCATCGGCATCTTTGTGTCACTTTCCGCCCATTGGACAGAATTAATGCCAAGGCTGGGCAAATAGGATGTTGCTGAGGTTTCTTTGGATTTAGCTATATATTTAAAAAACAAGACGGGCGGAAAGAGTGAGCTCTGTTTATAGTTGCCCGTGGGGTCATGGATGATGGAGGCTAAAGGCGAAAGCTTGAAAAAAGGTGTTGTGGCCAGCACCTTCTCCATAGGCGAGCGAGTGCCGTATATCCATGCATTATACCGAATTTCGGGGTAGCGATTGATCATATCCGATATTTTCGCTCCATGGGCATAGACTGCGGCCTCGGAAAGAATGATAGCGGAGACATGCCCCCATGAGATCCGATATTGTGCCGTTTTATACAAATCGGTAATGGCAGAAACTAAAGTTTCCCCTTTGCCCTTGCCGACCCATACGATTGCTTTTTCATTTGCCTTGCCTCCTGCTTCTGACTTCGCTATATTGGAAAAGTCAAGAAGCTGCACATAAATGATAAATTTATTATCTTTATAATCGATACCAATCGCCTTTGCATAGCTGGCGTTCTGTACCTCTGTTGCGCTCCAGCAGCCGGTTATGGTCATGCAAACACCAACGGCAACTACCAGGGATAGTAAACGTGATAGCTGGATCATGGGCGGCTCCCATCCTTTCTGGGTTTTTGCGTATGTAGGTAATCAGGCCTGCGCTTGTTCCACCGAAAAGGAATTTTTAATAGGGAAACGACAAGCTGCCTCAAATTAAGTGGCGACAAGGGTGCCAAGTAGGGAATGCCGAATGATTGTATGGAGGATAAATAAATCACAAATAAAATGATCGATAAAATAAACCCGTACATTCCAAGCGTAGCTGCCATAAAGAAAGAGGCAAAACGTAGTAATATGGTTGTGCTTGTAAGGACTTGATTGACCAGTGTGGAGCTGCTGACAACGGTTATCGCTGTAACAACAATCATTAAGGGAGAAATCATGCCAGCTCGAATAGCGGCATCACCAATAATTAGCCCCCCCACAACCGTCAGTGTTTGCCCAATTGAGCTTGGTAGGCGCACGCCAGCCTCTCGGAACAGCTCCATCAAGCACATAATAAAAAACATCTCAAGTGAGGACTCCATCGGTAGTCCATGTCTCCCCGATGATATGGTCGCGAGCAGAGGGAATGGTATTTGATCCGTATGAAAAACCGTAAGCGCGATATAAAAGCCTGGCAAAAAAATAGTTGTCAGCAATCCGGCAAAACGCAGGATGCGTCCAATGTTAACGGACAATGGGGGGAAATAGGCGTCTTCCGGTGATTTCATAAGCAAAAATAAGTTAATTGGTGCAATGATGCAGGTCGGATTTCCATCCACTAAAATGATAAAACGACCGTTCATCAGGCAATCGACTGCAAAATCTGGCCGTCCAGTGTAATCGGTAAGAGGAAATAACATGATAGGCGAGGGAGAGAGCAGCTCCTCAAGCTGTCCAGTTGAAATAAGCTTCTCTACATCGATGCTAGAGAGCTTATGTCGAACAAGTTTAATCGTCTCGGTATCAGCAATATCTTCAATGTAGAGCAGCGCTGTCTTGGTTAAGGTTCTAGAACCGATCGTGAAATATTGACAGGCTAATGTGTCGGTGCGAAGCCGTTTTCGGATAAGTGCAATGTTAACTGAGATATGCTCAACAAAGCCGTCCTTTGGACCGCGTATCGATACCTCCGAAGTTGATTCATTAGGCTCACGGCTAGGAAGATTAGCAATATCTACGGTCCATAGCATTTGAAGGGATGGCAAACAGAAGATCATAAAACCTTCAAAGACAAAGGAAGCAAGCTTTTTGCGGTCGATCAGCTGACTATTTGAATCATGGGCGTTCCATTGCAAATTAGCGCTGCGCTGTACATCCTCCCGTCGTTTGAAGCTGGTTTGCTCAAATACCTTGTCCAGCTCGGGCAGAATGACATCATTAATAATCGCAATATCTGTCATTCCGTTGCAATAGATAAATATGCCTTGAACAGCTGCGGACGGCGAGCCGAACATATGTGTAAAGACATGTACATCCTCAGCATTAGCAAACCAGCTGCGGAGCTTATGTTCATCCAAATAGATAGGTTTTTGGGTAGATTCATCCATCCTTGCTGTCATTAGTTTTAGGCTCCTTTCGTTTGCAGCTTCGAATGAGTACAGCGAATGCAAGTATAACGGTTAGCGTCAACACATAAATCGCTAATGCAGGAAAATGAACAGAAGCTAAGTATTGCAAGGTTTGATCGTCACGCCACGGATATAAAGATATGCTTGTCATACAAACAGATAGCACGGATAGGGTGACTAAGCGCTTAATAGGCGTGCGGACGTTTAGCAGATCTGTAATCAAATATAGGGAAATGGCAATTCTAGCGAAGGAGCCGCATAACCATTGATAGATGGACAGAAAGTCTACATGCTGCAGAAGCAGCCCCATGTTTACGATTCTCCATTGCTCAAAGGCGGTATGACGCTGCAGGGCCGCTTCCTGCGGTCCGAATTCTGTAATGGCTCCAATGGTTGGGCCGATGACCATGCCAAGCATGAACAAGGCTAGCAGGACAAGATGCCACCATCGTAGTTGTTTATTAAGCTGATGCTGATATAAGAGGAGGACCCATAGCTCCAGCAGCCCGGCGAGTGCATAAAACGTGCCTCTGCCGACGGGGAGCCAGCCGTTTTCGAAAATTGGGAACAAAAGATCGTAATCCTTATATTTAATATTTGCGATGGAAACGAAATAACCGAGAATGATCACTAAGGGAAGCAGAACGCTCGAAGTCAAAGCAATCGTCTTAAGTCCTTGATAAGCTGCTAGCAGAGACACAAGAATCGAAATGGCGATAACGACAAATATAGGGGTTTGCTGCATATAGGTAGAAACTGTCCACGCCGAGGTGTCAAAAAGTGTATAGGTACCGGAAGTAAACAGCATGACGACTCCTGATATACGAAACGCCCACGCCGGAATGATGCCGAACTGTCTTTCAATCCAATCGGGCAGCCGCTCACGGTTAAGTTTTTTTATAATGCCGAATAGGATGAGTATCCACAGTAAAAAAAACGGTGCTGTAAAAATGACGGATAGCCATGAATCACGCTGCGCCACGCCGAGAATCAGCGGAATAGACATCACATGAGACACTAAACCAGCGCTTAATAGTAGAATTGTAAAGGACGCCCATATACCGATAAGTCCGCTCCCTCTGCCCATATCAACACCCTCTTTCTAGTGGGAGATAAGGATAACATGTGCAATATATGGATTTTATATCCGAGAAAACAACTTTTTTGTCAAGACATCTAGCTTGAATTGTGTTTAAATGGAAGGTGAGTGTAAACGAATACAAGCTATACGTAGCGGTGGAAGGCAGGGCTAATGAATGAATAAAAGAATCCGAATTTTGGCTGTTTCGCTGTTATTATCGCTCATACTATTCATAACGGCATGCAGCGGAGGTGACGGGGCAAATGAATCGCCGCAGCATTCTAATGAGACAATCGAACCATCAATGGAGACAGAATCAGTGACTGAGCCAACTCCCCTCCCCTACGATGCTCCTCTAACCGGACTTAAGCTTGAGCAAGCTGCAACCGCAAGACCGATTGTTGTCATGATTAACAATTTTGCGGCAGCCCGTCCACAGTCTGGGCTAACGAACGCTGATGTGATATGGGAAGTACTCGCCGAAGGCGGGATTACACGCTTAGTCGCAGTATTTCAAAGTACGAGTGCAGTGGCGGATACGATTGGACCGATTCGCAGCATCAGGCCTTATCTTATTGATATTGGGGACAGCTTCGGGGCGGTACTCGCACATGCAGGAGCAAGCAACGATGGTTATGCCATCTTACAGCGGCAGGGCAAGCCTTATTTGGACGAGATCTCGAATGCGGGGAGTTATTTCTGGAGAAGCAAGGATCGGAAAGCGCCGCATAATCTCTATTCGAGCTTAGAGAAGCTTCGCGAGGGAGCTGAGAAGAAGAAGTACAGCATGGATAAGCAAGCTCTGCCGTATACGTTTGCAGAAACGGGTGTTGCAGAAATCGGCGTTCCAGCCAATGACATTACGATTAATTTTTTACTCAAAAATTATAATGTAGGCTACAAATATGAATCAGCGACAGGCCTCTACAAACGTTCAATTGGTGATAATCCTCATATTGATCTGAACAATAACGAGCAGCTTTCAGCGACGAATTTAGTTGTCTTAGGCGCGGATCACCAAACACTTGATAACGAAGGGAGACTTGCTGTTGACCTTGACAAGGGCGGCAAGGCCATTCTCTTTCAAAGAGGGAAAGCGGTAGAGGCGGAGTGGGTTCGGGCTCCTGATGGAATGATTAGAATTGTAATTAATGGAGCTGAGGTTTCATTTGTGCCCGGAAAGACCTTCTTTCACATCGTGCCAAACAAGCCTACATTTGAGGGGCATGTTGTTTGGGTACAATTATAGTTAATTGGAAACACTGTTAACAACGGTTAACGGATGAGCTTCCAAGGATAAAAGGACGCAATCTTGTTACAAGATTGCGTTTTTTTTTATATTTTTTTTGAATTTTATTTTATTTTCATAAAACCTTTACATTCTCTTAACAATTCACATGTAAACTATGTTAAGATATTGTGGGCTCATCATACTACGCCTAAACATCAAGTCGAGTAAAGGGGATTACGATGTTCAAGAAAAAGGATATTTTCTTTAAGACGTTCGAAGAGATGGCAGACGCTATCGTCGAGGCTGTTGAGTATTTCGCCAAAGGCCTTTCAGATTTATCGGACGTGTCGGCTTTTGCTAAAACGATGAAGGAATTCGAGAGCAGATGCGACAAACATGTGCACACGATTTTGAAGGAATTGAACAAAACGTTCATTACTCCAATCGAGCGCGAAGATATTATGGCCCTTACATCATCGCTTGATGATGTGCTTGACGGAATTGAAGCTTGTGCTTCCCGTTTTGAAATGTACAATATTCAGGAAAAGGATGAGTACATCACACTTTTCGGTGATATTCTCGTTCGATCTTCACACCAAATCAAGAAAGCAATCTACTTGCTGACACAGCGGAAGCTGCTTGCGATTCGTGAACCGAATATTGCGCTTAATGAGCTTGAGAATCAAGCTGATGATTTGCTTCGTGTTTGCATTAAGAGCTTGTTTACTAACGTTAGTGATCCGATTGAATTGATGAAACGCAAAGAGATATACGAGATGCTGGAGCAAACGACCGACTACTGCGAAGATGTTGCTAATACGCTGGAATCGATCATTATGCGTAACAGCTAATCTGATGAGTAGGAGTATTTCACAATGGATTTAATGGTTCTTTGGATTGTTGTCTTTTTGGCGCTTTCGTTTGATTTTATAAATGGATTTCATGATACAGCCAATGCGATTGCCACAGCTGTATCAACACGGGCTCTAAAGCCTAGAGTTGCGATCATGATGGCTGCAGTTATGAACTTTGTCGGCGCGATTACATTTACCGGAGTAGCAGCTACCATAGGTAAAGGTGTCGCGAATCCGGCTGAGCTGGAGCATGGGGTTCCCATTGTTATTGCTGCTCTGTTAGCAGCCATCACTTGGAATCTAATTACATGGTGGTTTGGGATTCCTTCCTCTTCATCACATGCATTGATTGGCTCCCTTGCGGGCGCAGTCATTGGTGGAGCTGGGATGAGTGCAATCAATTCGGGCGGTTTGATGAAAATTGTCCAAGCCTTGATTCTCTCTCCAATTATTGCGTTCACTGCGGGTTTCATTATCATGTGGATATTAAAAAAAATATTTGCCAAATCAAGTCCTCACCAAGTGAACAAAGGGTTCCGCTTTGGGCAAATTATTACAGCGGCGTTTCAATCGTTCTCACACGGTACGAATGACGCTCAAAAAGCGATGGGTATTATCGTATTTGCACTCGTTGCTTCAGGAGTTCAATCGACGATGGACGTTCCACTGTGGGTTAAGATTTCTGCGGCTACAGCAATGGCACTAGGTACTTCTGTCGGCGGCTGGAAGATTATTAAGACGATGGGTACAAAAATTTTCAAAATCGAGCCTATTAACGGCTTCGCAGCGGACATAGGCTCTGCAGCAGTTATTCTGACGGCGACAATGATTCACTTGCCCGTCAGCACAACACATGTCATCACCTCTTCGATTCTCGGTGTAGGCAGCGCGAAGCGTTTCTCTGCCGTTAAATGGGGAGTTGCGGGTCGCATCGGCATTGCATGGGTCATTACCATTCCATTTACAGTTTTAATGGCTATGTTCTTCTATTGGATTATCCGCTTAATATTCCTGTAAGATGATGTGAATTGAGATAGTGGGGAAAACCTCACTCGCCATGAGCTAAGGTTCATGGGGAATGAGATTTTTCTCACTATTTTTTGTGTTTTTTTGCGATGCGGCAGTAAAATATTGTGGACAACAATGATCGGAAATTAGCGAAAATTGCGCGTATACACATAATTAGTAACAGCTGTGTATGAATTATGCCTATGCAGCTTTGTGAGATATACACATTGTAGTAACAGCTGTGCATGGATTGAGAGTGGATCATGACGAAGGCTGTCGAAGGTTGTACTTGTGCACAGGATAGATTGCTGAATTTTCAGTTAATGAAACAAAACCTGTGGATACACGAACGAATATAGTTATCCACAGAAGGATAACTATAAAAAAACGGTGTGAAAATGTGCATAAACGGTTAATTGAAAAACACTCTGAATGCTGCGCGATGCGCTGCAATCAGAGTGTGGTTTTGTGTAATTTTATCGACGGCGCTTCGTTGTGCGGCGACGCTTCGTTGTACCTTTTCCTGAGTTTGGGCTAGAGCTGGTCTTGCGACGCTTGCGGCGCTTCGGTTTCCATTCCGTATCGTCATCATCATCATTTGATGATTTTTTACTGAAGGAGCCCATTAATACTTTGACTAAAGGCGCCATTTGGGAAACGCTTGCCATCACCTTTTGTACCTTTGTTACGGTTGTAAGGATACCATCAATACCGCCAATACGGTCAACAAAACCTTTAATCTCTCCTAAGCTGGCGAGGGAGAAGCCGGTTGCCTTGGTGCTTGGGGTCGTTTCAATAATTTCAGCCGTTGGCTCCGATACGACGCTGGGCAGCATATCCTGCATCACTGGGGCTGCCGGCGGCATTATAGGCAGGTCTGTACCGAGGCTGAAGCCGCTCGACTTCGCGCCAGCTGACTTGCTCAGCTGGTTCTGAGCAAGACGGTGGCTGCCGTGCCAACCGTCTTGCTGCTGGCTGCCGGTACCGGGGTTATTGCGGTAATTCACACGGATCACAACCCTTCTTTTCTAATAGTTTATGGGTTAGGCGAACATAAGGATTGGACGTATGCCCCTAGTTACGGAACTTTTTCTAGATAAATGCCTGTGCTTGTAAAGGAGCCGATTAACAACAGCCGTCCAGATCATTTGCTGGGGTAAAGCGTGAATACGGTAATGTTTGAAAAAAACAGGTAAAAAAGCTACAATAGTTACATTAGTTTTAATTAGGAGTGAATACGCATGCAGCTTAAAAAGCTGAACGATAAAGCAATAGATCAGTTGTTCGAAGCGGTTCTTACATTGAAATCGGTCGAGGAATGTTATGTGTTTTTTGATGATTTGTGTACGGTCAACGAAATTCAGTCGTTATCGCAAAGGCTTGAGGTAGCGCGGATGCTCGGCAAAGGCAGCACATACAACGCGATTGAGGCTGAGACTGGTGCCAGCACGGCTACGATCTCACGGGTGAAGCGCTGTTTAAATTACGGAAATGATGGTTATAAAATGGCTTTAGAGCGTCTTGGAAGGTAGTGTCCCAACCGATGAAGCCAGGAATCCTCGTAATTAGTCATGGCTCCAGAGAAAGTTTGTGGGTGCAGCTAGTCGATGAAGCTATTGCGGAAGCGGCAGCCTCGCCACGTTTGTCTAATATCCCTATCGTGTCGTCCTTTCTTGAAATTATAGAAGGACGGCTTATTCAGGATGGCATTGATCAGCTTGAGGGGCAGGGAGTAACCGACATGTACGTAGTGCCATTGTTCATATCCTCAGGAAGCACTCATGTAGATGAAATCGGGCAAGCCTTCGGCTTTCCTTGGTTGTCAGATCTAGAGGGGGATCTTGGAACCTTCCGAGTTGCAGCGAACGTACACTATGGCATGCCGATTGACGATGATCCAGAAATCGCTGAGCTGCTAGCATCGAATATTTCTTCTTTGTCCTCAGAGCCTGAGAAGGAAGCGCTGCTGCTTATCGGTCATGGCAGCAAGGAAAAAGTGTTTCATGAACGTTGGCAGGAAGGATTGCTCAAGCTGGGTGAACGGCTTCGAGCGACTGTCGGCTTCAAGCGTGCCGAATATGCAATGCTGCTGCCAGACCAAGCGGCAGCGAAGCTTGCAGCGATGCAGGCGGCGAATCCAGATGAAGCGGTTATTGTTGTACCGCTGTTTCTGAGTCAGGGCTATTTTACAAATCAGGTTATTCCCACTAGGCTTTCCGGTCTTGTGTATAAATATAATGGCCGGGCTATGCTGCCGAGTTCAGCAATTTCACGCTGGCTGGAGCGACAAATGTATGATGGTGTGCGGCGTATGCGCAAAGTATAGGAGTGAGCTCAAATAGCAATCAAACGGGCACGGCTTATATATAATCCCACTTCGGGTAGAGAAGAAATGAAGAAACGTCTGCCGGATATTCTTCAGCGGCTGGAGCAGGGCGGTATCGAAACGAGCTGTCACGCAACGATCGGTGAAGGAGATGCAACGCTTGCAGCATCTGAAGCAGCGGATCGCGGTTACGATATGATCATTGCAGCTGGCGGTGATGGTACGCTTTATGAGGTCATAAACGGTTTGACAGGGAAGTCGAATCGACCGCCATTAGGTATTCTGCCTGTCGGAACGACAAATGATTTTGCGCGAGCGATGGGCATTCCAAAGCACTGGGAATATGCAGTTGATCTAATTATTCAACAATATAGCCGTTTTATTGACGTTGGCAAGGCGAATGAACGCTACTTTATCAACATTGCAGGGGGAGGCTCCTTGACGGAGCTGACCTATGACGTTCCGAGCAAGCTTAAGACGATGATTGGTCAGCTCGCTTATTATATGAAGGGTCTGGAAAAAATGACCCGACTTCGTCCGACGGAGCTGAACTTTAGCGCAGCTGGGGTAGGAGAGTTTCATGATGAGTTTATGATGTTCCTCATCTGCAACAGCAATTCGGTTGGCGGCTTTGAGCGATTAGCGCCGGATTCCAAGCTGGATGACGGCTTGTTAGATGTACTGCTCATTCGGAAATGCAACCTGCCGGAGTTTATTAAGCTGGTATCGCTCGCACTGCGCGGTGAGCACTTGAATGATCCACATGTGATTCATTTTCGGACGAATGAGCTCAAGGTAACGACACCGGATTATGTACAAATTAATCTCGATGGCGAATACGGCGGCGTGCTGCCGTGCACGTTCTCCGTGCTGCCGTCGCATTTGCGTATTTTTGCAGATGAGACTGGCGAGTCGACTTACCGTTAGCTTTCGCTAAATTCGAGAATTGGGGCACAATGGATAGAGCTAGGCAGGCAACAGCATTGAAGATAGAGCGGAGAGAGTTTATGAATAAAGGAAGAAGCAGAGGCGGCAAAGGGAGAACACATGGTGCAGCTCGTTCAGCAGCAGTGGTTCCAGTAGATGCGCCTTTTCAGAAAAATGAAGAGGTCACCGTCGATATTATCGGCCTGACACATGATGGAGAAGGGGTAGGCCGCGCTGATGGCTATACCCTTTTTATACAAGGTGCGCTTCCCGGTGAACGCGTCCGAGTGAAGGTTATGAAGGTGAAGAAGCAGTATGGCTATGCGAAGCTTGAGGAGCTAATGCTGTCAAGTCCATCGCGGATCGAGCCGCCTTGCGATATTTATAAGGAATGCGGCGGCTGCCAGCTTCAGCATTTTGATTACCCCGCACAGCTGGAGTGGAAACGGCAGCATGTTGTGGACAACTTGATGCGAATCGGCAAGCTGAGCGTTGCTGGAGAAGGCAGAGCTGTGGATGGAGAGAGTGCGTCTACGGGTATTGTTGTACGCAAAACCGTTGGTATGGATGAGCCATGGCGGTATCGGAACAAAGCAGCAGTCCCCGTTGGTGCAAGCTCGGCAGATGGCGGATTGCTTGCTGGTTTCTACGCGCGCGGCAGTCATCGCATTATCGATATGGACGATTGTCTCATTCAGCATGAGCATAATGATGAGGTTATTCGTGTGGTGAAGCGAATTGGACGGGAGCTCGGCGCAGCTCCTTATAATGAAGAAACAGGCCGGGGTGTCCTGCGTCATGTAATGGCGCGGACAGGCGTTGTGACTGGTGAAATCATGGTCGTATTGGTGACTAACGGCAGGAAGCTGCCTCTCGTGGAATCGTGGATTGAGCGTATTCGCAGGGAGCTTCCAGCAGTAAAGAGTATCATTCAAAATGTAAACGAGCGTGATACGAACGTTATTTTTGGCGATGATAC
Organism: Paenibacillus sp. FSL H8-0548; assembly: GCF_038630985.1. Taxonomy (NCBI): domain Bacteria; kingdom Bacillati; phylum Bacillota; class Bacilli; order Caryophanales; family Paenibacillaceae; genus Paenibacillus; species Paenibacillus sp. FSL H8-0548. Next base: position 1,002,423 of record NZ_CP152049.1, read on the forward strand.
CTTTGTGCTGTGGGGTAGCGAGGTGATCTATGACGAGCTTGACGGCATTCGCTTCGCGATATCGGCAAGATCGTTCTATCAGGTAAACCCAGCGCAAACCGTAGCGCTATACCGCAAAGCAGTAGAATACGCTGGACTTACGGGGACGGAAACCGTGATCGATGCTTATTGCGGTATTGGAACGATCTCACTGTTCCTCGCCCGTCAGGCTGGACGCGTCTACGGCGTCGAGATCGTGCCGGAGGCGATTGAGGATGCGGCGCGGAATGCAGCATTGAATGGCATCACGAACGCTTCATTTGAGGCTGGTCCTGCCGAGGTTGTTATTCCTCGCTGGCGCAAGGAAGGTATTACGGCCGATGTCATTGTCGTCGATCCTCCGCGCAAAGGCTGCGACCCAGCACTGCTTGAGACGATCCTGTCGATGCAGCCGGAGAGAGTCGTATACGTAAGCTGCAATCCATCTACCTTAGCAAGAGACTTGCGGGTGCTGGAGGACGGCGGGTACAAGACAGTAGATGTTGTACCTGTGGATATGTTCCCGTGGACGGTGCATGTGGAGTGCGTGGTAAGGCTATATCGGGAGTAGAAGCATTGATGGGCAAGGGCCGAAGAGCAACAGTCATATGTTCCCGCATTCAAAAAAAATGCATTGAGGTGGTGTGCGGGAATATATATTCTTTTCATGCACAAGGCATGTGGAGTGCGTGGTAAGGATATATCCTGAGGGATATTGAAAGGTGAATTTTTTAACAAGGTCTGCTGAGAAAGCAGGATTTTCATTTATGAACTACCCTAAAGAGTTAATAGTAAACATGAAGAAAGCATTATATTGACCTCCCCCACAGCGGTGGAGGTTTTTTCATGTGAACATATACTCGGAGACATAATAGTATCAATTTCTTGTTGTATAATAAGGAGTAATATTTATCGAATAAAGGAATTACCAAATAAGTTGTGGAATAAGTCAAATTGGCAATTGGATAGTTAATGAAAGGTGGTACACTTTTAGATTAGCAAATACAGATTATTGAAGGAATACAAATACCCACCCGATGAAATCCCGCATGCTACCGAATTGGTGATCAGACAAGCTGAACTCCAAATGAAGAACAACTTGTATACTGCTGAATCCTTTCGACCAAGTTATTCTATAGCTGCTGAGAGTTAAGGGACGTATTTATAGCAACTCATTGCAAATCACGAGTAAGGGGATACCACAATGGCGGAACTAAAATTCGAAATCACCAAAAATATCGGAATCCTATCCGAAGGTGCAAAAGGCTGGAGCAAGGAACTGAATCTCATTAGCTGGAATGACCGCGATCCTAAGTATGACATCCGCGAATGGGCTCCTGAACACGATAAGATGGGCAAAGGCGTCACTTTATCGAAGGATGAGATTGTTGTGTTAAGGGATATGTTAAATGGATTGGAGTTGTAATATCTTGTACCACAATACGATCATAAAATTATGAATATACTTCTGTTGTAACTTGGTTATCTATGTATGGTTCCATATATGGATTTCAACTAATTTTTATTCGATTCGGAGGAATGAGTACATGTTTACTATTCAAGCCCTTAATGATTTTCTACCAAAAATACATGAAGTTATCAGACAGACTGAAAATCTCGCACAAGCTAATAAAAAAACAAAAAATGATACTTCATATCAGTATAGCGAACTTTTTAACTATGTGGACACATTCGATGATAATGAGATTGCTATGATTCAAACATTGATGTATATCGGAAGAGATGAATCAAAAACGAAATATGGAAATAAAACAGAGTTGTTTAATCTATGTGCACGAAAATTGGGCTTTGAACGGGGAGTGCCTATAAATAATAGAGAAAATGAGATAACTCAAATGATTGGAAAAGAAAGTACGCTTTATCAATATCTAAAAAGTGGCTTGGATATTCTAATATACTAATTGTTCAAACTGTCTGTCATGAGTTAACCTTGAGGGAATGTTATGATCCTAGATACTGATTTTCAACATGAAATAACATTCCCATGGAATATTGAAGTTTGGATCGACTGGGAACTAGATACAGTTGGCAAAGTCGAAAAGGTTACTCCCGATTCGGTTATGATTGATGGCAATCATTTTGTAAGAGAGAATTGTAAGTTTTGGATGATATGAGAAATATGTTGAATGGGTTGGAAATTAAGCCTCGACATAAATTATTAAAGAGAAGGATTTGATAGTTTGTTAAAAACTATTTTAGTTTTATTGTGTTTTGGACTCCTAACGGGGTGTACTACAAATAGCAGCAGTCATACTTCGAATGATATTGCTAAAACTAAGACGAACACAGTTATTACAACTGAGGTTGCTTCAACTCCGATGACGAAAGAAAGCATTAATGACAGACAAAAAAATAAAACGATATCTTCTGAAGAAGGAAAGGATATATCTTCATTCGTTCCTGATGGTTGGCATATACTTGAACGAGTTAAAGGAAAACCAGAAAAAATTGAGGGCGATTTAAACAAAGATGGCATAAATGACATCGCATTTGTGATTGAAGGAATAAGCAAAACAAAAGAAGAAGCCCCACCAAGGGTATTATTAATAGCATTTGGAACTAAGGATCATACATATATTTTGTCAGTAAAAGCTGAACATGCAATATTAAGATCAGATGAAGGTGGCGTTTGGCCTGATCCATTTACAAAAATATCCATAGATAGAGGCTCTATTATAATAGATTTTTATGGTGGAAGTAATTATAGATGGTATGGTAAGTATAGATTCAGATATCAAGACAATGACTGGTATTTAATAGGAGCTACAATTGGTTCATATTTTACTGGTACTACGACACAAGAAAATGCTGACGAAGATGACTACAACTTACTTACAGGAGATATCATTACTAGAAAAACGGATGAAAAGGATCGTAATAGCTCACATACGACAAAAGGTAACAGGGGCAAGAAGGCGCTTTTAAAGCTTACAGACTTTATTGCCAATTCAGAGAACAATTTTTGAAATGAGCATTCTTATCGTTAGACATTAGACTAGAATTGTAGCCTCTGCCACGATCAAAGAATGAAAAAGCAAAATATACAACTTCAACTTTATACTCACATCAAAAGGAACCGAGAGCACATCGCCTTCGGTTCTTCTCTATGTGTATATTCCAAATGATCTATAAACTCAAAAAACCTCTATCATTTGAGGTTTGCTGTGTGCTGTGTGATAATATTAAATTAGTATGTCCAATAACTGGGATGCGTTTTATGACCCTATATCCATTTTGGGAGGTGTATTTGTGCATCCATTTTAACGCTATAATCCCATTTTGAAAAATGGGAAATCGAATACTGGAAAGAAAAATATACTAATCTAATATTTTTTAATTTTTTAATTTATCACGATTAGCGTCAGAACACAAGAGAATTATATTCAGTTTTTCATTTTTTGTTTTTATGTATTGGATAGACGGAAAGCATGAATTAGCGTTGAAGCCTTACTCCATAAGGGTTTTTGAAGAGTGATGCTATTAATAGTAGATAAGTTTCGAGAAAATAATGGACAAGTTTTTTATGTGTTTTTCATTTTTTGCATTTTAAAAATTGGGAGGCTATTCATTGAACAACAATCAAAAGCGAAACCAACATAAGATTAAACTCTTTTACTTTCATGAATTATCTGATTGTCTTTCTCAATTGATTGCTCCAGAAAATATAGATCGAACTATTACTGTTTCCAATAGCATCTATCTTAATCAACTCCAACAAGTCGTTGCGGAACAGGATTTTTCCGACGATCTTAATGATTCAGTATTTATGCTCAAATCGAACAATATCGACGAAGACGATCCAGCCCAACTCGCTTTGTTCGAACGTGTGCTACGTGAAGGCATTACTTATAAAGGTGAAAAGTATGTTCGTTCCATCAAATCTCCTGCGATGGGTAGAACTCAGCGTACTGAATTCATCAAAGAGAAATATTACAAAAATGTATTTCAGCGAGTGGCTCTAGGTAAATTTCCTAGACTCACTAATATTAACAAATGGGAGGCAGCACTTGGTGTTAGCCGATCTTCGGCACTCGCTATACCCTATATTCCTCGAATTGTCGTCATTCCCGATTATGAAAAAGAAGAAATTATCGAGGATGTATGGAAAGTGGTCAAATGTATCGGAGATCCAGTTCAGCAAGAACTGATCTTAGAGGAAAAGAAGAAGCAACGTGAATATTTCAAAGCTAAGAAAGATTTGATTCCTTCAGCAACCAATCTGGCTGTGTTACCAAGATTACCGAATAAAAAGGTTATTGTAAGAGGCGAAGAGATTACAGCACCCGATCAGTCTGAACAAAAAACATTCAGTGGTTGGGATAAAGAGAACGGTGTTTGTCAAGGTAGTTGTCGCGAACTCATTAGAAAAGTAATGTTTTAATTTTTAGATTTTTGTCCAGCTTGAATAGGTGTCACTCTTTCTGGGTTGAGCCCTACCTCTTCTTCTAAACTCCAGTTGCGAGTGCTACCTGACCAACGTGTTGGATGTGAAGCTTTTGCTGCTTCATAGACTTGTTTTCGGTTATCAAATATCTGTTTCGCCAGTCCTTGATTAGGGGTTAGGAAATTGAGCCCACTATGACAGTGTTCTGTATTGTACCAGCGGACGAAACGCAGTACCCATTCGCGCGCTTTATCGATACTCTCAAAGCCGTTTGCTGGATATTCGGGACGGTACTTGCATGTTCTAAATATAGATTCCGCATACGGGTTGTCATTGCTCACTCGCGGTCTGCTTCTAGACGGTGTAATATCCCACATCCACACTTGGTTTGGGCTTGTTGCACGATGGCTCGTCAATGGCTTGGATGTTGGCTTGGCACTTCGTCCACGATGATGCTGCAACGCGTGCTGATGCATGACGCGACAAAATGTAGATTCAGATGCAATATAGGTGCCTTGGTCGGCTAGTCTAGGTACAATTTGGCTCGGTGGTAAGCTTTTGAACGCAGGCTGATTGATGACGGCAACGATTTGTTGCTGCTCGGAATCGCTAAGCTTGTTGACTGGTGACTGTCGCTTGACATGAGGACGTTGATCCTCACATACCTCTTGATTTCGCCATCGTTGTAGCGTCCTCTGTGTTAGGTTAAGGATATTGCACGCTAGGTATTCCCTTGCACCAGCTACGACTACTTCCTGAATCAGTAATACGGCTAATTGACGATCTGAGGCACTGATCATTCGTCTCCACTTTTCAAACTTTCCGTTGTCCTTAATAACTATATACTTGGCGAAAAATAAATTAAGAAATCGTGCGCACCTAGAAGAAGTATTTTCCAGTACAATAGTTTTGATTCTATAGGGGCTGTTGAGACGGTTTTTGCAGCGTATCGACTAATTCCAACTCTGTGCAATGGCTAATAAAAAGCGACAGGCTCTTCAAGTCTAATAAACTTGAAGAGCCTGCCGATGGAGCCAAAAGCGGCTTTGCAACCCGACTGTAAGAGACAGGTTGAATGTGGAGATGCGCAAGGAAATCGGAAATCTGTTTTTTTTTTTCGGTATATTCGAGCAAAAGCCCTTATAGCAACTAGCCAATCAAAATATGGTCTTCTGCATAACCGATTTTGGAAGAACGCTTCTTCTGCGCTAATGCAAACGCGAGCGTCAGTGGACCGAGACGACCGGCAAACATCGTAAAAGTCACAATAACTTTCCCTGCAGGAGACAATTCGTTCGTTAACCCCATCGAAAGCCCTGTTGTGCTGAAAGCGGATGTCGCTTCAAACAGCACTTCCAAAAAATGATCCTCCAGCATGCCTTCAGAAATGGTAAGCAAGAGGGTAATGACCAGTACGGCAGCCAATGAACTCATGACGACGGCCAGCGCTCGTATGACCGTTTCTTCCGCAATTTTGCGTTCAAAGGCATGAATTTGTCCGCCGCCGCGAAATGTGTTTATAGTGGCGAGAACAAGCACAACCAACGTATTGATTTTAATGCCGCCTCCCGTACCACCGGAAGCCGCTCCGATAAACATGAGGATAATGACAAAAAATTGTGACGCCGCAAGCATATTGCCGATGTCGATGGTGTTGAATCCTGCGCTTCTGGGTGTCACACCTTGGAAAAATGCAACAAGCACCCGTTCCCCCGCACCCAATTGACCGAAGGTGGCCGGATTCCAACTCTCCAGAAAGAAAAGAACAAGAAAACCGGCTGCGGATAAAATCGCTGAGGCAAGGAGAACCACTTTGGTGTGCAGGGACAGCTTTCTCCAGGAACGTTTGCGAAATAGATCCACGACAACAAGATAGCCGAGTCCGCCGATGACAAAAAGCAGGATAATTGTTAGATTGACAACAGGATCTCCGGCAAAGGAGGACAGACTGTCAGACCACAAGGCGAATCCGGCGTTGTTGAAAGCGGAGACGGAATGAAAAAGCGCGTAATAAGCTGCCTGTCCCCATCCTATCTCTTCTTGCCATCGGAGCGTCAGGATCACCGTCGCTAGCGCTTCAAATGCAAAAGCAATGAGCACCATGTAAAGTGACAGTTTGACCAATCCTTGCGCCGATGTCGAGTGAGTCGTTTGCTGGATGATGAGTCTTTGCTTTAATCCGATTTTTTTGCCCAAAATAATGGCCACCATGACGCCAAAGGTCATAAATCCAAGTCCGCCCACTTGAATCATAATCATAATGAGGACCTGCCCAAAGGTGGAAAAGACGCTGCCGGTATCGACCACGACGAGCCCATTTACACATATGGCAGAGGTAGCAGTAAACAACGCATCAATCAAACCGATTGATTCACCTGATACAGATGCTTGCGGCAGAGTAAGCAGCAAGGCGCCAATCCAGATTAGGAAGAAAAACACAATCAGGATCAGTAGGGGCGGATTCATCTTATTTTTCAGCCAGTCAACGAGCAGCACCAAGCGCCCGGATGTGGAGTGACGTTTCATACGGCTACCGTTTTCGTTCATGGTCCTCCTCCAAGTGTCGGATGTCCTTATTGCTGCCGATGATAAGCAGAATATCTCCGGTAAAGATTTTGTCTTCCGCTTTGGGAGATACATTCATATAATCGCCGGTTTTAATCGCCATGATGGTGCATCCATATTTGGCGCGAATATTTAACTGCTGCAACGAATACCCATTCATCGCCGGCGGCGCTTTAATCTCGACTAGATTGTACTCCGGGGATAATTCAATGTAGTCAATCAGATTTTCGGAGCTAAGTTGATGACCGAGTCTCGCCGCCATATCCCGTTCGGGGTAGACGATATGATCCGCGCCAATTTTGCTCAGGACATTACCGTGCATTTCATTTTTGGCTTTGGCCGTTACGTTCAGAACATTCATTTCTTTTAACAACAATGTCGTTAAAATGCTTGCCTGCAGGTCATCGCCTATAGCTACTATCCCATGTGAAAAGTTGCGAATACCCAGCTCTTTTAAAACGGATTCATCTGTGCAGTCTGCTTGCAGAGCATGGGTGGCAATAGCGGAAATATCCTGAACAAGTTGCTCGTTTTTGTCTACTGCCAGCACTTCATGACCGTTTTGAATCAAGGTTTTCGTTAAACTTGAACCGAACCGACCGAGTCCGATGACAATAAACTGTTTTTTCACTGCATTCACTTCCGTTTCTTTAATTACTTAAGGATTCTGTTAAGAGCCATTTAGAAAAGCAGAGTGGTCGAATCAACAATCACTCCTCTACTGACTCTCAGATATTTAAATTCCCCATTTATATTTAATTTTAACAGGCTGGTACTGAAGTCGGTATTTATAGCTTTGAAAAAACACCTTTTGTCACAGGCAGGCCGCGCGCTTCCGAATCTCCAATGTGATAATGCTGCTCTTTTTTGTATACGGAAACCGGTACTCCGGGTTTATGCATATCCATCGCTTGTTCTTTCATTCGCTGGACGGCTACAATGTGCAGGTCCGTTTCGCCTATGCGATGAAGCAGTTCATTGACGAAAGAACCATGCGTAATTTCCTGCCAACGCGTTTGCCCAGATTGTCCGATAATCAATTGAGTAATTTCAAGATGTGTTGCCGTTTCCGCTATCATTTCAGAGGATTTCCTATTTTCATTCGGTTTGACGATAAATGTTGCTCCCCATTCCTCGCATTTCAGTTTCCATGCCGCCATCATCCTTTCTTGCTCCGGATCAAGCTCATCCTCTTGTACAGGAATGACGCTTAATACGAACAGAGGAGACTGAAGGAGCTTAGCCAATTGACCGGCGCGGCGAATGAGCCGTTCTCCGTGCGGTCCGTAGTACACGCAAACCATCAGTTTTTCCTTGTTTTTCATAGTTTCAGCCCCTCTGATAAGGAAATTATTCTCTGAACAGCAAAAAAAACCTGGTCGCAGAGAAATTCTGCTACCAAGCTTTGGACTGTACAATACAGTGCGAAATAAACCAAAGTTGTAAGAGTATTCTCTCCCAAGCGCTGACGAGGTTAGCTGTCGGATTCGGGTTTGAGAGTACCCGTTCTTTCTAAGTAAGAAAGAATTCACCCCAGAAGCAGTATTATAAGCTTCGATGGTTCCCCCGCTCCTCCGTGAAGAGGATTAAGCGTTTATCATATGAAATTGTTGTCATTTATATTACGCCTGCATGTTTAAAAAGTAAACCGTTTCTTAAAAGTCCAACGAAACAGGTAGATATCGCTTTTGCGCAGCAGTGAAAATTTACTATTGTATGTTCATACGATGGGCTTCAATATTCGGTTTCACAAAATATAGAAATACAAGCGAGGAGGAATTGTTTGAAGTAACCCCCGCTTTCGGGACGGTCGGATTATCGATGACATACGCCCGATGTGAGAGTCGGATGTCTGTCATCTGTGGTGAATCCCAAAGCGAGGAATCCATCGCTTCCTCGCTTTGGGTAGAGCGACTCTTACCGCCCGAATCCGTCAGCTAACCTCGTAAGCCTGGTGTCCTGGACAGAGCTTGGATATTGCGTCTATGCCTGACGATGAGAGAGGATGATGGCACTTGTGATCACAAGTTTGACCACATGGGCCAATGCCTCTGTGGTTTTAAGGATGGTAAACAGACTGTATTGTGTCAACTCCAGCAGTGGATCGCCGATTTACCTTTGTACATCAAGGGTTTGTTCGGCAATTCAAGCTGCCAAAAATCGAAAACTATCTGATTGTGTTGCTGGAAAGCCAGGCTTTCTGCGTATTACTCCTTATGCAAGAGTGAGCACCGACACCGAAGAACAGTTAAACAGCTATAAGCCGCAAGTTGCTTACTATGCGGATATGGTTAGTCAGCGCAGTGATTGTATATTGGTGGACACTTTGAAATATGTTCGCTTGCTGAAAGAAAGGAGGATTGCTGTATTTTTTGAAAAGAAGAATATCAACACACTCACCATGGATGGCTAGTTGTTATTGAGCATCCATTTATAACCAGAGTATTCGGAGTACGTCCGTCTTCTTGCGTAAGCTCTTCGTCATTAAGACTTCTAGGAAATGGTGCAAATAGGTCTCCTTAAACAGGGGGAAGTGGGATGTATGTGTCCTTCTGGCTGTATGAGCTGCAAGTGGAAGCTAAAATATAAAATCTACTGAAAAAGTTCTGCTCACAAATCAAGAATCAACAAAAAAAATTTTCTGTAATAATTTTGTGAATTAAAGGGTTTTCGATACATGCGTCGAAATTTAACTATAAATGTCGATAAATGGATTCAAGAGACTTTAGAACTGAAATTATTGTTTTGTTAACTGTTCCATTATATATAGCAATATTAAAAAACAATAAGAATATAGTTGTATTTATATAAGGTAATCTGACTAAAACACATCACCGTTAATAATATGAGAGACTAAAGACCTAGAATTGTGTTCGCTCGAAATTACTACAACAGGAATTACATATTATTGAAAATTGCAATCTTTCTATGGGGGTCCTTCTTGATGCTGAAGCTATTACAACAGGTTATAAATGGAACTCGTGCTTGGAGCATGGATAAGCATCGTATCTCTATTGAACAAATCAATAAAGATTGTTCGAGGTTGCTTAATAGATTCCCTGATGTTGACCTTTCTCTGATAACAGACAATCTTCGCCAAAAAATTAAGAATGATACGCCAATACATAACGTTCGAATGGAAGCCTATTCGCTTGTAAAAGCCGCCTGCAGACGTGTTTTTGATTTAGATGTTCATAATGAACAAATTTTAGGTGCATTGGCAATTTACGAAGGTAATATAGCGGAAATGAAGACGGGCGAAGGTAAGACGATAACTGCTATTTTCCCTGCATTTCTCCAAGCACTAACTGGAAAAAAGGTGCATATCGCCACGGTGAATGAATATTTAGCGTTTAGAGATAGTGAGGGAATGAGCAAAGTATTTCATATGTTGGGCTTGTCAGTCGGTTGTCTTCGAAATGGAATGAACAATGAGGAACGGCAATCTCAGTATGCATGTGATGTAACGTATGGAACTCATTATGAATTCGGTTTCGATTATTTACGTGATCATTTAGTTAATCGGAAAGAGGATCGCGTTCAGTGCGGTCTGCATTTCTTATTGCTTGATGAGGCTGATAGCATACTGATAGACGAAGCGCGAACCCCGCTTCTCATTTCTTCTGCTCCTGGGAAAGGGAGCGACTACCTCGTGTTGATCGATCAGAAAATTTCCCTGCTCGCTGATGGAGACTTTGAATTTGATGCCATGGAGAGACACGTATCTCTTACCCATCAAGGAATAGACCGCTGTGAGCAGCTCTTTGGAATCCGGAATCTCATGAACCTTGAGCATAGTGATACGTATCATAAAATTCAGCAGGCGTTAAGGGCACGCTTTCTTATGAAAAGAGATATCGATTATGTCATTCGAATCAATGAGCAAGGAGAACAGGAAGTAGTTATCGTTGATCAAAGCACAGGAAGGCTCATGTTCGGACGAAGATATACGGAAGGGCTTCACCAAGCGATAGAAGCGAAGGAACGTGTGGTTGTCAATGGTCAATCAGCTACTCTTGCTTCTATAACCCTTCAGCATTTTGTACAGTTGTATGAAAAAGTTGGTGGAATGAGCGGTACTGCTGTTGAAGTAGAGTCGGAATTGCAAGAGGTTTACGGAATTGATGTGGCGGTAATTCCAACGCATCGTCCCATTGCCCGTAGTGATCAGGCGGATCTGTTGTTTTTTAATGAGGAGACGAAATATCGCTGGATCATGGATGACATTAAGCAAAGGCACGCCAAGGGCCAGCCAGTGCTCGTCGGAACGCCTGATATTCGTGCTTCAGAGCGGCTTAGCCAAATGCTTGCAAGTGAGAATATTTCACATCATGTGCTGAATGCCAAAAACGCTGAAAAAGAGGCTGCAATTATTCGAGAGGCAGGTATGGAGAACGCAGTAACTATCGCGACAAACATGGCTGGCAGGGGAGTCGATATATGGCTAGGACCTGGAGTTGAGGAAAACGGCGGTCTCCATGTGATTGGAACTTGCAGACATAATTCAGCGAGAATTGATAATCAACTTAAGGGACGCAGCGGCAGGCAGGGATCGGTTGGCAGTTCAAGGTTTTATATCTCGTTAGAGGATGACTTGCTGGTTAACTATTACTCTGATGATTTATTGGATGAGCTGGAAGAAAGCTTGCTGCCTATTGATCGGCCGATTACGCAGCAGAAATATATTGCGGCCATAAGAAATGCGCAGCGGGCTGCCGAATTAGAAGGCTTTGCTCTTCGCGCAAGTTTGATCGAATGGGACAAGCCCGTTCAGCAGCAGCGCATGATCTATTATCATATGCGAAATGATGTCGTTGATCGGGATTCATATAAGGAATTGCTAGTCTCCATGATTGATAAGATTACTGTTAATGCTGTGAACCGGAATTATCCTTCAGGATTTAGTGAGGAGCCTCCGAATTGGTTTCGACTGTTTGCTGAACTCAGTGCGATCTTTCCATCTCCGAAAGGTTTTATGCTGAAGCAGCTTGATCAGCTTACTCGGCGACAAACGATTGAGCAAATTAGCGAGCAGCTGTATCAAAGGCTGGATGAATGGTACGAGGCATCCTCAATAGAAATGGATGAGTTCGTGAAGCATGCTTCGCTCCGTGCGTTCGACCGCAACTGGATTCAATATTTGGAAGCATTAAACGTATCGAAGGAAAGCTCGTTTTATTCGGTTAGCGGGAGTCAAAAAGTGGATTATGAGCGAGAAACGGCTCAAATGTTTGAAGGGTTATTAGATACGATTCATAAGGAAGTGCTTACATCCATATGGGCTCGAGTGGATACTTCCTGACAACTGTTTTTGTCCACCTCGTTTTTTGAAGAGCCTAGAGGTTCTTGAGAAATATATGCATTCGATCATTTATTCTAGGAGGAATAGTATGACTGGTTATGAAGACGAACAAGAAAAAATGAAAGAATCAAAAATTAAGAAGAGACGTCCCAAGCAGGAGAAAAAATCCAATGTGGTTGGTACTGTAACAGGCGCAGTTATGATTGCAGGCGCAGTTCTGCCGATGATGCCGGCAATGACCGCTTATGCAGCTAGTACAGGGACGATGTCTGTGGACAAATCTTTTGTTGCTGTAGGCGAATCAGTAAATATTACGGTGACAGACACAAATAATGGAGACACCGTATTAAATACGGATTCAGGCTCAGTGCAAACAACGACAGTAGCCGTATCTTCGCCTGACGATGCTCTACGCAGCCCTCTGATGATTACTTTAACGGAAACCGGCGCGAACACAGGAATTTTTCAAGGCTCGTTGAAGCTGGTCGATACGAATACAACAAGCCCTGCTGCTAATGAGATTAAAGTTCAAAACAACAATGCCGTATCAATCCTAGATCCCAATTGGGACAATCCAGACGCTTTGTCGCCGATCGTAATCAACGTTACACGCAGAGACTATGCTACCGGTGCCGTAAAGCTATACGATAATGTTTCAAATAGCCTTATCAACTCGTTAGTTCATGACGGACAAGTCGTACGTGTGGAATTAACAGATGCTGACCTGAATACAAGCACAACGACCGTTCAAACCCGCGCGGTTAATTTGACGACAACTGCTGGAGTGAACGGCAACGACCTTATCCTAACTGAAACTGGGAACAACACAGGGGTGTTTGAGGGAACCTTCACGGTGGGCGACGATATTGCGCCTGCGCATAATGAGCGTTTTTATATTGAGTACGCTGATGAACATATGGAAAATACCTTGAACGGTACGGTTACCAAAACGTTATTATATCGTAATTTCTCCGCTGCAGCTCTTACAGTAACTCCTGGAACGGCAGCAACTAATGAACCGATAACGGTTGAATTAACTGACCTTGACCTGAATTTGGATGAAGCTAATGCAGAAAATGTAAGTGTTAAAATTAGCTCTCAAGCAGACTCTACTGGATTATCATTGACCTTGACGGAAACGGGTGCTAATACTGGTGTTTTCAGAGGGTCATTTGAAATGGAAGCAGGGGCAACCAATGCGGGCGCTCATAAAATTAGCGTGGCGAATAATGGTACGGTCACGATTAACTATACGGATTTACGCGATGCGGCTGGTTTGTCGAGTTCGATTACAGATACCGTTGTGCGCAAGGATCATACAACTGCAAATGTCGCATTGGATAAATCCTTTGTAGTCGTTGGCGAGACCGTTACGGTCACAGTGACGGATCTTGAATTTGCTAATGGAGCCAGCAATGAAAGCTTAAGTGTGAATGTTGCATCTTCAATAACTGATTCTGCAGGTATCGATGTATTCGTTACGGAAACGAATGATACGGGTGTTTTCACTGGCACATTCGTCGTTCAGGCATTCACAGATGCTAGTGCGACACCTAAGGAGCTAGGTGTGGGCACGAACCTAGAAATGATCACTGCTACTTACTTGGATAATCACAAGGCGGATAATACAAGCGGTACAGTAACCTACACAGCTCAGCGTAAGGATAGAATGACGGGGATTTTGAATTATTCACGTCTTTCGAGTCCTGACGGTGAGTTGATTCAAGTAGAATTGCAGGATACTGATCTAGATACGCTTTCTAATGTAGCGGAATCTGTAAATGTGGCAGTAAGGTCTACAGATGACGAGACGGGCTTTGTTCTGTCTTTGAAAGAAACGGGTGTAAATACGGCAATGTTTGTTGGAACGTTTAAGCCTGTGAGAACTGAAACTAACTCAACGAACAGTCCACAGGAGCTTCAAGTGCTTTCTTACGGAACGAATATGATCGTAACTTATACGGATTTCGCTCGTGCCAATAATACGCCGGGCAATATTGTTACTACGTTTGCTAATGTACAGATTCCGAAGATTACCTCTATAGCTGCGGCAGAAGCTGGAGATTTCGAGGTCGGTGCAGGTGAAGAAGACACGGTAACGATTGTATTTGATATCGCTACAAATATGCCGACGATTGCTGCTGCGGATATTGCTTCAGCACTAATATTGGATGAAGGCAGTTGGGGGACGGTTGCGTCTGCAGCATGGAGCAACAGTCAGACGCTAGTGGTAACTTTGGGTTCAGGTGCTACCTTGAAAAATGACGCAGTCATCACGATTGATGGGTCCGCAGCAATCAAGAACGCTGCTGGAACAAGCGCGAGTAGCGTAGCCAGCGAAGCGATCAATGGCACGTTTGGCAGTCAGGTGCCAGCGATTTCAAGTATAACAGCGGAAGAAGGCGGCGATCTTGAAGTCGGCGCAGGCGCAGGGGATACGGTAACGATTGTGTTCGACGTAGAAACGAACCAGCCGACGCTTGACGCGGCGAATCTTGCAACGACGCTAGAATTGAGCGCAGGCAGCTGGGGTACGGTAGAGAATGGTCTATCGGTGGCATGGAGCAACAGCCGGACGCTTGTGGTTACGCTAGGGTCTAACGCAACGGTGAAGAAGGGTGCGACGATCACTCTCGACTCGTCAGCTAACGTTAAGGATATCGGGGAAGAAAGCTTGGCGAGCACAGCGAGTTCCACGATCAGCAGCGGAACATTTTATAGTGCGGTACCTCGCATTTCAAGTGTGACGGCAGCAGAAGGCGGAGCTAGTGACATTGGAGCAGGCGCGGGCGATACGCTCACCATCGTGTTCGACATCGCGACTGATCAACCAGCAATTGCTCCGGGGACTCTTGCAACGGCACTGGGATTGAGTGCTGGCAGCTGGGGTACAGGAGCAAGTGCAGCGTGGAGCGACAGCAGTACGCTTGTGGTAACGCTAGGAACCGGCGCAACGGTGAAGAAGGGTGAAACACTTACGCTTGATGCGACTGCTAGTATTAGGGATATTGGGCAAGAGAGCCTGGCGAGCACAGCTAGCGCTGTAATCGGTGGAACGTTTGGTAGTCAGGTGCCAGCGATTACGAGTGTAACGGCTGCAGAGGGCGGCGCATCTGAAGTTGGTGCAGGAGCAGGCGATACGGTTACGATCGTGTTCGATGTACCTACGAATCAACCAGTGATTGCGGCAGCGGATATAGCAACTGCGTTAGGATTAAGTGCAGGCAGCTGGGGTACTGGACCAAATGGTCTGTCGGCAGCGTGGAGCAGCAGCCAGACGCTCGTAGTAACGCTGGGCACTGACGCGACAGTGAAGAAAGGTGCGACGATCACTCTTAGTGCGTCGGCCGGCATTACGGACATTGGGGAAGAAAGTGCAGCGAGTACAGACAGTGCTGCAATCAATGGAACGTTTGGTAGCTCGGTACCAATCATTGTAAGTGTAATAGCTGCAGAGGACGGCGTGGAAGAAGTAGGTGCAGGAGCAGGCGATACGGTTACCATCGCGTTCGATGTACCGACAAATCAACCAGCGATTGCAGCAGTGAATATTGCGACCGCATTAGGATTGAGTGCAGGCAGCTGGGGTACGGAAGCGAACGGTCTTTCGGTAGCATGGAGCAGCAACCAGACGCTTGTGGTTACGCTAGGATCTGACGCAACAGTGAAGAAAGGTGCGACGATCACTCTTAATGCTACGGCTGGAATTAAGGATATTGGGGCAGAAAGTGCTGCGAGCACAGCCAGTGCTCTAATCGATGGAACGTTCTTCAGCAAAGTACCAAACATTGTGAGTGTAACAGCTGCAGAGGACGGAGCGGAAGAAGTAGGCGCGGGGGCCGGAGATACAGTGACCATCGTGTTCGACGAACAAACGAATCGTCCAGCGATTGCGGCAGCGAGTATTGCAACGGCACTAGTATTAAATGAAGGCAGCTGGGGTACGGAAGCAAACGGTCTGTCGGCAACGTGGAGCAACAGCCAGACGCTCGTAGTTACACTGGGTTCTGACGCGACAGTGAAGAAAGGTGCGACGATTACTCTTGATGTGTCGGCTGGTATTAAGGACATAGGGGAAGAAAGTGCAGCGAGTACAGTAAATGCAGTAATCGATGGAACATTCTTCAGTCAAGTGCCGAGTATTGTGAGTGTAACGGCCGCAGAAGGCGGAGCAATAGAAGTGGGGGCAGGAGCCGGAGATACGTTGACCATCGAGTTCGATGTACCGACGAATCAGCCAGTGATTGCGGCAGCGAATATTGCAACCTTCCTTGGATTGAATGCGGGCAGCTGGGGTACAGGAGCGAATGGTCTATCGGCAGTATGGAGCAATAGTCAGACGCTCGTAGTTACGCTAGGATCTGACGCAACAGTGAAGAAAGGTGCGACGATCACTCTTGATACGTTGGCTGGTATTAAGGACATAGGGGAAGAAAGTGCAGCGAGTACAGTAAGTGCTGTAATCGATGGAACGTTCTTCAGTCAAGTGCCGAGCATCGTGAGTGTAATGGCTGCGGAGGCTGGTGCATCTGAGGCTGGTGCAGGCGCTGGGGATACGGTGACTATCGTGTTCGATGTACCGACGAATCAGCCAGTCATTGCCGCAGGGGATGTAGCGACCGCCTTAGGATTAAGTGAAGGCAGTTGGGGTACAGGCTTATCGGCAGCTTGGAGTGATAGCCAGACGCTCGTGGTTACGCTAGGATCTGGCGCAACGGTTAAGAAGGGTGCGACGATTACTCTAAATGCGTCGGCTGGCATTAAGGATATTGGGGCAGAAAGTACAGCAAGCACAGCTGATGCTGTCATTGACGGGTCATTTGGTGTCGGTGCAATCCCAGCTATTACAAGTGTAACAGCTGCAGAGGACGGCGCGGAAGAAGTAGGTGCAGGAGCAGGCGATACGGTTACCATCGCGTTCAATGTACCGACAAACCAACCAGCGATTGCAGCAGCGAATATTGCGACTGCATTAGGATTGAGTGCAGGCAGCTGGGGTACGGAAGCAAACGGTCTCTCGGCAGCATGGAGCAGCAACCAGACGCTTGTGGTTACGCTAGGATCTGACGCAACAGTGAAGAAAGGTGCGACGATCACTCTTAATGCTACGGCTGGAATTAAGGATATTGGGGCAGAAAGTGCTGCGAGCACAGCCAGTGCTCTAATCGATGGAACGTTCTTCAGCAAAGTACCAAACATTGTGAGTGTAACAGCTGCAGAGGACGGAGCGGAAGAAGTAGGCGCGGGGGCCGGAGATACAGTGACCATCGTGTTCGACGAACAAACGAATCGTCCAGCGATTGCGGCAGCGAGTATTGCAACGGCACTAGTATTAAATGAAGGCAGCTGGGGTACGGAAGCAAACGGTCTGTCGGCAACGTGGAGCAACAGCCAGACGCTCGTAGTTACACTGGGTTCTGACGCGACAGTGAAGAAAGGTGCGACGATTACTCTTGATGTGTCGGCTGGTATTAAGGACATAGGGGAAGAAAGTGCAGCGAGTACAGTAAATGCAGTAATCGATGGAACATTCTTCAGTCAAGTGCCGAGTATTGTGAGTGTAACGGCCGCAGAAGGCGGAGCAATAGAAGTGGGGGCAGGAGCCGGAGATACGTTGACCATCGAGTTCGATGTACCGACGAATCAGCCAGTGATTGCGGCAGCGAATATTGCAACCTTCCTTGGATTGAATGCGGGCAGCTGGGGTACAGGAGCGAATGGTCTATCTGCAGCATGGAGCGATAGCCAGACGCTCGTAGTTACGCTTGGATCTGACGCAACTGTGAAAAAGGGCGCTTCTATCAGCCTCAATTCTTTAGCAGGAATTTTGGATATTGGGGAAGAAAGCTTGGCGAGCACAGACAGCACAGCGATTGAAGGTACATTTGGCAGCCAATTGCCGAGCATCGTGAGTGTGACGGCGGCAGAAGGCGGTATACCTGAAGTTGGTGCTGGCTTAGGGGATACGGTAACTATCGTATTTGATACCCCTACGAATCAACCGACGATTGCTCCGGGAGATATTGCAACGGCGCTCGGATTAAATAAAGGTATCTGGGGTACAGGAGCGACCGCGGCATGGACCGATAACCAGACGCTTGTGGTTACGCTAGGCTCAGATGCAACAGTTAGGAAAGATGCTTCAATTACCCTAAATGCTTCGGCAGGAATTAAGGATATTGGGGAAGAAAGCGTGGTGAGTACGGATAGTGCAGTGATTGGCGGCACATTTGGAGTAGGCACCGTACCGAATATCGTTGCTATAGAAGCAACTAACGATTCAGGCTTAGGCGGCGTGGATGCTGGAGATAAGGTAACGATTAAGTTCTCTACATTAACAAATCAGGCAGATGTAGATCTTACTTATTTAACACTTTCGAGCAGTCACACATGGGGAACAGGTGCTTCTGTAGAATGGAGCGCAGCAGACACATTGGTAATTACGCTTGGTAATGCTGCGACGATCGCGGTTGGCGATACACTAAGTATTGCCGCTGGCGCTGGTATCAAAGACGTAACAGGTGAATCGGTAGCAATGGTAGGCAATGGCGTAATTAGCGGTACGTTTGGTGCGTCAACTGCACCTGTCATCAGCTCGGTCGTAGCCACCAATGGCGGCGGAACAGCGTTTGTAGAAGCTGGCGATACGATTGTCATTACGTTTAATACTGCATTCGATAAAACTGGTTTTGACAGCAGCAAAATTACCGTAAGCGGCGGGCGTACGTTTGGAACAGGCGCAACATTTACTTGGTCCACTGAGAGCTTGACGATTGTGCTTGGTGCAAATCCTACGATCCAAATAGGAGATGAGCTAACCTTTGAAGCCGGTAACGGTATCTACGATGCTACGGGACATGAGGAGCTCGCTGAGATTACTCAAGCTATCGGCGGTAACTTCGGAGTTGCAGTAGCACCAAAGCTCACGAATGTGTATGCATCCAACTCCAATGGCACACCAGGAGCTGGCGAGGGTGACCGAATCTTATTCGTTTTTGATACGCCAACGAACAAAGCAGCTGTTGGTTCTGGTCAGTTTACAATCAATAATGGCCACACGCTTGGCACAAGTCCAACATTCACTTGGAGCGCGGATGGCCAACAGTTAACGGTCACGTTAGGCGCAGGGGCTAATGTCACCAAGAACGATACGATTTCGATCGGTGCAGCAAGCGGCATATCTGAAGTGACAGGTGTTGAAGCTTTAGCAGCAACAGGACCTATTGCTATCAACGGCAGCTTCGGAGAAGCAGAAGCACCGTCAGTGATTACCGCAATTGCAGCTAACAACGCAGGCATTCCCGGAACGAATGCTGGCGACACGTTGACGTTTATTTTCGACAAGGCGACTAATCAACCAGCCATTGCAAATCCTTCCAGCTTAATTGGGGTTTCGAATGGACATTCCTTAGGAGCTGGCGCAACTGCAGTATGGTTCGATAATGGTGAAACGCTGCGAATCACATTAGGCACGGGCGCTACCGTTACGACAACGGATACCATTTCGATTCAAGCAAGCAATGGCATTTTTGACGAATGGGAAGCAGCGGAATTTGCAGGTGTGTTGAACCTTCCAATCAGCGGATCGTTTGGTACGGCAACTGCACCTGTCATCAGCTCGGTCGTAGCCACTAACGGCGGCGGAACAGCGTTTGTAGAAGCTGGCGATACGATTGTCATTACGTTTGATACTGCATTTGATTCTTCTGATTTTGACAGCAGCAAAATTACCGTTAACAACGGGCATACGTTTGGAACAGGTGCATCGTTTACTTGGTCCAATGAGAGCTTGACGATTGTGCTTGGTGCAAATCCTACGATCCAAATAGGAGATGAGCTAACCTTTGAAGCCGGTAACGGTATCTACGATGCTACGGGACATGAGGAGCTCGCTGAGATTACTCAAGCTATCGGCGGTAACTTCGGAGTTGCAGTAGCACCAAAGCTCACGAATGTGTATGCATCCAACTCCAATGGCACACCAGGAGCTGGCGAGGGTGACCGAATCTTATTCGTTTTTGATACGCCAACGAACAAAGCAGCTGTTGGTTCTGGTCAGTTTACAATCAATAATGGCCACACGCTTGGCACAAGTCCAACATTCACTTGGAGCGCGGATGGCCAACAGTTAACGGTCACGTTAGGCGCAGGGGCTAATGTCACAAAGAACGACACGATTTCGATCGGTGCGTCAAGCGGCATATCTGAAGTGACAGGTGTTGAAGCTTTAGCGGCAACAGGACCGATTGCGATTAACGGCAGCTTCGGAGAAGCAGAAGCACCGTCAGTGATTACGGCAATTGCGGCTAACAACGCCGGCATTCCAGGAACGAATGCTGGCGACACGTTGACATTTATTTTCGACAAGGCGACTAATCAACCAGCCATTGCAAATCCTTCCAGCTTAATTGGGGTTTCGAATGGACATTCCTTAGGGGTTGGCGCAACTGCAGTATGGCTCGATAATGGTGAAACGCTGCGAATCACATTAGGCACAGGCGCAACCGTTACGACATCTGACACGATTACAATACAAGCAAGCAATGGCATTTTTGACGAATGGGCAGCGGCGGAGTTTGCAGGCGTGTTGAACCTTCCGATCAGCGGATCGTTTGGTACGGCAGCTGCACCTGTTATCAGCTCGGTCATAGCCACCAACGGCGGCGGAACAGCGTATGTGGAAGCTGGCGATACGATTGTTATTACGTTTAATACCGCATTTGATTCTTCTGATTTTGACAGCAGCAAAATTACCGTTAACAACGGGCATACGTTTGGAACAGGTGCATCGTTTAATTGGTCCAATGAGAGCTTGACGATTGTGCTTGGTGCAAATCCTACGATCCAAATAGGAGATGAGCTAACCTTTGAAGCCGGTAACGGTATCTACGATGCTACGGGACAAGAGGAGCTCGCTGAAGTTGCTAAAGCGATCGGCGGCAACTTCGGAGTTGCAGTAGCACCGGGACTCACGAGTGTGTATGCTACAAACGCTAATGGCACACCAGGAGTCGGAGCGGGTGACCGCATTATATTCACCTTTGATACGCGGACGAATGCGGCAAACGTTGATCTCAGTAAGTTCAACATATCGAACTCACATACGTTTGGAGAAAATGCTACGTTTGCATGGAGTAATGATGGTTTGCGCTTGACCGTTACATTAGGAGCAGGAGCTTCGATTACAACGGCTGACAAGATATCGATCGGTGCGTCAAGCGGCATAACAGAAGTGACTGGAGCACAAGCTTTAGCGCCGACATCGGATTTTGTTATCAATGGCAGCTTCGGTTACACGGATGCACCTACTGTCATTGCTTTGATTGCGGCTAATAATGCAGGACAGCCTGGAACGAATACTGGCGACACGTTGACGCTTATCTTCGATATGGCTACGAATCGTCCGATCATTACGGACCTTTCGACCATCATTGAGGTTTCGAACGGGAAGTCGTTAGGATCAGGAGCGACTGCGACTTGGCTCGATAACGGCCAAACGTTACGTATCACATTAGGATCAGGCGCGTCTATAACTACTAATGACACCATTACGATAAAAGCAGGAAATGGAATTTATGATTCATGGGAATTTGCTGAATTAACAGCTATGGGCGGCTTGACGATTAATGGTACGTTCGGTGATTTAATTGTACCGAACATCATTTCAGTCGTTGGTTCCGATAAGAGCGGAACTACCGAGAGTTATGGAGATCAACTCATTATTACTTTCGATACTCCGACGAATGGTATTGCAGCTGAAGCAGGCATCATTCGTGTAACGAACAGCGAAGATGAAACTCTTGATTTGTCATACAGTGCATTGGATTGGTCACAAAACAATCAAGTGCTATCGGTGACTATCTCTACGTACTCATCCGTCACCGCATCTGTCTATGCTAATGTACGGGTTGGAGATATTCTGGATTTGTCTGGCTTAGGAATCAGGGATATTACGAATAGTGTTCCAGTTCAGGCTAATGAGCTGGTCATCACAGGAAGCTTTGCGCCGGGGCTAATGCCGAGGTACTCCGCAGTAGCTACTAGCAATGACCGCAGCGCATCAGAGGGAATATACGGAACGATTGAGCTCATATTTACGACAGCAATGGACCGTTCTAAAGCGGTAGATATTGATGATATTATCGTTTCCAATGGTCATACCTTTGGCGACGGGGCGACTTTAGCATGGACGTCGGATAATGTTCTTACCATCACGGTGAAAAACGGAGCTACGGTAGAAGCGGGTGATCTCATCGACCTCTCCGCGCTTGAATTAATGGATGCTAATCATATCGCGTATATTGATGTAAACGATGTTCAACAGGTGATTAACGGCAGCTTCGGATCAGTATTGTTGCCGGAAATAATCAACATTGTGGCAATCAATACGGATGGTCATGCAGGTGCAGGAGCAGGTGACCGTATGATTATCACCTTCAATTCATCGGTGGCTGTCGATACAGACGTGTTCGATCTATCTCAAATTGAGATTAGCAATGGACATGATTTTGGTGAAAATCCAACATTTGAATGGAGCGTCGATAATACGTTCCTGACGATTACTTTGGGTAATGGTACAACCATAACTGCAAAGGATACCCTTTCTATCCTCGCAGGAAACGGAATCTACGATTTGACGGGTATGGCACAGATGAACGCTGTATCTGGATTGCAAATCGGCGGTAGCTTCGGTGAAGGGGTCGCTCCAGCGATCGTCTCCATTGTCGCATCCAGCGATGATAAACTATCTGAGGTAATTGGTTTAGGTTCAAAGATTACCATTACGTTCGATATGACGGTCAATCAAACGGGGGAATTGTCCAAATCACAGGTCGATGAAATCGTAGGGTTTGGTTCGAAGGTGCTCGGGACTGATTATAGCGGCTTATGGGTAAATGGCAATCAACTGATAATTACCGTTACGGACGCGGAAGGGTCAACATTGGCGACTGGGGATTCCATTACCGTTATCGGCGTGAAAAACGTGTATGGCACTTCCGATGCGATTAATGAAACGAAGTCATTGACGGGCAGCTTTGACGGTCGTCAGGTGAGTGTGGAGTCGTATGCATTAAACCGCATTACTGCTAGTAAGATGATAACTTCAGAAATTACGCTTCAGGCGATTAAAGAACACGCAGGTACAGAAACGGTCGTATTCCAGTTAATGAAGGGCGATACCGCTGTGCAAATTAGTACGACTACTCTTGATATTATCGGGCTGCAGAAATTAGCCTACGAGTTTAGCGGACTTGCAGGGGATTTGAATGAATACTCGGTGAAGGTCTTCATCTTGGATAATTTAACCAGCGACCTTAACTCTACACCGGAGCTTCTAGCACAAATTATTGAACTGAAATAACACGAGCAGCGCTTCGCAGCATTATGGCGAAGCGCTCCTCAATACGCATAAGAAAGGATGTCCATACTTGAAAAAACAACTATTTAGGTCAATTTTGGCTACTATTGTGATGGCCTTGATGCTATTACCGTTCTCAGCATTTGCATGGGCAATCTCGGATGTCGATATCGATGTAAGTAAATCCATATATGCTCCTAATGAAATGGTTCTCATTACGGGAACGGTTCCTGCTAAGCAGGACATCACGATGAAAGTCATATTCAATGGGGGTGTTGTTTATGTGGATGCCATACCTGCCGCAGATAACGACGGCTCTATCAGTTTCTCTACGAAATTCGGTTTAGTTGGCTTGTATACGGTTGTCGTAGGAAGTGGAGCGAATCCAGTTGATATGGCTACCTTTGAAGTTAAATCCAGTGATATCGATGGTGGTATTGGTGGTGACACAGGCGGCGCAATTGTTACTCCAGAAGGTTCAATTTACGAAAACGTTAAGAATTCTACAAATTTGTTAGTTGAGCAGCTTGGAACTCTAGGTTCAAATTCAACCGCACAACAAATTCGTGATTTGATTGCGGAACTGTTGCCAACACTGCAGTCCAATCTCCAGTTGTTGAGCAGTATTGAAGACAGCGCTCAACGCGTTGAAGCATTTAATCTGTTAACTTCGGTTATGAAGCAAATAGGAGATAAGGTCGTCAGCGTGAGCGATACAAGCTCGGTGATTTCAATGTTGGAATCTGTATTCCTATATTATGGAGAAGCTACCCGAGTAGCTGAGCAGATTAATCTGGACAATACGGAGATTAAACAATCTACAGTTTCGTTGGCTACCTTGATCTTGTCGCGAGTAGGGACCGTCGGTACAGATTCGTTGATTATAACGGATTCTTCGTCTAGTTTTATCGTATCCGTAGAAGGCGATGCGATTGCTGGAATTATCGAACGACTGCTCGATGGGAAAAAACGTTTAGCGGGTGTATTGAATCAACAAAAGCTGGCAACAGAAGAGCTTGATCTTTATCTGACGTTATCCATTAACCTGGATGCTGCTGGAAATGTAGACTTATCGCTTTCGAAAGAGCAAGTGGACAAGCTTAAAGCGAGCGGAATCTCACTGGTTGTTCAGAACGATACCATCACAATTGCTTTAGCTTCAGGAGCGATTCCTACATTAGATGAGAATACTGTATCTCTTGCTCTACGGTTTCACACTCCTAACCAATTGGAGGAGATAATAAACAAGCAGCCTGGATATATTTCTTCCGTAAACCTACCGGTTAAAGATTTCCATCTTGTTGCCATTGACGCTAATGGAAATGAGACCTCTTTAAGCGATCAATTCTTAGGAGATGTAAAGGTTAGTTTCCTTTTGGATGGCATAGACAAGAGTAAACTGGATTTGGATAAGCTTGCTGTTTATTACTACAACGAAACTACTGCCAAATGGGAAATCATTAGTGCCAAATACAATGCTGCTACTAATGCTATGGACTATTTACCGAAGCATTTTAGTACGTATACGGTTGTACAAGTCAATAAATCATTTGCAGATATTACGGGCAGATGGTCTCAGCGCGTCATTGAAGTCGCTTATGCCAAAGGTATCCTGTCAGGCAAAAGTGAAAGCTCATTTGATCCTTCTGCAAATGTAACGCGTGCAGAATTCGCGACTATGCTGGTCAATACTCTTGGACTAACCGGATCAGGTAAAGCCAAGTTTTCTGATGTTGCCGCAAGCGCGTGGTATGCTGATGCTGTTTCCGCCGCTTATGAATCAGGATTGGTAACAGGCGTGGATGAGACTCATTTTGCTCCGAATGCCAAAATCACTCGTGAACAAATGGCTACAATGATTGGCCGGGCGTTAACATTCTCTAAATCGATAACTCCTGCGACGGCAGCAGATATTGTATTATTGTCAAAATTTACGGATCATAATCTAGTATCGGCTTGGGCCTCCGAGTGGGTCGCACTAGTCGTTAAAGAAGAAATTATGAACGGGGTTAGTGCTACATCACTGGCACCAAAGGTTTTGGCAACTCGTGAGCAAGCGGCTAAATTGATGCTTGACCTATTTAATTATTAAATGGAAGAATGCATTTGGAAGCAAGCAGGCGTCGGTATCTACCGGTGTCAGCTTGCTTCGTTTTCATTTCAAGATAAGTCTGGAATCCCTATAGTTGACATAACTGAATAATGGAAAAATAACATGAAGAACTGATTGACTGAATCGTTGCATAGGACTCATAAGCAGAATATATTCATTGGAAATTTGAATCCGTTGGGGATTCAAATGCAATTGGATATGAAAGCAGCAATTCTCACAGATCATCGATTGGTGGATTACACTTATGTATCTCACGAACGAACGGGCAGAATCAATCGTATGCCAGACGAGCACAGCGAGTTGAAGGAATCTGGATAAATGCGCAATAATTCACTTTCAAGCACAATGACGTCCGGATTGTAAATATTAATGTAGAACGAACAACATTATCCACATTCAGAACAATGGGAGCAACGCTTGCTGGACTGATTATAAATGTAGCAGGGCCTTTGCTTATATTCGTAGACAAAACAAACCTCTGATTTGGATTCTTGTCGCATCTCTGGCTTTCATGGTGTGCTTTATGCTTATCGGCGCGGTTAACGTATATTTATTCAAAAATTATTTTGGAAGTACTACAGCATTAAGTATGGTAGGGTTGATTCAAACCATAGCTGTATTTGTTGCCATACCGATGGTAAAACCTCTTGTGGCGAAATTTGGTAAAAAAGAAGTAGCATCAGCTGGACTGCTGCTTTCAGCGGTTGTATATGGCATACTGTACCTTCTGCCTGATTTAACACTAACCGCATTTATTTCACATTTGCCCGTAAGGTGGGTCAAGCCATTGCTGGTGGACTTGGAGGCTTCGCAATTGCGTCAGTAGGATATAATCCTAAACTGGAAGTGCAAACGCAAAGTACGCTGGATGGCATTCATAGACTGGCTACTTTAATGCCTGCAGCTATCCTAATAGTCATCGTCCTAATTATTATTTTCTTATATCCGTTAAATAAACAGCGGACGATTCAACTCTCTACGGATCTGGCAGAGAGAAGAAAAGCTTAAACAGCCTACCTGATGAAAGAAAAAGAAAAAACAACTTCCGCTAATAGGTTGTAGCTGAGACTATAACTTAGATAATAGAAATAGATAAAAACCGAGCGTATAGGACGAGAGTTAAATTTTCATCCTATACGCTCGGTTTTCTATATAAGTTGATTTTGAAAAATGAAGTGTAAGCGAAGTGAGAAGATCGTAAGAATGATCTATTTAGGTCTTAAAGTTTTGTTATATCTTCTGGCGGGACGATGGCATGGCCCATCCGAGAATAGCACCAACAAATGCCGGTAGGAGCCAGCCTAATCCGATTTTATTCATTGGTAGATAGTCATTGAACAACGTATGCAGGAATGGAAGCTTTAGGCCAGTATCCGCGAGTCCATCGACTAAGCTTATCATGAAGGTTAGGATAAGGCTTACGTGATAGACCTGTTTCTTTCCTTTGAACAGAGGGTGAAGAAAGGTTAAGAGCATGAGCATGATCGCTAATGGATAGATGATAGTTAGTACGGGCACGGATATCTCAATCAGCTGAGTTAGTCCGACATTGGCAAAGGCTGCGCTCACTACGGATAAAATAATGGCGAACAATTTATAGGAAATGGACGGAATAAGCTTATTCAGATAGGTGCTGCAAGAAGTTATTAGCCCGATACTTGTAGTCAAGCAGGCTAATAATACGATAGCTCCAAGAATGATACCGCCGAATGTTCCGAAATAGTAGTTCGAGACCCGTGTAAGAACCTCTCCGCCGTTTTCAAGATAGCCGAATTTCTCAACGCTTGTTGCCCCAATATAAGCGATAACGGAATAAATTACTGCAAGAATAGACGCAGAGATTGCAGTTGTTTTCAAGCATACGATCAGCAGATGCTTTTTGGACTGCGCGCCTCTTTCTTTGATTGCGTTAATAATGATAATACCGAATACAAACGCTGCTAGGGCATCCATTGTCAGATACCCCTCTTGGAATCCATTAAAGAAGGAATGGACTGCATAACTGTCGACAGGCGTCTGGAAGTCGCCAATGGGGTTCACGATCGCTGTAATAGCCAATATTCCAATGAACAGAATGAGCATCGGGGTCAGAACCTTTCCAACGATATCGATAATTTTTGCAGGATTCAAAGAGAAGATACAGGTTAGGCTGAAGTACAGCACAGTAAATATCAATAAAGGTGCATGTCCAGCTCCATCCGATATAAAGGGCTTGATCGCGATCTCATAGGAGACGCTTCCTGTCCGCGGGATTGCGAACAACGGTCCGATCGTCAAATATAGAATAGTCGTGAATAGGATGCCGAAGAGCGGATGAACCCGGCTAGCAAGAGATAGCAGATCCGACTTGCCGGAGAAGCCCAAGGCGATAACGCCGAGCAAGGGCAGACAGACGCCGGTAATCAGAAATCCAAAGTTGGCTGACCAAATCGAGGTTCCTGCTGCTTGTCCCATCATTGCAGGGAAAACCAAGTTGCCTGCGCCGAAGAATAGGGCGAATAGAAGGAGTGCAATAACGAAAATATCTTTAGTTGGAATTTTGCTGTTCATGATGACTGACTCTCCTGTGTAATTTGATAATAGGTTTAGTTGCAACGATAACTTGGCTGTTCAGATAGACGGACCAAGGGTTTAATATAACTGCAATTGAGTTTTAGTGCAAATTCAATATTTACTTTAACAGGTTTACTTTGGGCTAAAAGAATAAATCAGGTGAACGTCTACAAATATACAATTCTATTGTGTACTATTAAGAATATGAACATACATATCTAAAGGAGGCCGGACATGGCGGATAAATTCGTTATCATTACAGGAGCGAATTCGGGGATAGGCAGAGCGGCAGCTTTAAAGTTTGTGACAGAAGGATATTTTGTTATTATGGCCTGCCGGAATATTGAAATGAGTAAAGCGGTACAGCGAGAAATTAAGGCAGCATCAAGCAATGTCAACGTAGATTTAATGGAGCTTGATGTATCTTCTTTTGATTCTATTCGAAATTTTTGCTCAGTCTTCAAAGCCAAATATCCGCGCCTCGACCTATTGATACATAATGCTGCTTATTTGAATCATGGAGAAAAGGAATATAAGCTTAGTCCCGAGCAGATCGAATTAAGCGGAAAATAGAATTTGATAATTTACGCGGCGAATTTCAGAGCAATCGGGTTTACAGCGTCTATAAGATGTACGGAGACTCGAAAATGGCGCTATTAATGTTGAGCTTTAAATGGGCAGAGCAGTTTAAAAGCCAAGGGATCAAAGTCAACGCCCTTCTAATTACAGGTCAGCTTATCAATCATAAGAGAGAGCTTGTTCAGCCAGCTGCAAGCGAAATAGGTTTTGCACAATTGAAAAATATATTCGGATCGGGCAGTTATCCTCAATATGCGACTGATCCTCAAAATATCGAAAAAATATGGCGTTTAAGCACCGCCTTAATTGAAGAATAAGAAGAGCTGGAAATAATCTTACAGAAATGATGGTAGTTATGAAAATTGAATTTGAAAATAATATAATCGAATGTAATGTGCAATATGGAAATCGGAAGAAGCTTTCAATTCATATCGACAGTTTGGGTCTCATCACACTTAAAGTTCCGAATCATACAAGTGATGAGATTGTAATAAGTGCTGTGCAGCAGCATGGCAAAATGATAATGGATAAATTACAAAGCATTGCTGCGGCTCGAGTAACGTTTAAGACAAGGGAGTACGAGGATAAAGGAAAGTTCCTTCATCTGGGGAAAGAGCATTATCTGCATGAATTGATAGAGATTGGCGAGCTGAATGAAGAAGAGCTCAAGAAAAACCTCAAAAAGTTTTATTTTGCAAGCTGTAAGAAGATTGTTGGGGAACGGATCAAAGTATTTCAAGCACTGCTGAAGGTGAAGCCGAAAACGATTGAGATCGTAGAGTCTAGAACGAAGTGGGGAAGCTGCAGCTCGGATAAAAAATTAACGTTTAATTATCGTCTAGCCATGGCGCCAATTGAAGTGATCGACTATGTCATTGTTCATGAATTATGTCACATACATCATATGAACCATGATCGTTCCTTTTGGAGACGAGTAGGGAGCATCATGCCGGATTATAAAGAAAAAGAGGAGTTTCTGGCAAGGTATGGGCAGGCGATGACGCTATAGAAGCAGGCAATGCGGAAAGGTTGGACGCTCGGACTGGAAACTGGTATACTTGCCGGGATTGCTCCCGTTAAAGCGATTTCAATTGACGAATATTGAGGGAGCCAGTCTATTATTGGTTGCAGTCAGGAGTGTGGCAAAAGATGAGAAAATATAACTTTATTCGTCCGCTAATGCTGATTGTAGTGGCACTGCTTGTGAAGAGCCTAATAACGAATCTTTGTATGGTATTTGGAATGGAACAGGGACCGGCAGAGAATATCGGTTTTATTAGCATGATTATCGCTGCGATCATAGTTTATTCTAGAATTGCCCGGAAACGCCGGAAATAACAAAGGTCCCGAACCGACCTGCCATTGTCCGGTGAGTTAATCAGTGAAATCGTGAAACTCGTACGTAGGTTCAATCTTAAAAATGCCTCAGAGACTATTCTCTGGGGCATTTGTTCGTGTGTGCACAGCTGGCATGGGCAGGCGTTGGCACTTTGAGAGAAAACTACATTCGTAAGTGGATAATTTTAAGTTAATATTGATATTTTTTGGTTATTAATGCAGGAAAATAGTTAGACTTGTCGAAATTTATCGAAAAGGTGATTGCCTTTAATAAAGGAACTATAATCCAGGGAGTGTTAACAAATGAAAAAGAGGTTGAAGATCTTTCCGGTTTTACTCGCAGCTCTGATGATTTTTTCATGTTTTCCATACTATGCATCAGTAGCAGCAGCGCCAAGTATTGATATCGGTTCAGACCGAGTTAATATTGAAAATGATAGCAATATTGATTCATATATTGATCAAGCACCAATGGTTATCGGGGATAAGCTTCATATTCCTTGGTATGACTATGCGGCTAACGCAGCGCACTATTCGGTTATAAATGCGAATGGTACTATAGGCTCTTTACCGCCAATCACCATTTCTCCGAAAACAAATAATAATAGTGATACAATTCTTTATAAATCTTTATCAACGGGGAACATCGTTATTTATTGGTATAGCGGCTCTTCGGGTACGGGGCTGATCGATACCTACTTCAAAATCGTCGACCAAAGCTGGAATGAGGTTGTTGGGGCGACAAAAATCAACTCAAACACAGTCCCTGTCCAGTATGAGCTAAATCGATTTACTGAAGTAGCGGAGCTTTCGAATGGCAATTTAGCATTTGTGTGGGCAGTTGACGGCAGTAATTATGCACTTAGAAGATTTAAGACGGACGGTACAGCGGTAGACCCTGCACAGCTTAACGTCACCACGCTAGCAGGAATCTCTGGCTCGCAATATACTCACAATATTGTGGCAGATAATAATGGTAGATTCATGATCATGATATCTTATTATAATCCTGATTACAGAGGGATGATCTTTGACAATGACTCCTCAACCCCTGTTCAGGTTGGTGGGCTAAATTCTTTTGTAATTGCTTCTCGTGCTGAATCTGGAAATGAAGTTCAAAGACTGAAATTGCTTCCAAATGGCAAGTTTTTGGCTGTATATCAGAAGATAACAGGTGCTCCAAACCAAACCAACACTAGAAGTGTAGCATATAGAATTTATAATGCTGATGGTACTCCCTATACAACTGAAAAAGTAATTAGAGTTCTTAATAGCTGGGGTTCAATTAGGGATCCGATTATACTCGCCGATGGGTTTATTCTTTCATATGCTTATAACGATTTGAATACACCTGGATCTTATCGTGAATATCTGGAATATTACGATGATAATGGGGTATTTCAAAGTGACTTATCAACCATCTTACCGCCCGTTAATGGAGAGTACGGTGCGATAATCCCATTTCAAGATATTGATGGTAAGCTTTCTTTATTAATCAACGATACTGAGGGTGGGCAAAGCACATATAATGCTTGGTTAATCAGGCATGCAGCGGCACCCACTGAATATACAGTCACGTTTCAGGACTGGAACGGGACTGTATTGAAGACGGAGACCGTGAATCACGGGAGTAATGCGACAGCCCCTGTGAACCCGTCCCGAGCAGGATACACGTTCACGGGCTGGAGCGCAGCATTTACAGGCGTTACGGCTAACGCAACCATCACGGCGCAGTACAGCGCTAATCAATATACGGTGAGCTTCAATAGTAATGATGGCAGTGCAGTTGGCTCAATTAACGCGAATTTCGGTGCGAAAATTACCGCTCCGACAACCCCGACGCGCGACGGGTATAACTTCGATGGCTGGTACAAGGAAGCGGGCTTGACGAATGTGTGGAGCTTTGCGAGCGATTCGGTGCCAATAAACGGTATCACGCTGTTTGCAAAGTGGACGATTAAGACGTACACAGTCACGTTCAAGGACTGGGATGGCGCGACAATAAAGACTGAGCCTGTGAATCACGGCAGCAATGCGACAGCACCAGCTAGCCCTACACGTACAGGTTACACATTCACGGGCTGGGATGCAGAACTTACAGGCGTTATCGCGAGTGCAACCATCACCGCGCAATACAGTGCGAATCAATATACGGTGAGCTTTGATAGCAACGGAGGAAATGCGGTAGGAGCAATTAACGCAGATTTTGGTGCGAAAATTACCGCTCCGACAGTGCCGACGCGCGAAGGGTATAACTTCGATGGCTGGTACAAGGAAGCGGGCTTGACGAATGGATGGGTCTTCGCGAGCGATACGGTGCCAATAAACGGTATCACGCTGTTTGCAAAGTGGACAATTAAGACGTACACGATCACGTTCAAGGACTGGGATGGCGCGACATTAAAGACTGAACCTGTGAATCACGGAAGCAATGCGTCAGCACCGGTGAATCCGACGCGAACAGGTTACACGTTTACAGGCTGGAGCGGAGCC
This sequence comes from Paenibacillus sp. FSL H8-0548, assembly GCF_038630985.1. Lineage (NCBI taxonomy): Bacteria > Bacillati > Bacillota > Bacilli > Caryophanales > Paenibacillaceae > Paenibacillus > Paenibacillus sp. FSL H8-0548. The sequence goes on from NZ_CP152049.1 coordinate 1,035,148, forward strand.
TTTGCAGGTGTAACGGCTAGCGCAACGATCACGGCGCAGTACAGTGTAAATGAATATACAGTTAGCTTCAACAGCAATGGAGGCAGTGCGGTAGACGCGATTGATGCAGATTATGGCACGAAGATCGCCGAGCCAGCCGTCCCAACACGCGAAGGCTACAACTTCGATGGCTGGTACAAGGAAGCAGGCCTCACTAATGCGTGGGTCTTCGCGAGCGATACGGTTCCGGCAAACGACATCACGCTGTTTGCAAAGTGGACAATTAAGACGTACACGATCACGTTCAAGGACTGGGATGGCGCGACATTAAAGACTGAGCCTGTGAATCACGGCGGCAATGCGACAGCACCGACGAGTCCGAGCAGAACAGGTCATACATTTACGGGCTGGGATGCAGGATTTACAGGCGTTACTGTGAGCGCAACGATCACGGCGCAGTACAGTGTAAATGAATATACGGTGAGCTTTAATAGCAACGGAGGAAATGAGGTAAACGCTATTGATGCAAACTTTGGAACGACGATTACCGCACCGACAGTACCGACGCGCGAAGGCTACAACTTCGATGGCTGGTACAAGGAAGCGGGCCTCACGAATACGTGGCTTTTCGCGAGCGATACGGTTCCGGCAAACGACATCACGCTGTTTGCAAAGTGGACAATTAAGACGTACACGATCACGTTCAAGGACTGGGATGGCGCGACATTAAAGACTGAGCCTGTGAATCACGGCGGCAATGCAACAGCACCGGTGAATCCGAGCAGAACAGGTCATACATTTACGGGCTGGGATGCAGGATTTACAGGCGTTACTGCGAGCGCAACGATCACGGCGCAGTACAGCGTAAATGAATATACAGTTAGCTTCAACAGCAATGGAGGCAGTACGGTAGACGCGATTGATGCAGACTATGGCACGAAGATCGTCGAACCAGCGGTCCCAACACGGGAAGGCTACAACTTCGATGGCTGGTACCAGGAAGCGGGCTTGACGAATGCGTGGGCCTTCGCGAGTGATACCGTTCCGGCAAACGACATCACGCTGTTTGCAAAGTGGACAATTAAGACATACACAGTCACGTTCAAGGACTGGGATGGCGCGACATTAAAGACTGAGCCTGTGAATCACGGCAGCAATGCGACAGCACCGACGAGTCCGGCACGTACAGGTTACACGTTTACAGGCTGGAGCGGAGCCTTTGCAGGTGTAACGGCTAGCGCAACGATCACCGCGCAGTACAGCGTGAATGAATATACGGTGAGTTTCAACAGCAGCGGAGGCAGTACGGTAGATGCGATTTATGCAGACTATGGCTCGAAGATCGTCGAACCAGCGCTCCCAACACGGGAAGGCTACAACTTCGATGGCTGGTACCAGGAAGTGGGCTTGACGAATGCGTGGGTTTTCGCGAGCGATACGGTTCCGGCAAACGACATCACGCTGTTTGCAAAGTGGACGATCAAAGTGTACACAGTAACGTTCTTGGATTGGGATGAGACCGAGCTGAAGAACGTTCTTGTGAATCACGGAAGCGATGCGAACGCGCCAGTAATTCCGGCACGTGCAGGCTACACGTTCACGAACTGGAATGCAGCGTTAACAAATGTTACGGCAAACATAACGTTTACTGCGCAGTACAGCGCGAATGAATATACGGTAAGCTTTAATAGTAACGGGGGGAGTACGGTAGACGCCACGAATGCGGATTTCGGTACAAAAATCACTGCTCCGACAGCTCCGACGCGAGAAGGCTACCGATTAGAGGGCTGGTATAAAGAAGTAGACTTGACGAATGACTGGAGCTTTGACACCGATACGGTGCCGGTAGACGGCATCACACTGTATGCAAAGTGGACAGCAGTTTATATGATTACTTATAACGGAAATGAAAGTGATGCTGGCAACGTTCCGCTAGACAGTACAGCATACGAGCATGAGTCAAGTGTGACGGTGCTTGGCAATGCTGGGTCATTAATAAGGTCAGGGTATAATTTTGCAGGCTGGAACACGCAAGCAGATGGCAAGGGTTTGAGCTATGCGCCGTCGGTTACGTTTGAGATAGACCATGCGAACGTTACGCTATATGCGGTATGGAATAAAGTACCTGACGTACCGATCCAGACCGGACCATCGACTACGACTATTGAAGTACTTATTAACGGCAAAATAGAACGTATCGGAACGGCTGCATCAGGGACACGAAACGGCCAAACCGTAACTACAGTAACGGTTGATCAGAAAGGGCTGGATGAAAGGCTCGCGGCGGTTGGACAGCATGCAGTGTTAACCATTCCGGTCGACTCGAATTCAGATATTATTATTGGACAATTTAATGGTCAAATGATTAAAAATCTAGAAAATAAACTGGCTGTACTAGAGATCAAGACGGGCCTGGCTACGTACACCTTGCCTGCGTTACAAATTAATATGGATTCCATATCCAATCAATTAGGCAAAACGGTAGCTTTACAAGATATTGTGATACAGATTGAAATTGCCGAACCAACAGCGGAAATGATGGAATTGGCGGAAATTGTGGCTAGTAGAGGATCCTTTAAGCTGGTCATGCCTCCGATTGATTTCAAAATAACGGCCACATACGAAGGGGAAACGGTCGAAGTATCGAAATTCAGTGCTTATGTAGAAAGAGCGGTTGAGGTTCCGGACGGTGTTGATCCGAAGAAGATTACGACTGGAATTGTTGTGGAAAGTGATGGTACGGTTCGTCATGTGCCGACCCAGCTCGTTGTTATTGATGGCAAGAATTACGTGAAGCTGAGCAGCTTAACGAACAGTACGTACTCAATTATATGGAATCCTCTAGAATTCAGTGACGTCTCACAGCACTGGGCAAAGGATGATGTCAACGATATGGGGTCGCGAATGATCATTAGTGGTATAGGGAATGGGTTGTTCAATCCTGATCAAGCGATTACACGTGCAGAATTTACAGCGATTATCGTACGCGGGCTAGGACTGAAATTGGAAGAAGGTACATCTCCGTATTCGGATGTAAAAGCCGAAAGCTGGTATAATAGTGCGATCAACACGGCTAGTGCGTACAACTTGATTACTGGTTTTGAGGATGGAACATTTAGGCCGAATGATAAGATCACTCGTGAACAGGCGATGGTTATCATCTCCAAAGCAATGACACTCACGAGCTTGAAGGCTAAGCTTCCTGTACAATCGACGGATATAACACTAGGTTCATTCGAAGATGCAGCAGAGGCAGCATCATGGGCGCAAAGCAGCATTGCTGACAGTGTTCAAGCGGGAATCGTTTCGGGAAGAAGCAGCTCGAAGCTTGCTCCAAAGGATAATATTACTAGAGCAGAAGTCGCATCCATTATGAAGAGACTTCTTCAAAAGTCTGAATTGATTTAATTACGTTTCGTTAGAGGGTTATCCGTTTCATACTCGCAAGAGTCATGAACGGATAACCCTCTTTTTCGTATTCTTCCGAAAAAACATATAAGGTTCGCTGAACATACCCCTTTCAACAACTATGCTGTGGCAGGGGGCTATTTCATAAAGCTACACTGCACTTCGTACAACAGATTTGCTGTTACTATCCTATCCGCTCGCGTGGACTGCACCTTTTACAATAGATTCCCTGTTATGATGGGAAAAGTGTCTATTTCAAGCTAATTTCGCTGCAAAAGTACATTGTAGCCATTCGAATCAGCACTCATGTGAGGTTTCTATTGTAATAAGTACACTATAGGTTTCTCAATATAAGTCATCGTGTTATGCAGCAGCATCAATGGAAAAGAAATCGTTAGATCACTTATTCGTCACATTGAGCTGCCCATTATTCTCGAGTACAATGAGGAGTAAATGCGGTGCAATGGACGGGAGAGGGGCGTTAGACATGGAGAGCCCATACGATGAGCTGGCGGCGTATTTTTTGCAGGTCCCGATTGACGTATTTGGCGTTTATCAGACCCTGATTCGTACAGGCGTGCACCAAGGACATAAACACCAGCCCACGACTAAATGCGCGATGGTTATCGCCCTGAAGGGTGAGGCTGAATTTATTTACGATGGCAACAAGCATGTCATGTATCCGGGGAAAGCTTTGCTTGGCGGGGGGAACCGGCATCTGGAGCTTATGGTTCATTCGGCTGAATTCGAGTATTTTCTCGTTCACTATTTGCCGGTCACCATTGATCGGGATGAGCAGGCATTGGTAGAAAAGGTCAGCGAGCTTCATATCGAGCTGGATGCGGCATTGCTGCAATTAATGGAACAGCTGCGAAGGCTTTCCACAGTTTTAGGCAACCTCGAGCTGTTGGAGAAAAAAACGCTATTTTACCGATTGCTTAATAAAGCACTTCTACACGAGCGTTATCAGCAAAATAGTGACAGCCAGCCGATGATGGACCAGACGATCGGATATATCCGGCATCATTATATGGAGCCAATTACGCTCGATAGCTTGGCGGAGCAGCATGGGATGAAAGCCAAGTACTTCTCTCATTTGTTTCGTAAATATACGGGCATCGGTCCGATCAACTATTTGATTCAATTCCGAATGAATCACGCTTATGAGCTGCTGGTGGCTGCGGATTTTTCTGTGCGTGAGATTGCTAGAAGCGTTGGTTACTCTGATGCTTATTATTTCAGCCGATTATTCAAAAAGCACTACGGCATGTCGCCGACAGCCGTGAAGCAGCTTGAGAAGTAGAAATAATCCATCCTGTCATCGGGAAATTATCTATTTGCGCTGAGGAAGAGCAATGGTATCATTAAACTCGATAATGATAATCGTTATCAACTAAACGATAGATATCGAGGGGAAGAATCAAATGAAGACACGTAAACTGCCTATGGCAGCCGTTAGTATGTTATTGCTTATCGTGATGCTCGTAAGCGCCTGCTCCAATGCTGGAAATGTGAATCAAACAGGCACGAATGCACCAACTGCAAGCAATGGGTCGGAAAAGGGCAGCGGCAACAACGCTAATGCTAATACGACGGATAGCCAAGCTTTTCCAAGAACGGTAATAAGCGCAGACGGCAAAGAAATAACGATTGCGGAGCAGCCGAAAAAAATTGCCCTTGTTCATTGGGGATTAACGCAGGATTTATTAGGCTTTGATCTATCATCTATTGCAGTAACGCTGCCGTTCTCGGCTAAGCAATCGTTTCTTGATTCGGAGGTATACAAGCCGTACGTCGAGAAATTTAGTGAGATCGTGGTCGTTGGCGAGAATACGGCGGTGAATCTGGAAGCTCTGCTGCAATACGAGCCAGATCTTATTTTGGCAGGCAGCATAACCAACAAGGAGATCGCCGAGCAATTGTCGCAGATCGCTCCTATGGTTATGATCGATGAGGAGAAAACGAACGTCTGGACGGATTGGCAAGGTGTCATTACGCAGTTTGGGGAGATTCTCGGGCAAGAAGAGCTTGCGGAACAGACGATTGATACATTTACTGCCAAAGTAGAACAAGCGAAGCAGCAATTAAACAGCGTTGAGGGAACGGTGGCTTATGTCCAGGTTCGGGAAAAGACGATATGGCTGCAAGGTATGAGCTATACCGGAGAATATTATGAGCCGCTCGGCTTGACTGCGCCAGAGGAGGCTAAGGGTGATGGCATGGAGCTGTCACTTGAGGGGCTGAGCGCCATCGATCCGGACCATTTGTTCCTTGGTTATTTCAATTATAATGATTCTTCGCTCCCTGCTCTCTCCGACGAATGGGAACAAAGCGAAGTGTGGAAAAAGCTGAAGGCCGTGCAGAAAAACCAGGTATACGGAATCAACGGCGAGCTTGCGTATGGTTACGGGCCTATCAGTAGAAGCAGTGGTGTGGAAGCGATTGTGGATGCATTGAAATAAGTGGATTTTCGAAAAAAGCAAAGATAGCTTCATCATTATAAGTCCATTCGGTTTTTAAACGATGAGGTGTATGCTTTTTGAGAACAATAGAGCGATTATCGACATTTATCGTGCTCGCTGAATGTGGAACCTTCACAGAAGCAGCGAAGCGATTATACTGCTCTCAGCCAACAATTAGTCATCATATCCAACAGCTAGAGGAACAGTTCAAGGTGATCCTCTTTTATCGTACTGGAAAAAAGGTTGAGTTGACTAAGCAGGGAATTATTCTATTGGATTACGCGAAGCAAGTAAATCAACTGATGGATATGGCATCGTACAATTTGCAAAACTCTGTCCAACAGGAAGAACAGATTTTACCTGTTTATGTGAGTAATTTCATTGCACTTTATTACTTTCCGGAGTTAATGGTTCATTTTCGCAATGAATTTCCAAAGCAGCAGATGGAGGTTTATTCATTTTGCTATGATGAGTTGAAGAGATCTCTTCTTGAGGGCAGGACCAACTGGGCAATTATGCCGCTGTACCCTGAGGATGATTATATACATTCGGAATTTGATATATCCGTTATTATTGAAGATGATTTTAAGCTTGTGTTTCCTAGTGATCATCAGTGGGTGGATAGAAAGGTGCTGTATGCCCGCGATTTGAATGGTCAGACCATTTTGCTCCCGCAAAGCATGTATATTAGTAAGTATATTGTTGAGCAATTAGCGCAGCAGCATATAACCGTAAGGTATCTGCAGATGAGTAATTTTGAAGTAATTAAACAAGCTGTGAAATCTGGTATCGGTATTTCTATCCTGCCATATGCGGCAGTAAGAGCAGAGGTTGAAGAAGGCGGGCTTGCTGTTAAATGGGTATCCTCGTTGCAGATTAACCGTCAGAACGGCTTTGTTGTACGAAAGAATGCAAAGCTTACAGAGTATGAAATGGTGTTTAAGCGAGCGTTGGAAGGCTATTTTAATTTGCGGTTAGGCGCTCATTGAGCGCCTTTTTTTTGTGCTGTTCCATCTGTACTTGAAGAAGGCCCTCCACCAATAGCCAATGTATTCGAGGATATATAGGCTGGTATCAAATAACTAAATAGATGTATGCAAAACTTTGATAAGGGTGAGTTTTCACTTATGCAGACAAGGATTTTCAATAAGTAGGAAATTATATGATATTGATAATCGTTATCAATAGTATTATATTATGTATAGCTTATTTGGGATTGATTTTGTTCGTGAAAATGGGGGATGTAAATCGACGTTCATTCAGGCATCTAAAATAATAAAAACAAACTATTGGAGGCTGCAAGCATGTTTATCATGAAAAGCAAGAGGTTTTACTTAAGCTGTTTGTTAATTGCAACTATTTTAGTGGCAGGCTGCTCTCAAAAATCGAACACAGCAGCGAATAATTCGGGAGATGCTGCTCCGGCTGCAACAACAAATTCAGAAGTACAGCAAATTTCGCAGTTAACGATTGCTGTTCCTACCGATGCCGGACCTCTTAATATTTATAGTACGAGCGTAGATTTTATGACTGATCTAGTATTTGATAAGCTGTTTGGTCCTTCACCTTATGTGGATGATCCGCAGCCTTGGCTAGCTGAATCTGCGGAGCAATTGGATAGCTTTAATTGGGTTGTGAAGATTCGCAGTGGCATTGAGTGGCATGATGGAACGCCATTCACAGCGGAAGATGTGAAATTTACTTATGAGTATTACCGCGACGGTCCGCAAAATAGACACTCGCATCACGTTAGTGATGTGCCGCAGATCGATACCATTGAATTGCTTGATGAAAATACCGTTCAATTCACTTGTGCCTATGCATGTCCATCATTGAAAACAGTTACCTTTGCTGATTTGCCAATCCTAGCCAAGCATATTTGGGAAAAGGTAGAGAATCCGCGTAAATATACTGAATTAGCTGTTGGAACAGGCCCGTACAAATTAATCGAATATGTACCGGATCAATATTATAAGTTTGAAGCAAATGAGAACTTCTTTATGGGTAAGCCGGTGGTTGACACCTTAATTATGCCGATTATCAAGGATCAAACCGCTATGTTTAACTCGCTTCGCTCTGGAGAGATTGATGCAGCAGCGAAGAGTGTACCGCCGGAATTACTGGGTTCCTTTAGTAATTTGGCAGATTTGAAGGTAACGACTACACCGGAGCTTACAATAGCTGAGATACGGACGAATTATGAGAGATTCCCGCTCAATATTCATGAGTTCCGTAATGCTTTATCCTTGGCGATCGATCGTCAGACGATTACAGATATCGTATTGCTAGGGCATGCACGCCCAGCATTCCAGGGATACCCGCATCCCGACTCACCGTGGACTAACCCTGATCTAAGCACTCCTTATGATGCGGATCAATCCCGCAGCATTATGGACTCTCTGAAGCTTATTGACCGTGATGGAGATGGTATTCGTGAATCGGAGGATGGCAAGAAGCTTGATATTGAACTAGCTGTTTCCTCTGCAGAACCAACTTTTATCCGTACAGCTGAGCTGTTGAAGGAGCAATTCTTAGATGTAGGCATTAATCTCAAGGTAGAGGTTATGGATGCTGGTACACTATCTGGAATATCTTCAGAAAGAAATTTTGATTTAATTATCGGGAACATTGGAGCACATGGTGTAGCTGACCCGGATCAATTCATTATGTCTCATCGTGCTGATTATTTATGGAAGAAGGGCCTTCCTTATCCTGAGATGGATACATTGTTCGAAAGCTGGAAAGCTGAAACGACAATCGAAGGCCGCAAGCAGATCTCCTTTGATATGCAAGAGTTGTTTAATCGTCAACCAACAAGTCTAGCACTCTTCTATCCAGAGCAGAACTGGGCCTATCGCTCAGATGAATTTGATTCATGGATTGAATCGCCTGGCTATGGCATTTTCCATAAATACTCGTTGTTAAATGAGGAAGGAAGAAAGATAGCAACGGGTAAAGCATAAAATGAATGCCGCTCAGAAAGAGAGAAGGACTCTTCTATGAATAAAAAAAGATGGCAAGCTTCAGAAAGAAGAGTCTTCTTTCTGAGGCTTGGCCGTAAGCTTATCCAGTATGCGTTTGTTATTGTAGTTGCGCTTACTCTTAATTTTTGTTTACCGCGACTAGCCCCAGGTGATCCTTTGTCTTTCGTTATAGGTGCAGATACGGCAAACGGGCTTACACCTGAACAGCGAGAGCAGCTGGAGAAAGATCTTGGTTTGGATGGAACCGTGCTCCAGCAATATGGGAAGTTTATGAGCGGAGTGCTCGTGTTTGATCTAGGCAGTTCAACGAAATTCGGCAAGCCGGTTACAACCGTGCTCGGTGAACGTATTCCTTGGACCGTGTTTGTCGTTTTGCCTGCATTGGTATTAAGCCCATTTATAGGAATCATTCTAGGTGCTTATGCAGCGTGGAATCGAGGAAGGAAAAGAGATGTCGGCATGCTGACGGTGATTTTGACTCTAGAGTCAATGCCCGCATTTTGGGTCGCGATGATTCTAATTGCGGTATTTGGAGTGTCGCTTGGCTGGCTGCCTACTTTCGGGGCTGCTCCTTTGTTCAAGACGGATAATTGGTCCTATATGGTGGATGTATTGCGTCATCTTGTACTTCCAGTGGCTACGATTACCATTGCGTCGGCAGGAACGAACTTCCTGCTGACACGTTCCTCCATGCTCGATACATTAGGGCAAGACTATATGATGATGGCGGAGGCCAAAGGTGTACGAAAGAGTCGCATTATATACAGGCATGCACTGCGCAATGCGCTGCTGCCCGTGTATACCCATATCACGATGAGTCTGGGCATATTAGTCAGCGGAGCGGTTGTTGTAGAGACGGTATTCTCCTATCCCGGTATCGGGAGCCTATTGTTTGAGAGTGTAATTGCGCGTGATTACGCCTTAATGCAAGGTGTGTTCTTAATCATTACCATTGGCGTTATTTTTGCAAATTTACTTGCTGATTTAACCTATCCGCTCGTTGATCCCCGTGCACGTATTCGCAAACCAGTGGAGGGATCAGTATGATCAACAGGTTATATACGAAGCTGGGTTTAGCAGGTATGTCTGGAAAAATGGGTTTAATAGGCTCAGGCATGCTGCTCTTTATGCTGTTTCTGGCGGTACTGGGACCTTTCGTGGTCGAGCATGATGCCAAGCAGAGAACAGGCTCACCGCTAACTGCTCCAGCTGCTGACCACTGGCTCGGGACAAATGATATGGGGCAGGACATTTTAGCCGAGCTGGTAGTCGGAGCAAGAGTTTCATTATCGGTTGGGCTGATAGGCGCACTTGCTGTCATGGCTATTGGGACAATCGTGGGGCTCGTAGCGGGTTATTGGGGCGGCTGGATCGATGGCTTATTTATGAGAATTGTCGATATTAGCATGACGCTGCCCTTCCTGCCGCTCATGATCGTCATTGGGGTATTCCTTGGACCAAGCTGGACGACGCAGATCATGGTGATCGCTTTGGTGATGTGGTCCAAGGTCGCCAGGGAGACTCGTTCACAGATATTATCGCTTCGAACGAGGGGCCCTGTGTTAGCTGCTCGTTCCATGGGGGCGAGTAATGTCTACTTATTGCGGAAGCATATTTTCCCGGGTGTTTTTCCTTTAATGATTCCGCAATTCGTACAGACCGTAAATGCGGCAATTATGATGGAATCGTCGCTTAGCTTTCTTGGATTAGGTGATCCGCTCACGAAAAGCTGGGGGAGCATGCTGTATTACGCGAATGCCCGCAGTGCGTTTCTGACTGATGCCTGGTTATGGTGGGTATTGCCTCCAGGTATCGGTATCGTCATTACGGTGTTAGGTTTCTCCTTCATAGGCTACTGGCTGGAGGAACGTGTGAGTCCAAGATTGCGGAGTGTATATCGTGTAGCTTCAAGCGGCAGTAAAACGCCTCGTACTGGAGTATTTATTAGGGATGAGTCGCTCAGCTCAATCATTGAGGTGGATAAGCTCACAGTCGTTTATCCGAAGGATCAAGGGCTGGTAAGAGCTTTGAATAATGTTAGTTTGAAGGTTGGGAAAGGCGAGGTTGTTGGTATTGTCGGCGAGTCAGGAAGCGGGAAATCAACGATTGCGGCAGCCATCATGCAATTATTGAAGCCTCCAGGAGAGGTTCAGCAGGGCCATGTCAGGTTGTTCGGCTGCGATATCGCTTCGCTCTCGGTTGAAGAGCTGCGGAAGCTAAGAGGCAGTAAAATCGCATTGATTCCACAGGCTGCTATGAATGCTCTTAATCCCGTAATCACGATTCGCAAGCAGCTGGCTGAAGCGATTGCTTGTCATCGCAAAATGGATAAGGTAAGCATAAATAGGCGAATTGACGAATTGCTTAAGCAGGTTGGCATGGATGCCAGATGGGGAGCTTCATATCCGCATGAATTAAGTGGAGGGATGCGCCAAAGGGTCGTCATTGCGATGGCTTTAATCAACGAACCTGAATTCGTTATCGCTGATGAGCCAACGACCGGACTTGATGTCAAGGTTCAAGTTGAGATCGTTCATTTATTGAAAAGTTTACAGAAGCAGCTTGGACTATCCATGATCTTTATTTCACACGATTTACCGGTGGTGTTGAAGCTTGCTGACCGAATTGTCATCTTGAAGAATGGTGAGATTGTTGATGGCGGAGAAGTGGAGCAGATTGCTAATAGATCGGATCATCCCTATACCCGTCGCCTGATGGCAGCCATTCCAAGACTGAATAAAGGAAACACTCGCTTTGAAGAGGCTCCCCAGCAGATTGATGTGGTGCAGGAGGTGCTAGTATGACAGATAAACTGCTGCTTGAGGTTCGGGGCTTAAGCAAAAGCTATGGGGACTCTAGCTCTTTATCCGGACAGATCCCCGTCTTGAAGGGGATTGACTTCAAGGTTGACCATAATGAAACGATTGGCCTTGTCGGAATTAGCGGTGCAGGGAAAAGCACGATTGGACGCATTATTGCTGGTTTGGAAAGTGCAAATCGCGGAGAAATTTTGTACGAGGGTCAAGATATACTGCGTCTTAAGGGTGCTCGCAGGAGTGCAGCGACTAGCTCGATTCAGATGATATTTCAGGATCCCTACGAGTCTTTGTCACCACGGATGACGATTGGTGAGCTGGTAGCGGAGCCATTGGTCATTCAGAAAACGTTTAAGAGGGAAAAGGAGCAGCTACTAAGGCTCGTTAGTGAGGCTTTATCGGAAGTAAGCTTATCGCCTGAACGTTATCTTCATCGTTATCCACATGAGCTCTCAGGAGGAGAACGGCAAAGAGTGGGCTTAGCGCGGGCATTCATATGCAAACCAAAGCTCATCATTGCTGATGAACCGACATCCATGCTGGACTCATCGCTTAGGCTGGATTTGCTGGAGCTGATGGACCAATTGCGTAAGAAACATCAGACATCGACTCTATTTATCACTCATGATCTTGCCTTGACCTATCATTTCTGTGACCGCCTTATTGTGCTTGACCAAGGAGTCATCGTGGAATCCGGCAGTCCAAAAGAAGTCATCGACAACCCGCAGCATCCCTTTACGCGAAGCTTAATTTCGGCTCTTATGGAGCTGAACCACCTCTAGTGAGAAGGGAATAAAAAAGCATGATTCGTATTCAGTCACTTAACAAAAGGTACGGAGAGACTGCTGTGCTTCAGGATTTGAATATGCATTTGGCAGCAGGTGAATTCGCCTTTCTGCAGGGGAGATCGGGCTCAGGGAAGAGTACGCTGCTGAAGCTGCTTTATCGTGATATCGGAGATTTCTCTGGGCAAATTGAAATAGCAGGGCAATCCATCGAAAAGATGCCCAAATATGAACTTAGACGGAAAATCGGCGTTATATTTCAGTCCTTCGAGCTGCTTGAACGCAAAACGGTGTTTGAGAATATCGCTTTGGCAGGCGAGGTTATCGGTATTTCTCGCAAAGCAATGACAGATGAGATTCATCGTCTGCTGCACCGGGTCGGTCTGGAGGGCAAGGAAAATACTTATCCTGAACAGCTGTCAGGAGGAGAACAGCAGCGTGTCGCCATCGTACGCGCGTTATTGAATCGTCCATCAATTATTTTAGCGGATGAGCCAACGGGCAACTTGGATGCGGAAACTGCCTCAGACATCCTTCGCTTGCTGAAAGAGCTGCAGGTCGAGTCGCAGCTGGCTATGCTGGTCGTGACCCATTCCGATCGGCTTGTAGCCGAGTTCCCATCCAAAGCATGGCAGATGATAGATGGAAGGTTAAGTGCTAATGAGCTTATTTAAATACTATTTAAGAGATGCGCGGGAAGGGATAACACGTAATTTAGGTGCTGTCTTGGCTGCTGCGGCGCTCGTATTTATAGCTATGATCATGCTCGGCAGCATGCTGCTGCTTCGTGCGGGTGTTGCAGATGTTATGAAGTATATGGAGTCGCAAATCGGTGTGAAGGTTTATGTGGATCCTGCTGTTGATGTACAAGCTGTTGCCAAAATTATGGAGAGCAAAAGCTTTGTGAAATCGGTGGAGGTAGAGACGAGCGCGCAGTTGCTTGCAAGCTTGAACAGTTTTTTCGAAGGGAAGGAGCATTTGCTGCAAACCTTCATAGACAGCGATCTTCCCCATGCGATTCGATTAGAATTGGCTGATTATAATCTAGTTGAGCAGACTGCAAAAGATCTGCGTCTAATACCAGGAATAGCGGAGGTTATCTATCCCCAGAAGCTTGCGACGCAGTTCATGTATTGGTCAAACCAATTGAATCGATTTGGAATGGTTATTCTTCTATTCTTTGTGGTGATTGCTTTCTTGACTGTATTTCTCGCTGTGAGATTAGCGCTGTTTCAGAGATTCAAGGAGATTCGGGTAAAGCTGCTGCTAGGAGCTAAACCAACTCATGTCAGTGGCCAGTTCATGTTCGAGGGACTATTGATCGGTTTTATTGGCAGTACAGCAGCAGCCATTGCAGTATATATTTTGAGTAAATATGTGTTTGACGCCTTGGAGCGGCAATTCCCATTTCTATTTGATTTTACGCCTGCGATGCTGAACGGGGTGATGGTCTGGGTGGTGCTGTCAGGATCAATCATTGCTTTGCTTGCCAGCTATTTATCGATAAGAAGGACAATCAAATATGTATAAGCGGCTAACTGCAATCTTACTGTCGGTAATTCTATTAGTTGCTGGAACGACTGTATATGCGCATCTGACCGGTGCCTTTGCTGAGTATTTAGCTTCTGTTTATGATGAGTCAACAACCGATAAGCTGAAACAGGAAATCGACTCGATTGGGATAGAGATTGAAGCACTGCTTCCACGCATCGATGAGATGGAGGATGAATACAGACTAAAGCAAACCATCGCAGTCGATAAGCTGCTATTTTATAATGAACAGGGCTTGGATATGTGGGTGGGTATGCTGCAGCAGTCGAGCAATGTCGTTGACTTGCTCGGTAATCAGTGGTTGATGGAGCGTAATCTGGCTGCTTATTTGAATGAGCTGGAGCAGCTCCATACGGACCTCACACAGCTTGTTGTAACGAAGGATGTTTTGTCCAGCTATCAGCAGCTGCTAGACACGATTGATAGAAACCTAGCGATGAGGCAGCCTTATCTTGACAGCGTACAAGATTATTCATTGGAGGAGAAATCTAATTTCCTGGATATCGACTGGGTCAGCGAGGTAGAGGATAAGCTGGTCGCTGCGCTTGATCAGGATAAACAGCTGGTCAATGAGAGCTGGAGAGAATGGGCGGCTCTAGTATCTAATAAATCTGCTTCTAATACAGCTGCCTATGAATGGACAGAAGAGTGGCTAAATGAGAGAAGCGTTTTGCATTATTTCTTTCGTTCCGATCATATTTATACGGTGTTTGAACAGCCAGGTGCACATGTGATTTTAATTGGGCAGCTGCTTAAGAACGATGAGAATCATGCCGAGCTTCAATTCGAATCGGGATTTTACAATGGGTTTTTGATGCCGGATGTATTGTTTGAGGAGCTTCATGGTCTTCAGCTTCCCTATAGTGAAATTAAGCAATTACAAGGTGCAACGGATGCCTCTTATTTGCAGCAGTCCAGCGGCAAGCTGCTTCTGTTAACAAACGCATGAGGCAAGGTACATTAATGAGAGGGTGTAAATGATGCAAAATAAAAACATATTATTGCTAAATTCGCAAAGTGTAGGCATGGGCGAGGTTTCAGTTCAGCATAACTTTTCAGAGCTGGATATGTATGATTTTCCGCAAGCTAATTTGGATTCCAAAATTGCGTTGATTATTCAAGGCTCCGTTGATCAGGAGCTTATGCTGAAGAATAAGGAGAAGATTCGCAAGTTTGCCGATAGCGGCAAGGTCATTGTATTTGGGGGCCATTTGTTCCTCCCTTGGCTTCCTGGCGCTTCTTTCTTTGTTCCCAAGGAGGTTCGCAGCCATAAGGATTATGATATATCGATCATAAATTCCCATCCGATCTTCGAAGGTGTCGACACCTACGATATGACCTATAACAAAGGTGTAGCCGGATTCTTCGCACGAGGACATCACCCGATTCCTGAAGGAGCTGAAGTATTGCTTACTCTGCCAGATCATGAGCCAATTGTATATATTGATCGTGTCAGCACAGACGGAACCCTACTGGTGAGCTCAGGAAATGCACTGCTGAATTATCAAGATCCAAACCGTACAACGGGTCAAATTACGAGTCGCTTAGTCGAGTGGATTCATAATGAATATGCTCAGCTTCAAAAAAGGAGTGTAGTACAATGAGGAAAATTGCAGCTCTATACTCAGGCGTATCCTATCAGCATCGCAGCTGGAATGAGCCTAAATATAAGAAGTTTTTATCCGCTATTTTGTATGTGCCGGAACTTACGGAAAGCTCATTCGATGAGTTTGATATCATTATTGTGCCTTCACGTCTACACACCGGCCTGATGGAGCGTATTAAACCTTGGGTTCGGAAATTCGCTGACAATGGCGGTACGGTTGTATTGTTTTGGCCGCAGAGCTCGGATTCAGAGTGCGTACCTTTGCAAAACTGGGAGAACAGGCCGACAAACTTCTGGTGGTGGTTGGATAAGGATGCGAAGAGCGGGCTTGAATTACGGCTGCCGGAGCATAACCTATTTAACTATTTGACGCTGGAGGATGCCACATGGCATTATCATGGCGTGTTCTGGCCGCCTGCTGGTGCAGAGGTGCTTGTAACAACGGAAGATAACGGAGCTATTCTATATGTAGACAAGGTCAGCTCAGCGGGAACGTGGGTCGTAACCTCACTTGATCCTGAATTCCATTATGGCTCTTATTTCATGCCAGCAACCGAGCGGTTTTTGGATGGATTCTTCCCTTGGCTGGCTGAGGGGGAGCATTAAAAAGTTAATAATAAGTTGGTGAATAAGTATGGGCTTTAAACGTCAATTGCTGCTAGCGCTAGTGCTCGTTTGTGCGTTTGTGGTATGGGCTCCGTCAGTCGCTGTGGTACATATCGTAAATGCTAATAATTTGTATGGGGACATAGAAAATGTAGCAGCCAAAGAGGATATTGTATACTTAACTGGAATTAATGTCATCGTCTATGACCATGGCTCTCCGCTGTTTAGGCCTCAAGATTACCTGACAAGAGTGGATCTTGCTTATTGGGCGGGTACCTTCTATAAGCTGGGTGATTCGGACAAAACAGAAGCGGAGATTTCTCAGATTGCTTTAGATAATGGGCTAATTACAGATTTGCAAGGAAGAGCGACCTATGGGGATGTCAATCAAGCCTTTTTTAAGGGCATGGCGGAAATCGACCATGCGGAGGATGAGCTGACTAGGGAACAATATGCTGAATTCATGGGGAGTTATTTGACTACACCTGTCAATGGTCGAACGTTATTAGAAATAGCGGGTTATCTTTCTGGACCAACAGGAGTAGTGGAAGAGATCATTACCCATGAGGATAAAACAACTGAGTTGATGATTGACGGACAGCAAATTGAGCTGGCCGCACATCCGCGAGTGCTCCAAGCTTCAACAGATGCATCATTGTGGGTAGGGCTGACGATTAGCGACTCATGGATGATGGAAACCGATGGGGGCACGTGGACGCTGCAAATCCTTGATTTTTCCATTGCTTCAGCAGATGTGTCTGTAGAGCCTACTATTGATGAATTACCTGCTGAATCTCTAACTGAAATCAATGTGGATCCGCATGGGGGCGAACATCAGATGCTCCATGAAGGGGAGAAGAAGAAAGGGAGCTTGCCCGTTCTTGTTATAGCAGTGGTGCTCGTTGTGGTTATTTTTGCTTGGTTAATGTATAGGCGCCTGAGGAAAAGAATTTAATTTAAAGAGCTTGCAGTCCTTGGTATCAGGGGGCTGTATGCTCTTTTTTTATAAGCTATTTAAGTTGAACTAGACATTCGTGTCTTGGGCGCTGCGCGAGGCTGCGCATAGAAAGAAAATGTTGAATCACCTTGTTCGTCGCATTGAGCCGCTCGTCACTCTCTAGTACAATGAGAAGTAAATGCGATGCTGACGTATTTGGCGTTTATCCGACCCTGCTTCGTGTAGGTATGCACCGGACATCGATACCAGCCTGCGACCAAATGCACGATGATTATCGTCTTGAAGGGCATCGTTTCCTGATCTCTCCGACGAATGGAAACAAAGCGATATGTGCAAAAACGAACATTACGATTGTTCTTAGCGATTTACTCCCTTCTCTTCAACTTCATATTTATAAATTCAATGAACCTAGATGGAATTTCTCCCGTTAAAAATAACGCCGTTCCCTTCGTACATAAAATAGATGGAATTTGTCCTGTTAATTTTACTGTATTCCATGGTTTTCGGCTGATTCATTGGAATTAGAGGGATGAATTCCATCTAAAATCTAAATAAAGATAAAAATGATTGTAATAGATGGATGATTTCCATTTAAATTAAATGGAGAGAGCGCTCATAACAAACTGGATAGGGTGAATGAGAAGATTGGCTAAGGTGAAGTGCAATTTTTCTAATGGAGGTAAAACTAATGTCATCGAATACGCACACGGACCCGATGGGAACCATTCTAAACGATATTAAAGTATTTCAAGCAAAGCCCGAAGACACGGCGGAGGTGCTTCAACTGCTAATTCAAACGGCACAGTGGCTGAAGAGCAAGGGCTCCACGCAGTGGGGCGGGCTGCTGCATGGCGTGGATTCCCATCAGACGCCGGAAGCGATCCAACGCGGGAAAGTATACCTATTCATGCAGGGCAGCGTATTAGCGGGCATGGTTATGCTGATGCAGCATGCAAGCGCGTGGGACAGGGAGTTGTGGGGCGAAGAGGGGCATGAGAACTCAGTTTACCTGCACCGACTCAATATTAACCGCGAGGCCGCGGGCAAGGATCTAGGTGAGGCCATCGTTCGCTGGGCCGATTCAGGCATTCATTTTCCGGGGAAGGACCGTATCCGGCTGGATTGCATCGCAAACAATGAAAAGCTGAACCGCTTCTATTTGAGCTGCGGTTATACATTCATAGGCTCGGCGTCGAACGCCTCCGGGAAATTTAACAAATTTGAAAAGCGGGTTGCGCTGGCTTAGTGGCATTCGTCACTGGGAGGCCTCACAGCAAACAGAACACGAGGGACCACTCCAAAATGAATTCCATTGATCCTTTTCCATCCATTCCTGTTTTTTCTGCTTAGAACACCGTTCAAGAGGGTATATTCATAAAAAGACATACCCAAGGAGGTAGTAATCATGAGCAAGAAAAAAGTGTTGTTTACTGCAATCGGAATGGGAGTCACCTATCTGATGCGAAATAAAGATGCGCGCGATAAGCTGAAGCATGCGGTTCAATCCTTTACGAAAAAGAACCGATAAGAAAACAAGAAGAAGCCGGAGCATATCATAATGAAGTGCTCCCTGTCAAGTAGACAGTAGAAAAAAACAAAAAACGATTAGACCTATCCCTCAGTTCAAGTACAGAGAACTGGGGGATTATTTTTATTAAGCAGCTCGGCGATACTCGTGGGGAGACAAGCCGTTAAGTCGCTCCGTATATCGGTAGTTGTTGTAGTATCGAATATAGTTCCTCACATCTTCAAGAACTTCATCGTAGGTATCGTATTTCTTCAAATAAAAGCTTTCTGCCTTGAATGTGCCCCAAAATCGCTCGATCGGCTGGTTATCCAGGCAGCGACTCACACGAGACATGCTTGTTGTGAAACCGTATTTCACCTTCAAGCGATTATATTCATGCGAGGTATATTGGAAACCTCTGTCACTATGCAGAAGTGGCGTGATTCCACGTTTTCCCCTATATGCCTTCTTTATCGTGTCCATGACCAATTTGTTGTTGTTGGAGTGGCTGAGCACCCACGAAACGACGGAGTTATCGTGCACATCAATCATGGCGCTCAAATAGGACTTTCGACCGTTCCCATACTTCAGCTCGGTGACATCTGTACACCACTTTAGGTTCGGAGCAGCGGCTTGAAAGTCACGGTTCATGACGTTTTCGGCAACATGTGTTTCCGTGGCTCTCACGTAGCTTGGACGCTTCCTCCGAATCACTGCTTTTAATCCGAGAGCTCTCATAATCCCGTAGTAACGCTTTTTGTTGTAAGTCTTTTTCAGTTTACGGTTTAATTGGAGACGCATTTGGCGATAACCCAGTATCCCTTTTCGCTTGTCATAGCGAAGCTTCACTTCTTTTGCTAGTGAAAGCCGCTCAAGTTCTCGATTGGACGGCGTCCATTTTAACCATTTATAATAGGCAGATCTGGCGACGTTAGCGAGCTTGCATAACGCTAGTATCGCGTAGCCCTTTTCCGTGTGCAGTTCTTGAATCGCTTGATACAAGTCTACGTGTCGAACGAGGGTTAGCGTGTACGTTTTCGCCGGATCTCTGCCAACTTTTTTTCGAAGGCGTTCTCCATTTCTAAATACTCGTTACGCGCTTCTAGCTCTTTGATTCGGAGTTTAAGACGTTCAGCCTCATCCAGTTCTTCCTCAGGTCTACTGCGCCCACGACGGTCCCTAAGAACCTCCTCGCCGCCTGAATGATATTTACGAACCCATGCGTACACCTGTTGGTAGGAAACATCGTACTTCTTCATCGATTTCTGATCATCCAACTGATTGGCAAGGGTATACTGCACAATTTCAATACGCTCTTCAAAAGTGGTTTTACGTCCTTTATTCATGTGAACCGTTCCTTTACGAGTAGGTTTAATTTCTTTCCCACAAGTATACTTGGAAATCCAGTTCGTCAAAACACTTTTACTTGAAATGTGATGCTGGTTTGTCGCTTCTCGGATGGAGTACTTTCCGGATAGAACGTCACGAACCGCGGTCTGCTTGAGCTCATGTGAGTACGTTTTCCAAGCTTTGGATTCCTTTAACCCTTCATAACCATCTGCTTTGTATTTCCTTATCCAATCCACAACAGTCATATCGTCGATCCCCAGTTGCTTTGCTTCATGATGAGGATTTGAATCCTGTTTAAGGCATCTTTTTACAACCTGTAGTTTTACATCTAATGAAATTGCACTCCTTTTTGACAAAGCAAAAACTCCTATCATGGTAGAAGTAGAAGTTTTGTTTTTTCTACTGTCTACTACGATGGGAGCATATCATAATGATATGCTCCGGCTTCTTTATGTGCGCCTAGCATAGGTGCTATCTCTAGGGTTCAAGTCTCGAATGGGGAAGGCAGCAGCAGCCATAGCTTGCACAATGGGAATCGTATGGAAGGGATATTTACTAGTTAGCGGCGCTTATTTATGGTAAGATGTCTAAGGACAATGGAATATACACAACAAAGTAGAAGACGCAGGGAACGAGATAACATCCTGCTTCTTTTTATTTAGAGATGGTTTATGCCCCGCGGAGTAAAAGGAGATCAAGAATGCCAACGATTATTGCCAAGCCATTTGATGATGAAATACAAACTACGCTTAGCGAAATAACCTCGGCTTATCATGCTGGGGAATTGAGCACGAGGGATAAAACAGAATTACCGGAAGAAATCTATATGATTCAAGCTGAGGATACGATGGTCGGCTATGGCGTCATTTGGGAGTATGGGAATGGAAAACAGCTCATCCAAAAGGCGGAAAAGGACTATTTTAGCGATGATGAGAAATATTTGGAGAAGGACTTCTACATTGATATCAAAAACAAGAAGGACTTCGTCTTTATAGAAGTGTTGGATGTATTGAAGGAATTTGAAAGCAAAGGCTATGCAGCTTCTTTTATAAATTGGCTTAAAGCCAAATATCCGCACAAAAAAATGTACGTATACACACTGGATAAAACACGAAATTTTTGGTTTAAGCAAGGCTTCGAGCCTCTTGGGAGTACGGTTTGGATGACCTATAATTAAGAGCAGGAACATTCGCTGTGATTGGGAATTTACGTTTTCTAGTAAGAAGGAGACAAAATGACATTTAACGATTTAAAGCTTGCGCCTGAGATTTTAAAAGCGCTGAGCAAAGAGAACTACACAACCCCGACCCCCATACAGGAGCAGGCGATTCCAGTCGTGCTGAACGGCAGAGATTTGTTTGGCTGCGCTCAGACGGGAACAGGAAAAACTGCCGCATTTGCTTTGCCAATCGTTCAACTATTGAGCGAGCAGCAAAGTAAGCCCCAAGGTGTTCGACGTACACGTTCCTTAATATTAACACCAACAAGAGAGCTGGCTCTCCAAATCTCCGATAATATACAGGCTTACAGCCAGTTTACTGATTTGCGCTGCTTGGCTATTGTGGGCGGTGTATCACAAAAAGTGCAAGAGCGTTCGCTTGAACGAGGCGCAGATGTTATAATTGCTACGCCAGGCAGGCTTATCGATCTCATCAATCAGAAGCTTGTTAATTTGCAATATGTGCAAATTCTTGTGCTTGATGAAGCCGATCGCATGCTGGACATGGGCTTTATCCATGACGTGAAGAGAATTATTACAAAAATGCCTAGCAAAAAACAAACTTTATTTTTCTCCGCTACGATGCCGCCGGAAATTTCGAAGCTGGTTAGAGCACTGCTCGTCAATCCAGTGAAAATAGAAATTACGCCTGCTTCTTCCACGGTTGATAGAATAGAACAATTTGTTTATTATGTAGAGAAAAGCAACAAGCAAAACTTGTTGACTCATCTACTGCAGGATCCATCCATTGTATCGGCACTCGTGTTTACACGTACGAAGCATGGAGCGGATCGGGTTGTGCGCGGTCTGACCAAAGCAAATATTACCGCCCAGGCCATTCATGGCAATAAGTCTCAAAACTCCCGGCAGAATGCTCTGAGCAGCTTCAGGAGCGGCACGACAAGAGTACTGGTAGCGACGGACATCGCAGCAAGAGGAATCGATATTGATGAGCTTTCACACGTGATCAACTTCAACCTTCCTAATATTCCAGAAACCTACGTTCATCGCATTGGTCGAACGGGCAGAGCTGGGCTGAGCGGAATCGCAATATCTTTTTGCGAGACGGATGAAGTGCCATATTTGAAGGATATTCAGAAAATGATTAAGAAAACGATTCCCGTAGTAACGGACCAATCTGATCCGATGCTAATAAGCTAAGATTACGTTACAATAAAGCAAGTCGAAATGAACTAATTAAAACTAGGGGTGATCGTCTGAGAAAGCAAAAGCCAATGTCATTCGAGGATTTGTTGAAGGAATTGCAAGGACAGAAAACAGCGCAAGAGGACCCAGATCATGTCTCATTAGAGGCGTTGTTTAATGAAGCATTTATGAGCAAGTATTCCAGCTTGACCAGCTTCGCGGCATTTCTGGAGAAGGGCAACTTCCAAGCGGAAACGCGTGAAGAGATTAAGGACATTCCAGATGAGCTCTTTGATCGCCATGTAGCACGGGAGACTAGCTTTTCCGATTGGAAAACAATGTTGAATACTGCGACTACGGAGTATGCGGGTAAATAATAAGCATACAAACAAAGAAGGAACGACCTGAAGCTTGTGGGTTGTTTCTTTTTTTTTTTGTTTTGAGGGAGGCGGAATGTGTTTAAGTTAGTTGGACAATAGGGGGTGGGACGATGAGTAAGCTAAAAACAGCTTTTGTTTGGCGTAGAGTTGGGCTAATCATACTACTGGCCAGCTGCGCAATATTGCTCATATCTACAACTAATCCAAATACACCAGAAGGATTTCTGGTAATAGCACATCGCGGAGCTTCAGGCCATACCTCTGAGAATACGATGGCTGCCTTTGAAGAAGCAGAGCGTCTTGGCTCCGACTACATTGAATTTGACGTACAGCTAAGCAAGGATGGGGAGCTAGTGGTCATTCATGATGACACCGTGGATCGGACGACTGAGCATACCGGCCCTGTGGACGAATATACACTTGATGAGCTGGAAGATATGGATGCTGCTGCTGGAAAAAGCACGAATACAGGCGACGAGGAGGAGACGAACCTTGCATCGTTTGAGGCTGTTATGGAGCGCTTCGCAGGCAAGATGGGCATGCTGATCGAGATTAAGGAGTCGCCGAACGAGCCAGGCGTGGAGGAGAAGGTTGCGGACGTGGTACGCCAATACGAGGCCCGCTTAAACTATACGGCGTTTGGCAAGAACGGCGGTATCCTTGGGATGAATAAGCTGAAAAATACCGCGGCCATCATGATTCAATCCTATGATTTCGAATCGACGCATCTGCTTCACGCCCTTCTGCCGGATATTCCGGTAGCAGCCCTTATTCATGAGGATCAGCATCCTTTATCCGACGAGCTGCTCGATGAGCTTACTTCTTATGCTGCCTACATCAATTATAAGCATGACCTGCTTGACGAGGAGATAGTAAACAAAATCCATGAGCGGAACCGGAAGGTCTTTGCTTGGACGATCCAGAGCGAAGAGGAATTAATGCGGATGAAGCAGCTTGGCGTGGATGGCGTCATTACGGATTATCCCGGGTGAGGTCAGGATTTTAACGCTCCGATTTGTTCATCGTTCGAAAACGAGCGGGAGCGATCCCATTCCAGCTGCGAAACATTTTGCCAAAATGAAATTCATCTGCAAATCCGCATGCGTCCGCGATCGCTTTCATCGGCTCATCCGTCAGCAACAGCAGCGTTTTGGCTTGTTCGTTCCGAACCTTATTTAAATAAGCTTTGGGTGAGATGCCGATATGCTTCATGAACATCTTGCGTAATTGTGAGACGGAAATGTTAGCGTCCTGTGCCAGCTCTTCCAGTCGAAGAGGCTGATGATAGCCGGTATCCATCCAAAGCTTTGCCTGCTGGAAAGCTCTCATATAAGGATTGTGCGACGTCGCATCTGTGTCCTTCATGAAATATATCAAACGAGACAGCATATATTGGAACTCTGCTTGCCGTTCATGAGGATCGGTTCCTTTAATTGACCAAATGCGTGTGAATTGCGACTCGATCCAATCCGACTGCTCTGGTGAGTATACCTTATAAAAAGGAATATTCAGCGAGTCCACAGGGATGGGCTTCAGCCAATGATTATGCTCGCAAGGAATATCGAGCACATCAAAAAGGAGCATGCGAATGCATAATGGCTTGTCTATAGAGGAAAGCATTGTCAAGGTAAACCCGTGTTTCAAGTACAACAAATCACCTGACTGCACCTGCAGCGGCTCTTCCTCCACCCCATGAAAAAATTCGCCTTCGCCACTTTGGATCAAGTACAAGGAATGGACATCGGTCGTATTGCGAATATCTTTCCATCCGGGAACGGGGGGCTTCTCATAAGAAAGCCGATGATGATAAATACGGTGGTTATTCAAGATCAGAGATCACCATCCTTGTAGCGATTTTGACAAATAGTGATGAGGTTTATCCATTCAATTGAGCTCTTCTTTTATGATACGCTTTACGAAGCATACATGAAAGGGGCTTGTTTATTGTGATACGTACTTTTCAGCAGCATATTCTGCGACCTACGAGGCTTTTGAACGGATTATGGGATTTCATAACGGACCCTGACAATATAGGCATTCATGAGGGCTGGGCCTCTAAATTTCCTGAAGGTTCCCGGAAGCATGTCGTTCCCTCTTGTTGGAATAATGAATTAGGCACTTATGAGTATATTGGGGCTGCCTGGTACCGTACTTATTTTGATAATGTGCAAGAAACGAATATTCGGCTGGTCTTCGAAGGTATTCTCCACCATGCGGATGTGTACGTGGATGGCAAGCATATAGGCTATCATTTTGGCGGATTTACACAATTTTCAGTTCTTCTGCCGGAGCTTGCTCAAGGAAAGCATGAGCTCGTTATTCGCGTAGATAACACGGTGGACTGGCAAACGCTGCCGACGGACATTGCGGATTGGCACTCATATGGCGGGATTATTCGCTCTGTTGAACTGCAGGAGCTGCCTGATGTGTATATTGACTCGATGAAAATAGATTACCAGTTGAAGGATGACTCAGCGGATATTCAATTGCACATCGTGCTCCATTCGCTTAGTAAGGGAGATTGCCAAGTTGAAGTGAACGCCTTCACGGAGGGGCTTTCCCTTTCATCGTCACATGTTGACATTGCTGCCGGTCAGGCTGTGAGTTTGACGCTTCGGGGGAGCCTTGAGAAGATCCGCAGATGGGATGTAGGCGAGCCGGAGCTCTATACATTTACCGTTCAAGCGGGGGAAGACGATCTTATAGATCGGACAGGCTTCCGCACGGTTGAAGTGCAGGGCAGCGACATTCTGTTGAATGGCAAAAAGCTATACCTCCAAGGCGTGAATCGGCACGAGGAGCATCCCGAGTGGGGATTTGCCTTCCCGCCGAAGCTAATGCTGAAGGATCTCGATATTTTGACCGACATGGGCTGCAATATCGTGCGCGGATCGCACTATCCGCAGAGCCAGTTCTGGATCGATTTGCTCGATGAGCATGGTATGCTGCTCTGGAGCGAGATACCGATGTGGGGCTGTTTTATGAGCAAGGAGACGCTCGGAAGCCCTATCTTTATAGAGCGCGGCATTAAGATGCTGGATGAAATGATCTCCCGAGACTATCATCATCCATCGATCATTTTCTGGGGAGCCCATAACGAAATTGATACGCGGACGGAAGAAGCGCTCGAGCTGACGAAAGCCTTCGTGGGGAAAATTCGCAGCATGGACAGCAGCAGGCTCGTTACTTACGCGACTATGCATCCGGAGCAGGATATCGTGCTGTCCTATTTCGACGTTATCGGTATTAATAAATACTATGGCTGGTATGAAGGCAGCGTCGATGGATTCAGCAGCATGCTGGAGAACTACTATATTCATGCGGAAAAGCATGGGGCAGGCGGCAAGCCTGTCATCATGAGCGAGTTCGGCGCAGCTGGTATTTTCGGTGATTCGGGCTGGGAGCCGCGCTTGTTTAGCGAAGACTATCAGGCGGATGTGGTGACGCGTGCCTTGAAGATTTTCCGCGACGACCCTCGCATTGCAGGTACGCTCATCTGGCACTTCGCCGACATTCGCGTCGATGTGAGGAGCGACCGGCCTTACTTCCGCGATCGCGCGCGGAGCTTCAATAACAAAGGATTGCTAAGCGAGTATCGCAAGCCGAAATTGGCTTATCGCGTAGTGAAGGCGATTTATCGGTCGGATCTGTTGGATCGGTAGGCGGAAGGGACTAAGGGAGAAGGGACTCATCCTAGGGGGATGGGTCCCTTTTTTGTGCTTCATCTATCGATGGAAGCTTGAACTATGCCATTATAATTTTTGTTCAGATAAGAATCCAAATCGCCCAATGGAGAAAGTTTACACCAAATACATCATAATAATTGCTTTACAGAAAACGTAATGGTGTTATATTATGAAATAGGACACTTATTGGTGTCATAAATAATAAATGGATAAGGATGATGATTTTTATGCATATTTTAACGATCGTTCTTCAGAGTTGGCTGCTTTTCTCCATGGCATTCTTTGGCGGAAGCAAGATTGCAGGAGCCCAGCATCAGGTCGAATTGTTTGATTCGATTAAACTTCCCCAATGGTTTCGCCTCATTACTGGCTACGTTCAAATTGTTGGATGCATAGGACTCATTATCGGCTACTGGTATCCGGGTGTTGCCGCATGGACCGGGATATTGATAGGCATTATGATGCTATTGGCGTGCCTCTCGCATTTCAGAGTCAAACATCCGATCGGAAAAGTGATACCGGCCTTATTGAATCTCTTGATTGCTATTGCAGTAGTATTCTTATATGCAGATGAATTGCCCCATCTTTTTGGGTAAGTTCATATCTATGGTAGTGAAATGCGCAATAGTGGGAGAGTGCCTGTATGGCATGTAAGAGGTCAGCGGTTCGATCCCGCTAGCCTCCACCACACAAATGATAAAATGCTACCTTCGGGTAGCGTTTTTGATTTGGTGGAGATATATGGTGGGGAGTTTCGCAGGGAGTAAACCGCTAGGCGGGGCATCCCGTGCGTACGGAACGAGGTGGAGGAGCACGGCGTCTGAATCTAATTCTGGATCTAATTCGACGAATAAGCTGGGTTAGTGATTAAACCCCTCTGCGGTGTGATACTAAATGGATTTTATGTAGTTAGTTTTGATGGTTTTCCGATTTATGACTTCACTAGATGGAAAACCTACATTTAGAATTGAGTATCTCGACTTCAATCGTCCATTTTGATCAAACTAGTTGGACAAAATCCATTTAGCTATAGAAATGGTCCGCCCAAGGATATACTAACTGTAGGAAATCCATGTAGTTATAGCTCGCAGAGTGGAAAATAAGTAAATTCTGCCCTTGAACCCGCCCCCGAACCCATGGCACCCATACCCACCCGCACCATTCTTATTGTAAATTAAACTGTAAATTACCATATGCCACTATCCAATCCCTTCCGTGTTAATTCATAATATAGAATTCTTTGTCCTGTCTCGTGATAAATCGGAAATAACCATCCCTTCTTACAAAGTCGTTGCAGATGCCCTAATGCTGTTCGATGATCGAATGAGAAATGTCTAGAGATATCAATTGGTCGAATAGGGGGAGCTACAAATATAGAAGACTTGGATGGTTAGATGTATTGATGAAGTTCAGTTATACAAATGTAATGATTGCTTATGACTTGTTTGCAACGTTCCAAACAATCAATGTATTCGGTCTATCTATTCTATACCCGTTTGTAGCCATTGGAATGACCGTAGCCCTATCGTTGGCTAATGTGATGTTGCTTTATTGCACGATGAAACGAAAACAAGTGGTGTAATCTTTTTATTCTCGTTTAGTTGTAAACAAGAAGTAGGATATAGGAATCGCGCTGGCGCCGCCAAAGGACGTCGACAGCCGTTTCACCTTATTTAGGAAATTACTAAATACAACTTAATTTCCTCTGAATCGCCATGGGATTCCCTCAAACTGTGAGTTCATTTTCCGACTTTAGATTAATAGCAACTTGCAATAATCTCTCAAGCACTGCCCCGAATATGGCGATGACAAACGAGGCGAAGGCTACAACCAGACCAAGCAAAATCATACCCGGTGTATCGTCTTGTTTTGCCATGTTGTACAAAACGGGCTCCATCGCCACAAAAATAATGCAGATACTGAAACCGCAGTATTTGATTTTCTTTAATGCCCGAACGGACAGCTCTGAAAAAGCGATATTTTGATCAATATAACCGAGCAATTTAAATGCTTGATACAGTGCGATGTAATAAGGTATTGCGGCTACAAAATAAACGATATCTACAGCATATAGTTTGCCTGGAAAGTAATCATTTGTTTCCCGAAATAAAGAAAGCAGTGCAAATACACATACAGCAAGCGCTGGTAAACCCATCAGAAACACGGTGATTTTCAAAAAAAATGTTGATGTGCGTTTCATAATCAAACTCCTCATCTGTATAAGTTTGATACTATTATAATACCGATTTTATCGTTTTACAATATATATTAACTGTTTCTCAATACATTAATCTTGTTTTAAAAGCATCGCAAAGAAGCCGTCTCTACTGAAATGGTTTCTTTGTGCATTCAAATATTATGTTTTCAAACAGATATTGCACAAGAAGTTGCAGATAAGTGGAGAAGAACTGAAAATATCAGCGGGGTGGAGTAAGGATAAAATAAATGATTTTGAAGAAAGTAAGAATAAATTTCCACTTACCGCCTGAAAACGAAATCGAAATCATGAGGGTAATATATATAATTACTTTTCAATAAGAACAGAAGGGAGAAGGAACTATTGAATGATAATCAAATCATTGAAAAAATACAGCACGGTGAGCAGCATTATTTCAGATTATTGTATGATAAGTACTTCGAATATGCATTAAGGGTGTCAAGCATTATTTTACGAAACCAGCAATCGTCAGCTAAGGATGTTGTGCAGGAAGCGTTTATAAGAGTTTATCGGAATTTGAATCAATTTGACTTGGATCGCGAATTTAAACCGTGGTTTTATACGATTTTACTGAATGAGTGCAAACGAGTAAGTCAAAAGAACAACTATAACGTAGCTGCCTTTGAACAAGTGGAAGAGCCATTGCATCAAGATCAGCATCCTTTCATTGAATATGAATCTCTCTATACTGCCATCCAGCAGCTTGATGAACATAATCGCATACCAGTTATTTTGAAATATATGCATGATATGAAGGATCTGGAAATTGCAGCTGTATTACAGGAAAATGTGAATACGATTAAATCACGGTTATATAAGGCTCGCATGAAGTTGAAAAACTTGTTACAGCATGAATCTGGAGGTGCAGTGCAATGAAAGAGAAACAATTAGATGAGATGATTACGAAGGCTTTGAATAATCATTCGATTAGCGACTCCATGGATAAAGAGGACATATGGAAAAATATTGCGCAAGAGCTGCAATTGAAGCAAAGTTCGAATGAAGATCCGGCTAAGGAAGAAGGCAACAATCAGGTGCAGCATACACAAAAACGTCTTAGTAAGGAGACAAAAATGAAAAAGGGTAATAAATGGATTCGGGTAACGACACTTGTTGCAGCAGCGAGTATCGTCGGTGTGATGGTGACGACGAATACGGGTCAAGCTTTTGTTAATCAATTAAAGCAATATTTTGAACCTGAGAAAAAGGTTATTGAGGAATACGAGGGTATGCCAGAAGAGAAGGATATTGTATTGCAGGATACAGAATCGGGTTTTGTGATTTATATCGACGAAGAAAGATATAAGCTAGTTCAAGAAGAGAATCAAGATGTAATCGTCCCAAAGGTGCCATTGGAAGATCGATATCCTGAGGTTTCAATGAGCATTAAGCAGCTGAAAGGGATTTTGCCTGAGCAGGCTATTGCGGAGCAACAGCAGCTTTTGGCAGAGAAATATGCAAAAGTTGAAGCGCCGGTAAAGGTCACGGAGCCTCTAGAAGCAACGCTCATATCTGCAAAGGACGGGCAAAGCTGGGATAGCCCGGTTGTGAAAGTATACGTGCTTTCTAATGGTCACGGTGGAAGCTTTGTCATTACGGGAAAATACTTTCTTGAGGCAGCAGAAGGTCATGGAGCAAGATTTTACTACATGCTAAAGCAATTTACGCTTGTAGATCAAAAGCAATAAAATGCTCTATAATTTACCCATCCGGTTCAACTACGAGGGCTCAAGCAGCTATAGTCATCTTCAAAATTTATACGCGTTAAACATGAGTAAGCAGGAGGGGCGACAGAAGCCCTCTTCTTCTTGGCTATTGTCATTGAATATGTGATAACTCCTCCTTGGACAAAAGAGAGTGTAAGAAGAGCAGCGCTAGTAAGGAGATGGAAATAATGATGAAAAATGTTTATGTCGTGCGACATTGCAAAGCAGATGGACAGGAGCCTGATGCTGGGCTAACTGATCTAGGGATTCAACAAACTGAGATTGTTGCTAAATTTTTCTTAGATAAAGATATTGATTTTATCATTTCAAGCCCTTTTGAAAGAGCTTACCGCACCATAGCACCATTGGCTGAAAAAATTGGTATACGAGTTGTTTTGGATGATAGATTGGCTGAGAGGATTTTATCAAGCCAAAATCATCCTGACTGGCGAGATATGCTTCATAAAACATACGATGACTTAGACCTATGTTACGAGGGCGGGGAGTCCAGTAACACGGCTATGAGCCGTGCCATTAGTGTAGTAATGGAAGTTCTGAATGGTGAGGACAAAAACATTGTATTCGTTTCACATGGAAACCTGATATCACTTCTACTTATGCATTTTGATGACCGTATAGGGTTTAAGGAGTGGGAATCCTTATCTAATCCTGATGTTTTTCATCTTATCTTCTCAGCTGATGATAAGCCTAACATTCATCGAATATGGGAGTAGAAAGCAAATGAGGATTGAAAACCTATGAAATTTCAGTATTTAAATAGTAGAATAAAAAAAGTGGGATAATATATGAAGCATCGAAAACTTCAAGGAGGAGATTTTATGATGAAAAATGAAAAAGTGGAGTTGTCATCAGAACAACGTGAAGAGCTACTCAGAGCTTTGAAAGCCCGTTTTGAGAAAAATATGAACCGCCATGAAGGTTTTGAATGGGCTATAGTCCAAGCAAAGCTGGAAGCTAATACCGAAAAGCTGTGGTCACTACATGAAATGGAAAGAACCGGCGGTGAACCGGATGTTGTTGGTTATGATGAGGAGATGGGTGAATACATTTTTTATGACTGTTCAGCGGAAAGTCCTAAAGGCCGCAGAAGTGTTTGTTACGACAATGAGGCGCTGGAGTCAAGGAAACAACATAAACCGGAAAATAGCGCTATTAATATGGCGATTGACATGGGCATTGAGCTTTTAACAGAAGAACAGTATCTGGAGTTGCAGAAACTTGGGAATTTCGATACGAAAACATCGAGTTGGGTGAAAACACCTTCTGAGATTAGAAAACTTGGTGGTGCGATCTTTGCTGATTATCGCTATGGCAATGTCTTCGTGTATCATAACGGTGCGGACTCCTACTATGGCGCCAGAGGGTTCCGTGGCTCGCTTAGGGTTTGAATTTTGCACAAACATTGAACTTTACTGACCGATATTAGTTAGCGGAAAGATTGTTGTGTGTCGAGTGATTTTAATATCAAGCATTATGTAACACTAGGCACTCCACACATGTGGAGTGTCTAATATTGATAGTGCTGAAAGAATAGATGAGATGTGGCAGGTTGGCTCAAGGGAATTTGATATGTGGCTGCAGAAGGGAATTGGTGATTAGTCACAATTTATTTTCCAAGGAACGCCAAATCGATCGACTAATATAGCATAACCTGCGGACCAAAACGTTTCTTCAAAGGGTAAATACACTTCTCCCCCAACCGATAATGAATCGAAAATTTTTTTCGCTACTAGTTGCTCAGGGAAATTTAATATAACAAAAACACCTTGAGGCTTTTTATAGTCTCCGTGTAATGTGTCTGCTCCAGCAAGCGTAAAATCATTAATTTGAAGAGTAGCGTGTATAATTCGATTATGCGAATCTGGAGCTACCTCTTTTGCCATAGGGGAATCCCCATACTTCAACATCGTGGCTATCTTTCCGCCCAAGATTCGTTGATATTCAAGAAAGGCTTCTTCACACTTCCCATCAAAACTTAAGTGGGGAGTTATTCTCATAGTAATGCTCCTCCTTGTCTAGAAATCATAGCAGCTAAGAGCGACTACTCTTGTTGAAAATCCGTAGTTTTCAGGACTTTACTAAACCCCAATATTGGAAATATTGGTAAAGTTGATTTTTCAATTATATATGAAGAGATCATTATTATCAATTTTTGGTAGATTTCCTTGACCAAGGTAGGAGAAGTGCAACTAGCAACAAATGCCGTTTTTTTGTTTTAACTATTTTTAAACACTCCACACATGTGGAGTGTCTAATATTAATGGTTCGTAACGATTGAGATGTGACATTATTACTCACACTATAAAAGAAAAGAGGAATGAATTGAAGGTCAAACGAATCGTTGCCAATATAAATACGAAAGATATCGCGGAAGCCAAACTCTTTTACCATGACGTGCTCGGTCTTGAATTGTTAATGGATCATGGATGGATTAGAACTTATGGTTCAAATGAGGAGATGAGCATTCAAATTAGTTTTGCTTCACAAGGGGGATCGGATACAGTTACACCTGATCTATCGATTGAAGTTGATGATGTAGATGCTGCGTTTGAACGAATGAAGAATGCCGGATTTACAATAGAATATGGGCTTGTGGACGAGCCTTGGGGCGTTCGGCGATTTTATGTTCGCGACCCTTTTGGTAAGCTTGTCAATATCCTAGCACATAAACATTGAAAACGGATATGGACGGTTTTGTTGGTAGGTACGAGAGTTTTTGACGCAGGCTACCAGCATTATGTACTGTGTGTCGCTAGTTAGTAATTAGCATTTTAAGAGCCGCATTTATCCGCCAGTAAAAGCCCGAACTTATTCTACGCTCGGGCTCTTATACTCATACACTATGGGAGAAGGAGGATCTAGACGCGTCCTTTAGTGATTTCAGTAAGCTTGGAATTGATAGCAAAGATTTTTGCGTTGACATTTGTTATGCCAAAGCCAGCTAATCTGCTCATGTGCATAACATAATATTTTTCAGCCGTTTCTTTTGTTTCGAACAAATAAATTCCACCGGCTTCATTTGTTTCGGAACTTTCTGTCCAAATTTTCCACATGAAGCCATCTTCTTCGTTGATACTTTTTGCTAAATCAGAAAACTCCTCTGCCATTTCGTCTCCGAACGGTCCATTCATTTTAAAATTCACTTGTAATACGTACGCCATGATGGTCACTCTCCTTAGTTCAGTTAGTAGTAGTAGTAATGTACAATTCCCCTAAAATTTCGTTCACTTGATAACGATCTGTTGGAAGTTCTTGTTCAATAAAAGATTTAATATCTGATTGTTCAACATCATACATTACTTCAATTTCTTTGGAGAAAAGAAGTTTTTCTTTTTCAAACAAGCTTGAAAGGGAAGGAATAGGCTTCGCTTGTAATTCTTCGAGATTTAGAACTTTTTTCAAACCGTTGACATAGTATTCCAACGAACGGCTGCCAACAATTTTTACGCCGTTATTTTCCGTATTGGTCATAACAATGGTCGGGAAACCTCTGACACCCAAGCTTCTAACTTGATCAAAATCTTCATGTAACAATTGAAGACCGACCTGTTGTTCAGCTTCGTTTATAACAGCTTTTCCATCAAGGCCGAGTTTATTTACGATTTCAATCATAACCGATTTTTCTGCAATATTTTGATTGAATGCGAACAGTGCTTCTCTGGAACGGCGCAAATATTCTGCTGCTGTTGCATCTGTATAATTTTTTTGAATCACCTTAAATACGCGAGAGGGCGGGTAGGAGGATTGAACCGGATTATCAATCATTAAAGACCCATCAATGGGCATTCTTGAATATTCTCCAACTTCTCTCCAATGAACAGCCACATCGGCTGGTTTATGAATTCCGTTAGCAGGATCGATTGGTCCGTCATGCCACTTTTCCAGCAAACCGCCCATAATCGTATGAAAGTTAAAATAATGCCCATACTGCTCTACAAAACGACGAAGAACAGGTTCAAGTGCCCAGCAATGCGAACAAATAGGATCGGTCACATAATAAAGATTAACCGCTTTTGAGGACTGATTAAACTCAATAATCTCCATATCCTCTTCTCCAGCTACTCCGCATACACCTGTTTTTAGATCACAAACCATATTATTATTGTTCGACATTATATTTTCCTCATTTCTATTCAAAGACGAATCCATATTTATTTGCTTACCATTGAATTTTAAATCATAATAAAAATCATCGACACCAATAGTTCTGCGGATTTGTCGTTTATACAACACATTTGAGAACCTGTTGGAAAAGTAGGAGGTTAACAAAATGACCGAATCAAAGACGGACCCCCGAGTTCTACGTACCCGCAAATTAATTATGGATTCTTTCATTGAACTTTCAGGGAAAAAGGAATTTAAGGATATTACTATAAAGGATATAACTACAGAAGCCATGATTAATCGTGCAACTTTTTATTATCATTTTGAAGATATATATGATTTATTGGAAAAGGTACTGTCAGTAGTCTTGTTAGTTAATTTGAATTCTGATCTCTATCAAAATGACGAACTAAATGAAGAAGCCTTTGTCCGTATTTTTGAAGCGATAACAAATTTCCAAAAGTCATTATCCAGTCGCTGCCATAGAGGTTACGAGGATACCATTGCCCGTATTATTAGGGAACAGCTCCAAATTATTTTTCACAAAATGTTATTAAAGCAGCATAAAACCGAAGAGGAAGAAGCTCTAAAGCTTACAGCTGTCCTATTAAGCTGGGGAATTTACGGGGCTTCTGTAGAATGGAGAAGAGATAGCCATAAGATATCACCGGGAGAATTTATCAAATTAGCGATTCCTTATATACGGACTGGAATCGATAGAATTTAAGGGGCATTTGTCTTTCAAGCTCTTTTAAAAGGACGCTCACTCCTGCAATTGCCCCGTTTCCCGGCGTCGCCGACTCATGAATACTAAAGACAATGCAATTACCGTGAGGATAATCCCAAGCACTTGAAATCCCTCGAAGCTGAACTTGCCTCCCATTACGATACCGATCAACAAGGAAGAGAGTATGGTTCCCAAGTATCTTGATGTGTTAAATAGTCCGGAGGCTACACCGATTATTTCCTTTGGAGCACTTTGGAACAAGGCTGCTTGCATACCTACACTGTTTAACCCATTGCTAATACCGAATGCAGCCAAAGCCAAGCACACGCTGATAACTGGTGATGCTTGATTCAATGTGACGAGCCAGAGCGACCCAAACGTCATCAGAATTGCAGACACCAGCAGTGCTGGCCGGGGTCCTGATTTATCGATCCATCGTCCTGCAATTGGAGAAGCAACTAGCGAGCACAAGCCTAAGCTTAGCATGAGAATCCCTGTTTGGAACTCGCTAACCTGACGTACCATTTGCAAGTAGGACGGTAGTCCGAAAAAGAGTGAGTAATAAAGTACGTTAACGAGCATGAACTCCACATTAACCCAAGTCATCGCAGGATATTTGGCGAATGTGCGCAAAGGAATAAAGGGTGACGCCGCTTTTAACTCATGTTTTACGAATGCCCCCAGCAGAGCGAGGCCTACCAGCAAGGCAATGACATTTTCTGATGAGATATGCCCAGATGATTTTGCCGAGAGTAAGCCAAGGAGCAGGGCAACCAGCCCTACTGTGAAGAGCAGAATCCCTAACGCATCAATTAAATCAAACCATTTACGAAAGGACATGCCCTGAGCAACGGATGCTGACGGTTCGTCCTTAGGAATATTCCTCCAACATAATAGAAAGCTCACCACCACAAACGGAATATTGACGAAAAAGATAGCAGGCCAGCCCCACCAGTGAATGATGACCCCGCCAATAAAGGGTCCAATGGCTGCTGCTCCGGACAGGAATATGGACAAAACAGACAGAGCGGTCGCTTGTTTCTCCGTAATATGAATTCGCACAATCGCCATTCCAACCGCAACCATCATGCTTGTTCCAATGGCTTGCACAATGCGGAACACGATGAGCCACCCGAAGCTTGGTGATAATGGAGCTAATAATGAAGCAATGAAGGCGACGACAAGCCCAGCAAGAAATATTTTCCTGCGACCGAATAAATCGCTGGCCTTTCCCATGACAGGCTGAGCGATGCTGCTTGCAATGTAGAAAGAAAAAATAATCCAGGAAACACCTGTAAAGTCTAGTTGGAATACATTTTGCAGTCTTGGAATAGCAACAGACACCATTGAAGAATTTAATGGGTTCAATAGAATTCCTAGACCAACTGAAATCATTAACCACCTGCTGCGAGCACTCATTTTCGGTCTCCCCTTAAAGCGTATTAATGCCATCGTACTTGAAATTGCTTATTCATTCCAACGCATTTGATGGTATGATCACATTGACTAGAAGGAATGAATGGACGGTGCGAAATGGAACTTCTTCAACTGCAATATTTTCTCGTGGTAGCTCGTTTGGAGCATATGACCGAAGCAGCACGAAATCTACATGTTACTCAATCGTCGTTAAGCAAAACGATTGGGCGTCTGGAGGAGGACCTAGGAGTCCCTTTATTCGATCGAATAGGGAGAAAGCTGCGATTGAATGAGTTCGGAAGCAGCTTCCTTCTCCGTGCAGAAAGGGCTTTGTTTGAATTGGAACAGGGGAAGCAGGAGCTTCGCGATTTATCCAGCCCGGAACATAGCACACTCAAATTGGCGGTGACCACCGCAAGCACATTGCCCAATATTCTTCGAGAGTTTCGGAAAAAGCGTCCCCATATTCAATTTCATGTGCAAATGCTGACCACGCAGGAAATGGTTACGCTTCTTCATAGAGGAGAGGTCGATTTTTGCTTGTCCTCACCTCCTATAGAAGGGGATGACATCGAATGTCAAATCGTGTTTATCGACCCGATTCTTGTAGCTGTTCCAATGGGACATCGGCTGGCAGATCGAAGCAGCATATCCTTGATAGAGCTAAAGGATGAATGGTTTGTCGGTGTAAAGAAAGGCTACGGTACTCGTGATTTGATTGACTCTGTATGCAAATCGGTTGGATTTGTACCTAAATATGTGTATGAGGGGGATGAACCTGCAAGGCTTAGCTCTCTTGTGGAAGCCGAAATTGGCATAGCCTTCATGCCAAGCACGGCAAGGAATTCACAGGAACATATCAAATATGTCCAAGTAGAGGATCAAGAACTGGTACGGGAGATCGCTTTATTATGGCACAGGAGTCGGTACATTTCACGGGCTGCTCAGGAATTCCGTGAGGTAGTTGTAGATTATTTTGGAGAGATATCCAAACAGACCATTTAATTAAGCAGCGGGCGAAAGCCTGCTTCTTTTTTTTGACAATATACCTATATGGGGCGGCCATAGACCAGTCGTCCAAAGCAGCCCACCCTGAGAATACTGCAAAAATAATTTTAAAGCTGCATAAATCGTTGGATGCTTTATGATGTTAAATTGTCGATAATTGGCTTACTACCTCATTAGAGCTCATTTATATAAGTTGAACTTAAAAAATGAAGATTTAGCGAAGCGAGAAGATCGTTCTGGAGAAACGAAGTGTTCGCCTTTGCAGCCTTATTCTCACCTTTAAATGTCTTAGGAAATCAAAGAATCTGGCTGCAACAGCGATCGTAAGAATGATCTACTCGCGTAGCGACCAAAACGTAAATCTCTAGTTCAACTTATATACAAAACAAAGGAGTTGCATAGCCATGAAAACTTGGAAGGAAACAGCAACGGGATATATTTTTATCGGACCCATGATGCTAGGGGTGGTGGTGCTTACCATTATTCCGTTGATCGCTACAATTCTGCTAAGTTTAGTGGATTGGAACTTTGTAAGCGGGCTGAACCAAATGAAGTTTGTCGGTCTGAACAATTTTAGTAGATTGTTTAATGACGATACATTCTTTACAGCATTTAAAAATAATATACTGCTTCTTATCGTCGTGCCTGTCACGATGCTGTTTTCTCTACTCATTGCGATTGTGTTGAACAAAAAAGTGTTTTTTAAAGATGGCTTTAAAGTGATTTACTTTATGCCGTATATTTCCAGCATCGTTGCTGTAGCTGCCGTATGGAGAGTATTAATGCACCCTACGTACGGTCCAATTAATGAATTTCTTAAATCCATCGGTATGGATAACCCGCCTAAATGGTTGGCTGACTCTGATTTCGCCTTATTATCGGTCATGATCATTATGGTGTGGGTTCAAATCGGTTATAACCTGATCATCTATATCGCAGCGCTTCAAAATATCCCGAAGGATCTATATGAAGCGGCGGATATTGACGGTGCCAGTGCATGGGCGCAGTTCCGCAACGTTACTGTCCCTACACTCTCGCCGACATCGTTTTTTCTACTCGTCACCGGCGTGATCAGTTCGTTTAAAGCATTTGACCTCATAGCCGTTCTAACTCAGGGAGGACCAGCCGATTCCACCTCGGTAATCGTTTATTACTTGTATGAAACGGCGTTTATTAATTTGAGATCAGGCTACTCGTCCGCGATGGCTGTGATATTGCTGGCTTTTGTTCTTCTTTTGACAGTCCTTCAATGGCTCGGTCAAAAAAAATGGGTTAATTATTAAAAAAAGGGGGACCATTTCATGCGATCAGATAAACTATCAAAGATTGTCGTCACCATTATCATGGGGGGCATCGGGATCTTTTTCCTAATGCCGTTTCTATGGATGGTTTCCGCCTCGCTGAAGCCGGAAATGGACGTATTCAACTACCCGATTGAGTTGATTCCAACAACTTGGCGTGCCATAGAAAACTATACGGAGGTATGGGCGGGTGAGTTTTCGTTTGCTCTCTATTACTGGAATTCGATCAAGGTTACATTGTTGACAACGGTGACCTCCGTCATTGTATCCTCCATGGCGGGTTATGGATTCTCTAAAATTGCTTTCAAGGGAAGAGAGAAAACATTTCTTGTTGTATTGATCACTTATATGGTGCCGCATCAAGCCTTTCTTGTTCCACAATTTATTATGTACCGCTGGTTCGGACTCTTCGACATGCATCTGGGACTGATCCTCCTAGGAAGCTTCAGCGTTATCGGGACCTTCTTGCTTCGCCAGTTTTTTATGGGCATTCATAATGAATATATCGAATCAGCACGGATCGATGGAGCGGGACACTTCCGGATTTTCTTCAGTATTGCAATGCCGCTTGTCCGACCTGCGATTGCCACGTATGCAATCCTGCGCTTTATCTGGACTTGGAATGATTACCAAAATCCACTCATATTTTTGCGGTCGGAAAGCCTATTTACGATACAGCTTGGGATTCGGAAATTCGCAGACATTAACGGTGAATTCTATTCACTAATTATGGCTGGAGCCGTATCGGCCATTTTGCCTCTGCTCATTATATTTATTATCGGTCAGAAGAATGTCATTGAGGGTATTGCTGCGGGAGGTGTTAAAGGATAAAAGACAGCAGTTTGAAGGAACCAGATTGATAAGTGGATGAATTCGTATTATTAAAATCAAACAAAAGGGGAACAAAACGATGAAACATTGGTCTTATATTCTTACTTCAATTGCATTAATTGTAGGTCTGCTTAGCGGATGTGGTGCTCAGAAGGAGAAGCAGTCAACTCCCGACAATAGCACCAATCAGACTACATTAAAACTTCACTTCTGGTACAATGAAGATCAAGACAATTGGAAAACGGTCTATAGCGAGTTCCAAAAAAAATATCCAAACATTAAGATCGAAGCCGTAACCGCTGGAGACAACAATGCGAATGAATATCTGAAAAGGCTTGATCTTGCCTCCGCATCCGGCGATCAGATTGATATCATGATGTTCTCCAATGCAACCTATTACGCTCAGCGTGCTACAGCCAATATGCTCGAGCCGCTTAACGATTACATCGCAAAAGATGGCTTTAATATGCAAGACGAATACTATATGGATACGACCTATGGGGATACCATCTACGGTCTGCCTGCCAAGAAAAATATTTACTTTGTGATGATGAACAAAAATCACCTGGATGAGGCCGGGCTTTCAGTTCCTAAAGATTGGACCTGGGACGAATTCCTTGATTACTCGAAAAAGCTGACCAAAGGCGAGGGAGCGAGCAAAAGGTATGGATCGTACTTTCATACGTTCTCCCAATACTATCACTTGGCTTTGAGCAATCAGCCGGATGATTACTACCTTGTTAAGTCCGATGGCAAAACACTGAATATCGATAATTCGCTAGTCAGACGTTCGCTAGATATCCGCAAGCAAGCGGAGATGGTGGACAAATCGGCAACGCCGTATTCAGAAACGATGAGCCAAAAGCTGAATTACAGGCCACAATATTTTGGTGAAAAAACAAGTATGATTGTTACGGGCGATTTCATGATTCCTGAAGCTGGCGGATCTGATAAAGTACCGGCTAACTTCCAGACTGTATTCGCTCCTTATCCTAAAGTAAACGAAGCGGATCCAATATCAACTATCACTGCCGGAGATATCATGGGTGTATCCTCGAAATCAAAGCATAAGCAGGAAGCCTATGACTTCGTACGGTGGTATACAACGGAAGGAATTCAGTACCAAGGTAAATATATGTCGGCATGGAAGAAAGCAGATTTAAACAAAGTTATTGATACTTTGATTGCTTCTTCGAAAACACCAGATATGATCGACAGAGAATCTTTAATGTACACGATGACGAATAGCATTCCGCAGCAATACAACATTCCAGCACCAATTAACGAAGAACTCGAAAATGCTTACAAGAAAGAAGTTGAAAAGTTCTTACTTGGAGAAACAGATGTGGACACTACCATTAATTCAGCGGTTCAAAAAGGGCAAGAAATTATAAAGAATAGCCAATAAAACTTCAAATCAACGGTCTTTTCAGATAAAACTGAGCAGACCGTTGATTTTCCTTGTATTTCAGCATGAAAAGCAGCATCAAGAGGAAAGCGGTGCATGAATCGTGAAATGGTTGCGTGGTCTAAAATCTTCATTCCGTAAACAAATTATTTTTACTTCCTTTCTCTGTTTAGTGATTCCTGTCGGGGGCATTATGCTGAATACGAGTTTCTTTACTATTAATTTAATCGAAGAACGAGCCGTACATACAGCATCCGAGTCGTTAGAG
Organism: Paenibacillus sp. FSL H8-0548; assembly: GCF_038630985.1. Lineage (NCBI taxonomy): Bacteria > Bacillati > Bacillota > Bacilli > Caryophanales > Paenibacillaceae > Paenibacillus > Paenibacillus sp. FSL H8-0548. The sequence goes on from NZ_CP152049.1 coordinate 1,076,599, forward strand.
GTTACTGAGGCGCATATTTCAAATGTTATGAACAACTTGATAAGGATTACGAATAACATTCAATTTGATGTGGAGATGGGATCGATCTTAAGATCTCCCGTAACGGAAGGCTATAAAGCCTTTGAAATGCAGAAGAAAGTGGAGGAAAAGCTCAGTTCATTCACGTCAGATCATTTCGGAATCTATAGCACGATCCTTCTTGCCGATGATAGATACTATTCGGATTACAGTTATTACGAATATCATCCTTTACGTTTCAAGGAGGAGGCCTGGTTCTCGAATCTTCAATTTAAGGATTCCTCCGATACCTATTGGGTTGGAGTTCACCCGACCTATATAAAATCCGAAAGCAATCGTTATCCATATATGATCACGATTGCACGCACATTGCGCGATAGCTCTTCGAAACCATACGCCTATGTCATTGCCAGCATCCATGAATTACAGCTTCGTTCTATCATAGAACAATATAGCGATAGTCAAAATATTATGCTGCTTTCCGAAGATGGTACTATCCTATCAGCTAGCGATCATATAGGCGAGAAATACCCTCAATTCGGAGAATGGAATCAATCAGGCGATGTAACGGTACGCGAGTCTGACGAAGAGAAACAGATTGGGGTCATGAAAAATCTCCCTTTTGCCGGTTGGAAGCTGATTAGTCTTACTCCCTACAAGAATGTTACCACTCAAGTTAATACGATCTTCAAATCAAATTTTTTGCTCCAAATCGGTTTTGTTATTTTGTTTTTATTGATTCTCATTTATTTATTGCGCCAATTTACGAAGCCCATTGTCAGGCTAGTCAAGATCGCAACGAATATTGAAGCGGGTAATTTGTCCATGCGATCTAACATCAGTGGACCGGATGAATTCGTGAAGCTCGGCCGATCATTTGACACGATGCTGGACAGCATTGAGTTGATGATAAAACAGATTACTTATGAACAGGAATTGAAAAGAAGAGCGGAATTAGCGATGCTGCAGGCTCAGATAAATCCACATTTTTTATTTAATATATTAAACGCTGTCCGCATGCGAATCATTCTGAGGGGAGATCGTGATAATGCCAATATTATTAGTTCATTATCGCGTTTGCTTCGTCAAACGATCAATGGTGACCTCGAGTTCATCACCCTGAAGGAAGAAGTGGATCTTGTAGAGGATTATATGAAATTAATGCTGTTTACCTCTAAGAATCCATTTCAATATGAGATTGAATTAAGCTCTGAATCGTTGCTCGAGTCCGTTCCGCGGTTTATTCTGCAGCCGATTATTGAGAATTCTTTAATCCATGCTTTGCAGCAGAGCAAAGGAAAGATCAGTATCCATGCATGGAAAATGCAAGAGAAGCTAGTACTAGCCATTCAGGACGATGGGATTGGAATGACCGCAAGTGAGTTAGAGATTTTGCGAAACAAACTTAAATTGGGTGTTGAAAGTGGCAATGTTCGAGCAAAAAACAGCAATGGCATGTCAGGCATCGGTTTAATCAATGTATACGAGCGGTTGAAATTGGTATATGGACAAGGGTTTCTAATGGAGTTAGAGAGCGAACCGGGAAAGGGAACCATGATCAAATTAGTTATACAGGAGGGAGAAGATAAAAGTCATGTGGAAGGTTATGCTGGTTGATGATAGTTATCCCGTACTTGAATTCTTATCACAACTCATTCCTTGGGATTCATTGGATATGCATGTGATAGGCCAACATCAAAACGGCTTGGAAGCGCTGGAGCATTGCAAGCTCGATATGCCTCATCTTCTGATTACGGATATAGGGATGCCAGTGATGAACGGTTTGGATCTGATCAAGGCTGTTAAAGAAATCGATCACCGAGTGCGGGTTATTATTTTGTCATGTCAAGATGATTTTCAATATGCCCAACAAGCCATCAAGCTAAGCGTAGATGAATACGTGTTGAAAGAAACGATGGAGCCTGAAACGATGATCGAGCTGATGGAAAACGTACACTTGCAAATGAAACAAGAAAACAAGGAACGGTCGAGTCAAGAGCAGCTGCAGATCTTGATGGACCGAAATCATTCATCATTAAAGGCAAGCTTTATTCGTTCGACTGTATCAAATCCTCTAGTCGATCCTAAACGATGGCTTGCTGAAGCGCAGGGGTTTGGAATTGATCTGGAAAAGCAGAGCTATTTGCCTGTCCTTTGTTACGCTAATCATTTCCGAGAAATGAAACAACGCTTTCAAACGAAAGAGCTATTTACTTATGTTCTTGAAAGCGGTTTATATGAATTAGTTGATGCAAGGGTGCGCGGAGTGACCTTTCAATATTCAGTCAATGAAATCATTTTGCTAGTTCCTCTGCAAGGAAATTTTGGGGGTAAAGCCGTAGATGAGGTATTTCTTCATTTGCGCGCCATACAAGAGGAGTTTAAATCTGATTTAAAAATGAATCTGTCCTTCATGATTTCTAAACCAGCTCACTCCCCTCAAGAAATCAAATATAATGTGAAGGAATTAACGGAGAGCAAGGACTTGCGTTTTTATGCTGCGGGGAAAACGATTTATCATTGGTCTGCGTTTCGAGACTCTAATGATGATATCTATAAAAATTATTCAAAAGCATTGGATGAATTCAAACAACTCATTGCAGAATGCGAGACTGATCGGGTGAAGGAGATACTACACGACTGGGAGCAATGGATCAGATCGCACTATTTTAAAGTGGAGGAAGTTCGGGGCTGGGTGATTAAGCTTTTGTCCGATATCGACCTGAAGTATCGTTCGCAGCAGCAGTTTCAATATGTTTATTCTACAGAAGCGCTTCATAACACTCTCCTCGAGCTAGAATCGTTGGAAGAGTTGTTTATATTTGTGCAGCATTTTATTATGGAAAAAATCGATTACGTCGCCAAAACACAACACGAAAGTCAAAGAAAAGAAGTCATTGAAGCTAAACGTTATGTGAGAACACATTTGTCACAGAAGATTACGATGGATGAGGTTGCCCGCATGCTTCATCTTAACGGAAGCCACTTCAGCCGGATTTTCAAGATGGAAACAGGAGAGACCTTTATCGAATTTGTCACGCGGGCCAAGATGGAGCAGGCACAGGAGTATTTGATACAATCCGAAAAAAGTGTAGAACAGATTGCCGAAATGGTGGGCTATGAGAATACAAGCTATTTCATCAAATTGTTTAAATTATCGTCGGGAATGTCTCCGGTTGAATATCGAAGGCTGAAGTAATTAATGAAGTGGGGACCACTTCATTATCCAGCACGAATCTAAGCTTCGTGCTTCGACTTCTTGTACTGTTCCGGCGTAACGCCGGTCTGCTTCTTGAATACACGGCTAAAATGGGCGAGATGCTTGAATCCGACCCTATAGCAAACATCTGTGACGGTCAGCTTTTTTTGCAGAAGGAACAAAATTTTCGCTTGATTGATACGACGCCTGTACAGAAAATCGAATATGGTAATACCGGTTACTTCTTTAAACAATTTGGATAAATAAAATTTACTCATATGCAGGTGTTCTTGAAGCTGCTCTAAGTGGATGTCCTCCATATAGTTGTTCTCGAGAAACGAAATGATGCTTTGCACCGTCATCGCCTTTTGTGATGGAAGCTCTCCACGATCTTTAAGCGGTTTTTGGCAGTATTCGTAAATGAGATGCAGCAGATCGACAAAGGCCAGACGGAACCGGCTATAGCCGATAGGATCTTTCTGAGCTAATCGTTCGTGCATGCGCAGCAGTATTTCTTCGAATTCTTTTTTCTCTTGGCCCAGTAAGCGAATCCGGTAATTATTCAATTCCTGAAACGGCTGCAAAATATTTAATGAGTAGAGCGGTTCCATGAATCCCTGCAGCTCCGCAGGTTCAAAATGAATGATCGAGCGAACATACTCGACTTCGGGGTCGATATTCGCGCAATGCAGCGTCATACCGTTCAATAGGATAAGATCGCCCGGTACCAGCTCGTAAATTTTATCGCCAATTAAATAATTGCACTTTCCGCTATGAAAATAATAGACTTCGTAGAAATTATGAGAGTGAAAAACGGAATTGATTGCTCTGTTGTTGATATAACTGAAACGGATCTTTTCTGGGTAAGGTGCAACAGATTTCATACAAAAAATTCCTTTCCTTTAACATTCACGATGGGGAAGGCAAGTACTTCGCTAATATGCTCCGCACCGAGATAGCCATAATAAAGTCGCCGTTTGGCCGCGACTGGCTTACGGTGCGGAGCTCCCATTACTAGCTTAAGCCTTTGCGCCGAGCTCTATCAAATTATTAAAGCTGATTGCCAAGCTTTCAAAAGGATCGCGTCCGTAACAATTGTCTTGTTCAACGGGGGCCCATTCTATTCCAACACGTTCACAGGCCTCTAATATTGAAGGATAATTCATGTTTCCTTCTCCGACCTCGGCAAAGCGGCGCTCTCTGTCACTAGTTACTGCAAAATCCTTTAAGTGTACGAGTGTCATGCGCCCTTTAAGCTTGTGAAGCCATTCTATCGGATCCGCTCCGCCCGCTTGAACCCAAAATAGGTCGATTAGGAAGTCTACAGCTTCCTTATCCGTCTCCTCCATAAGGATGTCCATTCCGGTTTTTCCATCAAATTTTGCAAACTCGAACTCATGGTTATGGTAAAAAAAACGCAGTCCTGCCTGGTTTAGCTTTTTTCCAATTTCCGTCGCTTCTTTGGCAAAAGCGGAATAGCCTTCCTTGCTGCTGCGGTATTCTAGCGGCATAGCACCTAATCCTACATATTTGCAGTCCCAAATCTTATGCTTTTCAATGACAGCATCCAGATTGCCAGTTAAGTCTGCGAATGGAATATGAGTCGCACAGATTGTCAACTGCTCCCGATCCGCAATTTCTTTCAATTCCTTATCGCCAATAGGGCCCAGACCAGAAGCTTGAATGGCATGATATCCAATTTGTTTAACTTTTTTTAGACTGCTTGCAATATCCTCGGGGGTTTTCAAAAAATCTCTAAGTGTGTAAAGCTGTGCTGCTATTCTCATTTTTTCACCCGTTTCAAGTTTTTTTAAGATGATATTGTACTATCTTGCTGCTTAATGTGAACCAACCACGTCAAGCGTTTGATTATTACCGGTTTTTTTGGCTTTTGAAGATTGTTGGATTTTTTCCTGCAGCAGCTCATAAAACAAATCTTCATCGATAGGTGTATCCACCCAATTGTCAGTCCAGGTCGAAAGCAGCATGGCATTGGAGAGAGTCAGGCCATTGATGCCTTCTTCACCGGGAGCAAGCAGCGGTGTTCCTTTCACAATGGCATTTACCCAGTTCTGTGTAAGCTCTTTGTGGCCATGGGGTTTATTTTCAATCGGAATATCACATTTCCAGCATTCCGGCTGTCCAAAACCTCCCGTAAACGTTCGGTTAAATTCAGCTTCCGACTCACGTAAGCGCCAAAACGTCAGTTGATCGTTTTCGACCACGATTTTACCGCGGTCTCCCGTCACTTCAAAACGATTGGTTCCCGGAGCCTCGCCAGTTGTCGTTACGAACACGCCAGTGGCTCCATTCTCGTACTCTACAAATGCGGTGACATCGTCTTCCACTTCAATGTCACGGTTTTTACCGAAATAGCAGAATGCCCGGATGCGTTTAGGCTTAAGCCCTGTTGTCCACTGCCAAAGGTCGAGCTGATGCGGATCCTGGTTGATGAGTACCCCGCCGCCTTCTCCTTCCCATGTCGCGCGCCAGTCACCCGAATCGTAATAGCTTTGTGAGCGGTACCAGTTCGTGATGATCCAGTTTGTCCGGCGTACTTCTCCAAGCTCTCCAGACGAAATCAAGTCCTTCAGCTTGGCATAAAGCGGATTAGTGCGCTGATTATACATAATGCTGAACACTTTGCTAGACTTGGCTGCAACTTCGTTCATCCTCCGAACTTCCTTCGTATAGACCCCAGCAGGCTTTTCAATCATGACATGCAGATCTTTCTCTAAAGCCTTAATTGCGAGTGACGGGTGACTGTAGTGTGGGGTAGCGATAAGTACTCCGTCAAAGCTGCCGCTGCTTAAAAATACATCTATGTCGTTGAACAAAAGAACCTTATCGCCCCATTGCTGCTTAGCCCACTTCAAACGTTCGGGAGCGTTATCGCATATAGCTGTAAGCTCTGCATTCTGCACTTCATTTTGAATCAAATACGTGGCGTGTTTCACACCCATATTCCCAAGACCGATGATGCCAATACGTAATTTAGTGATGATCCTTCATCCTTTCAACTTATGGAAATAGTAACGTTTTCAATAGGTTAATCGTAACATGAATCGCTGCGTATCCTATTCACTGACGTTGATCAAATTCGCTCAGAATTTGATTCTCGTTGTTTAACGGGAAACGAGTGGAGTGCTTATTATTGAATGTCCAATATTTTCTTGTTATAATTGAAAATAATTATCATTATCATTGAAATTATACTAATTTAGGGAGTGATCGTCACGGAATCTAAAGCGATACAAGCCAAACGAAATTCGGCGCCGAAGGCCGATAAAATCAAACCGCCTTCCCCCATATCCCGCTTAAAACCTTTCCTGCTCAAGCGGAAAGCGGTGCTGGCCGGCTCGATTGCGACGGGCGTTGTTGCTACCCTGATGGGTCTTATTCCTTACTGGGTCATCTATCGGATCTGCATGGGGCTGACGAACGGCAGCTTGCTCGGCGATCTAGCGCAATTGCTCGCGCTTGCTGGGACGGCTTTGTTTGCGATTGCGCTCAAAGGGCTGCTGACGGCGTTGTCGACAAATTGGACGCATCGCGTCGCCTACGACGTGGTGTATGAGGTCCGCATGGCCTTGGCGGATAAGCTGGCCAAGCTGCCGCTCGGCTACTTCGATCGGACGGACAGCGGTAAGATCAAGCACACGTTGAATGAAGACGTGGAGCAATTGGAGGAAGGCCTTGCCCATCTGCTGCCGGACATTACGGCAAGCACGGCCTTGCCGATACTCTCCTTTGCCATCATGTTTGCGATGGATTGGCGGATGGGGCTGGCCGTGCTCGCTTTCATCGGTGTAACGGTGGGCGGTTACTCACTGGTGATGACCTATTTGAAACCGCTGCAAGCCGGATACGGCAAGGCTGGGGCGGCGGTCAGCAGCGCTATTCTTACTTATGTATATGGAATGAAGGTCATTCGCGCCTTCTCCCGCACCGAGTTGGCATTCGAGAGCTATGCGAAAGCGGTACGTGAATTTTCGGAGACCTCTTCCCGAATCGAAAGCAAGGGGATGCCGGCCAAAACGATTGCAGTGCTGCTCTCGCGGACGACGCTGCTGATTGTTGTTCCTTCAGGAATATGGTTGATCGCGCAGGAGCAGCTTACGGTTCCTGTACTTATCTTTTTTATCCTCATGTCTTTAGGCGTGGGGACGGCTTTATTCAAAATGCTCCGTTCGAGCGGCATGACGGCCTTTCGTTTGGCTGCATCGCTCAAAAATGTTAGCAAGATGCTGGAGGAACCGGAAATGGCGTCGGCCGATCGGCCGCAGACACCAAAGGATGCGACCATCCGGTTTCAGGATGTGACCTTTGCGTACAACAAGAAAGCGGTGCTTAGCGATGTATCGTTGGAAATTCCCGCGGGAACTATGACAGCGCTGGTGGGTCCATCCGGAGCGGGGAAAACGACGATAGCCCGCTTGCTGCCCCGTTTCTGGGATACGGACGGCGGCAGCGTGACCATTGGCGGCGTTGATGTGCGAGAGATGAGCGAAGAGCAGTTGATGTCGCTCGTATCGTTTGTGTTTCAGGGCGCTTACTTGTTCCAGGGAACCATCATGGATAATATCCGGCTCGGCAAGCCTGCCGCTACGGACGAGGAGGTCATGGCTGCGGCCCAGCGGGCTGGCTGTCATGCGTTCATCGAACAATTGCCGCGAGGCTATCATACCGCTGTCGGTGAAGGCGGCATGGCGCTCAGCGGCGGCCAGCGGCAGCGGATCAGTCTCATTCGCGCCATACTGAAAGATGCGCCAATTATCGTGCTGGACGAGGCGACAGCGCTTGTTGATCCGGAGAACGAAGCCCGCATTCAGGATGCGCTGGCAGGGCTGCTTCATCCTGCCGACGGCGAACCCAAGACGATTCTTGCGATCGCCCATCGGCTTGGCACCGTGGTGCATGCCGACCAAATTGCCGTCATTGACGAGGGGAGTGTCTCGGCTGTCGGGACACACGGGGAACTGCTGAAGAGCAGCGAACTGTATCGCCGCCTTTGGGAGGCATATGAGGCTGGGACAGAGGATTTAGAAGAAGATCAGCCTGCTCCAGGCGCAGTGGTTGAAACAGCGATGTCCGCCTCGGATTCGCCGTTGCGGGCCGAGGCGGGTGCTGAGACGGCTGCGGATTCGCAGCCATTCGGCGTCAAGCAGGGCGGAAGCAAACCGGCGTCAGACGATCCTCACTGGCATTTGAGTGAGATGTCTGAGCTTCGGCAATCGCTGCTGCTGGCAGGCGAGAAGGGTAATCAGCTGCGAGGTGCGCTCGTTTTTTCCTTTTTTGAGAACGTGTTTACTGCGCTTGGATCGATTGCAGTGGTCGCCGTCTTGTATTATTTACTTGCCGGTCAACTCGACGAGGCGTGGCGCGCGGTGGGTTGGATGGCGTTGATGTTTGTCGGTCAAGCGCTGTTTTATTTCCTGACGAATAAATGGTCTTTTCCATTGTTCGGCCATTTTCTGACGCATATTCGTCTGTATTTGGGTGACCGGCTGCGCAAGGTGCCTTATGGCTTTTTCCTGCAAAAGGATGCTTCGGTCCTGGAATCGCGGGTGAAAACCGACGCAGGCAGCTACATCTATGTGCCTTCCATCGTCATCGGCTTGATTAAGGCTTGCGTCATTCCGCCGCTGATTCTAATTGCGATGTTGTGGATTGATTGGCGGCTTGCATTGGTTTCGTTGGCAGGGGTGCCGCTCAGCGTTGTCTCGGCATGGCTTGCGGAACGGAAGCTGAAGGGAATTATGCAGAAGCTGTCGCTTGCACGACAGGCAGCCAACAGCCGAATTTTGGAGTATATTCGCGGCATAGCTGTCATCCGTTCCTTCGGACTGGCCGGTAGCCGGATGCAAAGCTATGAGGAAACGATTCGAAAATACAGAGATGCCAGTATTGCGATTAATCGGGGGCTGACTCCGTATACGGCCGTATACAATATTTCGTTCGAGCTGGGCTTGGCGCTGGTCTTGATCGTCGGCGGGGTGTTCGCGGGGCAAGGTACGCTTGAACCGGCCAGCTTCATGGTGTTCCTTGTATTGGCCATTTGCTTCTATGAGCCTTTGCCGCTGATGGATTATGCCCTGTTTAAGCGCATGTTCGCGACGACGGTGCACCATATGAACGATATTATCCAGGTCGAGGATATGCCGCTTCTGTCGTCGGAACGCCGGCCGATGCAAGGCTCCCAGATTGCGTTCCGCGACGTGACCTTCGGCTACGGAGATAAGCCGGTGCTGAGCGGCCTGAATCTGGTCATCCCGGAGAAGGGGACGACGGCGCTTGTCGGGCCTTCGGGCGGGGGCAAGACGACGCTGCTGCATTTGATTGCACGCTTCTGGGATGTGCAGCAGGGCGCAGTGACGATCGGCGGCGCGGATGTACGCGGCATGAATTCCGATGAATTGATGCAGCAACTGGCTTTTGTGTTCCAGGACGTGTATCTGTTCAACGACACGGTGGCGAACAATATTCGATACGGCAATCCGGACGCCAGTATGGAGCAGGTGGAGGATGCGGCCCGCAAAGCCCGCTGTCACGATTTTATTATAAAGCTGCAGGACGGCTATGATACGGTGGTGGGTGAAGGTGGTGGGCTGCTGTCTGGCGGTCAGCGCCAGCGCATCTCGATTGCACGGGCAATACTCAAGGACGCGCCGATTATTTTGCTGGATGAAGCGACATCCAGCGTCGATCCGGACAACGAACGGTACATTCAGGAGGCGTTCGCGGAGCTGGCCCGCGACAAAACAGTCGTCATTATCGCCCATCGGCTGCATACCGTTCGTCGTGCCGACCATATCGTCGTGATCGACGACGGCAGGGCGGTGCAGTCGGGCACGCATAAGGAACTGCTCGCGAGCGGCGGCATTTACCGCCGTTTCTGGGAAGAGCGTCGCAGAGCCCAAGGATGGGCGCTGCGCAGAACGCCTGAAGAAGTTAAAGCTTAGTCATTGCAAATCCGGCCGGGATTGCCGCTTTTTGGCGGTCCCGGCCGGAGGTCTGTCAGGGTCGCCCCATCCCCCATGAGTTCCTTCGTTTCTAAACCTCCAAGAATTTTCTGTGTGCCTTCCGAACTTTCCAGAATCATGATAAAATCAAGTGAATTTTCCATTGCCAGATCGATTGCAGCTTTGTGAAGTTCAAATCTGTAATTGATGTCATACGTTTTGTACGGCCCCGTTTTGCTTGAAATATAAGAAGGTATAAGGAGACAAGCTTGATGATTCGTGTAATGCTCATAGATGATGAAGAGGATGCGCTCGATTTATTGGAAATATTGCTTAGGCAAATTGGACATGTAAAGGTCGTCGGAAGATATGTCAATCCGATTCAAGCGCTTGAAGCTTTGAGCCAATTTCCCATTGATGGGGTTGACGCTGTGTTTCTCGATAACCAGATGCCTGGCATGCGGGGGACGGAAGTGGCGAGAACAATCAGGAAAACGCGCCCCCAAATGCCCATTGTATTTACAACGGCATATGCAGAGTATGCAGTCGAAGCATTTGAGATTCAATCGACTGATTATTTGTTGAAGCCATTTACGATAAAGCGATTGCAAAAAGCGGTTGCTCTTATAAAACCACATGTATCTGAAGCTGCTGTTCAGGCCCGTCCGAAGGACGGCACATTCCCTCATATCCAATTTTTTGGAGGCTTCCACATTCAGTTATCGGATAATAAGGAAAAAAGGCTTGCATGGAAAACGAAGAAGGAAAAGGAGCTTTGCGCATTTCTGCTCCATTATGAAGGACGGCCTGTGAATACGGCTTCAATTATTGAAGCGTTATGGCCGGAGTATGATCTGAACAAAGCGAAAACCTATTTGTACACATGCATGTCTTATTTAAGAAAGAGCTTGACCGATAACAACATCCCGATCAGCATACAGAAGGCTGACCAAGGCTTTGTCTCTGAATTGAATGGCATAACGTCCGATGTGATGGAATTCGAGACGCTGCTGAACAGTATGATATCCGATGAGAGATATGATGAACGAATGTATGACAAGATGAACGCCATGTATAAGGGACCTTACATGGAGGCTTGCGATTTCAAATGGGCGGATGTCAGACAGATGAAAATAAACGCCTCGTATATTCGCGCGCTTCGCAAATGGCATGAATATTTTTATAAGAATGCCAATACGGCGCTTGCGCTCGACAGCATGCAGCGGCTTCTGTCAATTGAGCCTGATTCAGAGGCGGACGGGCGCAAGCTGATTAAGCTGCATCTGGAGATGGGCAATCGCAATGAGGCGCTGCATGTATACTTGCAATTGGAACAAGCTGTGCGTGTTCAACTGGGCGCCGCGCTGGAGGAAGCGACGCTTCTTCTGTATCGGCAAGCTATTAATCAATAAGAGTAGGAGAATACGAGGAAACCTATGAAAAAAAGTATGGTTGCGGCAATTGTAACGTTGCTTCTATTAATTACAGTCTACGGCGCTCTCTTGTTTTACGCCTCCTTACTTGACAAGCCGAGACCTTCGGCGGTGAGGGGTGCTTTGGATTTAAGCTCATGGAGCTTTGAGCAGGATGGAATCATTCAACTGGATGGGGAGTGGGAGCTGTACCCTGACAAGCTTCTATCGCATCGGGATTTCCATTCCTCATCGGCGCAAGAGAGCTTGAAGCCGGCGATAATTCAAGTGCCAGGGTCGTGGTCGAGCGTGATGGATATCAAGGGGATGGCGACCTATCGTTTGCGTATTCAGCTGGGCGATACGAGTGCTGTGTTCGGCTTGAAAACGGGGTCCATTTATTTATCCAATCGGCTCATTGTCAACGGTGAAATCGTCGGCTCAAGTGGGGAGCCTGCCGAGAAACGGGAGTATCGAGCATTGAACAAGCCATTTGTCAGCTATTTTACGCTGCAGCCGGGCTGGAATGAGATTATGTTTCATGTTGCCAATTACGAATTATCCGTAGATAGCGGAATCATTGAATCCATTTATTTTGGAACAGCCGATCAGATTGCCGGGATTCGAGATAAAGCGCAAGCTCATGACTGGATTACGCTAACTGCGTTTCTGATTATCGGGTTGTATTTTACAGGATTGTATTCGCAACGGAAAAAAGATCGTTCTTCGCTCGTTTTTGGCTTGATGTGTCTGTGTATCGCGGTCTTTACGAGCACAAGAGGGGAAAGGTTGTTGTTGCAGGTCGCGGGAGAGCTTCCTTTCTGGCTTTACATTCGTATTCAGATGATTTCGGCGATTGGGGGAGGGCTGGGGTTTCTGCTTTATGTGTATACCGCATTTCGTCCTTATTGCTCCAAATGGATCGTTCGCGTCGGTTTAATTATAGGAATACTGCTCGCCGCGCTGTATTTGTTCGGTGCGAGCATGGCGACAGAGCAGGTGCGTCAACTGACGACGATCTATGTGACTTTTCCGCTGATTTATGCAACCTACATATTCGTAGCGGCGGCTCTTCATAAGGTTGAGGGGAGCAAATATCTGGCTGTTGCCGCTATCGCATTGAATATATTTGCAGTTAAGCAAAATATGAACATCTATTTTGGCGTGCCGGTCTATATGATTGTTCCTTTGGAGCCGTTTCTCGTCCTGCTGATGCTGGCCCTGCTAATGTCGCTTCGCTTCTCGAATGCTTTTCACAAAATCGAAGAGCTGTCGGAGCAATTGCTGCAAACAGACAAATTAAAGGACGATTTTCTGGCTAGAACATCTCACGAGTTTAAGACGCCGCTCCACGGTGTGATGAATATATCGAAATCGATGCTCGATGATGCAACACAGCCTCTTATACCTGAGCAGCGGGAGAAGCTTGGATTGATTGTCGGTATAATGAGTAGGCTTTCCCAGCTTGTATACGACATTCTGGATTTGTCCAGGCTCAAGCAGGGCGAGCTAAGGGTGGCGCCGACACCGATCGATGTTCGTTCAGCGGTGGAGGTGCAAATGCGTATCTACTCTTATTTGAGCATAGAACGCAATATTCGACTAACAAACGCTGTCCCTGCGCACTTGCCTGCCGCATTTGCCGATGAGAGCCGCTTCAGCCAGATTATCGGCAATTTGCTGGACAATGCTGTTAAGCATACGGAGAACGGAAGTATTACAGTTATGGGGGCGGTACGTGACAACATGATTGAAATCTCAGTACAGGATACAGGAGAAGGCATCGAGCCTGATGCTATTCCGTATTTATTTGAGCCTTTCAAATCGTTTGATGCCGAGGAACGCAGCGGCTTCGGGCTTGGACTGTCCATTGCGAAACAATTGGCAGAGCTTCAACACGGTGCTTTATCAGTTGCCTCCGTACTGGGAGCCGGGTCGACGTTTACGTTTACGTTGCCAATTGCGAATGAGGCTATAGAAGCGAAGCCAGACCAACCGGACAGCCGGGTCATGCCGAGGCAAGCTGAATATTCCTTTGTCACGCCTTATGACTTGAATCGCAATGGGAAGCATACGGTGCTTATCGTCGATGATCAATTTGTTAATTTGAAAATATTGCTCGATGTATTGCAGACGCTTGATTATCACGTAATCGCCGTCAAGAGCGGGTATGAGGCGCTGGAACAAGTCGATACGCCAGGCAAAATCGATCTTGTCATTCTCGATCTCATGATGCCGGGCATGTCGGGCTATGAAGTATGTCAGGAAATTCGCAAACGTTATACCTTGTTGGAATTGCCAATTCTCATGGTGACGTCTGCTATTCAAGAGCAGGATAAGACGGTGGCCTTCCAGGCGGGAGCGAATGACTACTTGCCCAAACCGTTCGATCGTGAGGAACTGAAAGCAAGAATCAGAGGATTGCTGGCCATGAAGGAATCACTCGCCAAAGCGGTTCATTTGGAGGTCGCGTTTCTACAATCGCAAATCAAGCCGCATTTTTTGTACAACGTATTGAACAGTATTGTTGCATCGAGCTATACGGATATAGAGCGTGCCCGCAATTTGATTGTCGATCTCGCCGATTATTTGCGCGGCAGCTTCCGGTTCAGCAACACGGAAGGGAGAATTCCTTTCCAAGAGGAGTACAATCTGATTCAAACCTATGTCAATATTGAGCATTACCGATTTAAAGACCGTATTCGCTTCGAAGCAGATATAGCGGAAGAGGCGTTTGATTTGCGGATTCCTCCTCTGCTGCTGCAGCCGCTTGTTGAAAATGCGATTCGTCACGGTATAGGAGACCGTATTGAAGGCGGTACGGTGACGTTGACGGTAAGCAAGTCGGATGGTCAGTGGCTGTTTGTTGTGTCTGACGACGGTATCGGTATTGAACCGAGGCGGTTGCAAAGACTGCTGGAAGGGACCGAGATTGGCGCGTCGCAAGGTGTTGGTTTACTCAATATTAACAAACGGTTGAAATACGAATATGGGATAGCGCTGGAATTGGACAGCGAGCCCGGACGAGGGACGAAGGTAACGGTTCGCATTCAAGCTTCGCAAGTTTAACAACTTGCGCCAATATCATGCAACAATTTAACAGGTCCCCATCGGCATACGGTGGGGGCTTGTTTGTCATTGGCGGAAATTGTCGATTTTTAAGGTTTCTTTAAGGTGCCATCAGATATGCTGGAATGGACGATCGGATGAAGAGAAGCGAAAGACCCCAATTATGAAAGGAAGATGCAAAAATTGAACGCCAATCGATTACTCATTATAACTTTAATTGTGTCGCTTATTGTCGGCGCAGGTGCGTTCCCGCAAGCAGTTCAGGCGGAAAGCACGGAGTACGCTTTCAATACGCCTCACGGCGTAGCCGTCGATGAAGACGGCATCCTGTATGTTACGGATACAGGAAAGCATGCTGTATTTGTACTGGATTCCGACGGGAACCTGATTAGAACGCTTGGAACGCCCGGGGCGTCCGGAAGCTCCAATTCGCATTTGAATTACCCGCAGGGCGTTGCTGTTGGGAAGGACGCTGGGGGTCAAAAGCGGATTTACGTTTTGGACGCTTTCAATATGAGAATTCAAATTTTCGACGATACGGGCTTGTATTTGAATACTTGGACATTTACGGATGGCGGCACGGTAGACATTAAGATTGGAAATGGGAAGATTTATGTTGTCTCTCAAAATTATAGTATTCTGATCTTTAACCCCGCAGATGGCACGTACGTCAGTAGGGTTGTTTATAACCTTTTGGAAGGGGCAAATCGTCGACCGACCGGGCTAGATATCGGGGTCGATGGGAAATTGTACGTCACTACGAGTGACGGTAACTTGATCTATATTTTGAACAGCGATGCTGTCAGCAAATTGGCCACTCTTGAAGTCGGTATTGCGAGCAATAGCCGATTGACAATTGATAGTTCAGGTAAACTGTATGTTGTGGAAAGCTCGAATTATGCAGTGAGAGTGTTCAGCAGCAATGGTACACTGCTGCAGACGCTCGGGACGCCGGGCACGCAGGGAACTGACAACAATGGGTTCAGACTGCCGCGAGCTGTGGCGGTCGATGCAAATGGGACTATGTATGTTACGGATATGACGGCAAAGAAGGTGAAGGTTTTTACTGCCGACGGTACCTATATAACCTCCTATCCTCTTCCACTCGCGGTGCAGATCACAGGCTTTGATGCGATTGAGGATGTCCAGGCAGGGGCGGAAGGGAACTCGGCTTATGCCGATGCAGCAGCGGTAATCGCCGCTTTGCCAGGGAGTGTGACGGCGAACAATGAATTGATCACCGTACCAGTAGCGTCGTGGCTGGACACGGACGGTTACAATCCGAATGAGGCGGGGAGCTACACGTTCACGGCAGTGCTGGGCGGAATTCCCGCAGGGTATGCGAACGGCGGCAATTATACGGCAATGATTGAGGTCGTTGTGATCCCGTATATACCAATCGTCTGGAAGCCCGCAGACAGCGGAGGCTTGAATGTCGATGCTCTATCAAATGCAGATTCTCCTAGTTTAGCTGTGATTAACAATGAATTGTACGCGGTGTGGCAGGAATATAATGGAACAGCCAATCAAATTCGCGTCAAGAAGTACGATGGCGCAAAATGGATAAGCATAGATGGCAGCGATGTAAACGGATTGAATATGGATGCATCTCAAGGCGCATCTATTCCCAAGCTGATTGGTTTTGATCATACTTTATATGCGGTGTGGAGTGAAACGAGCGGAAATGCGGATCAAATTCGCGTCAAGAAGTATGGCGATGACGGGTGGGAAAGCGCCGAAGGCGATCAATCGACCGGCTTGAATCTGAAGCCTGAACAAGGTGCTGGCTCTCCCAGTCTGGCTGTGTTCAACGATAGTTTATATGCGATATGGGAGGATTTAGGCGGCTCCTACGGCTCCGAAATTCGCGTCAAGAAATATACGGGGACAGGCTGGACAAGCCTAGACGATGGAGAGTACGGATTGAATGTGAATGCATTCGGAAACGGCCGTCTTCCCGAGATGAAAGTATTTAATAACGCTTTGTATGCGATATGGCAGGAGGACGATTCATTAGGCGTTCAACAAATTCGCATTAAGAAATATGACGGGGATGAGTGGACAACCGCAGGCGGCGATGAGAACAATGGGCTGAATGCGGGTTCTTCAAGAAACGCGTTTAATCCCGCCCTTGCTGTTTTTGACAATGAGTTGTACGCAGTATGGGAGGAATTGAACGAATCAAACATTAAACAAATTCGCGTCAAGAAGTATGCAGGCGATACAAGCTGGATAAGTGTAGACGGAGACGGGTTGAATGCGGATTTTTCCAAAAACGCTCTTAATTCCAGTCTTGCGGTTCTCGACAATGCCTTGTATGTGATTTGGGAGGAACAGAACGATTCATACAGTTCCCAAATTCGCGCGAAGAAATATGACGGAAACAGATGGACAATTGTAGACATTAACGGTGCGAATGGCTTGGGTGTGGTCGCGACTAATCCGAGTCTGATCGCATTCGAGGATTCATTATATGCAGCGTGGGTTGAAAATGGAAAGATTCGGGTAGTCAAGCCAGGTATCTTAACAGAAACGACGGCGAGCACTTCGAACAACAGCTACAGCTTTAGCTCAAGCAGCGTCACAGCAGGCAGTACGGTGACGCTTACGGCAACCGGTGATCGTCAAGCGGAAGCGGGCGTTGTAAGCGGAGATGAAAGATATGTTCCTGTAAGCTGGTCATCGTCGCCAAGCGGCATGCAGGGAACATTCAACTTGGGCGGGGAAGGTTATGTGTCCACTTACACGCCTTCTGTCGCAGGCGCTGATACCGTAACTGTTGTGTTCAACAAGCAGAGATGGGATGGCGAATTGTGGACAGCTACAGCCGATATCGATTCGAAAACGACGACGATCACGGTAGTCGAGGCGCCTACCTACACGATCGACGCAATTTCCGATCAAATGTTAATAGAGCTTATTCAAGGCTACGGCTCGGATTCTCAAGAAATAAAAACAATTCAGATTACGAATACCGGCACCGGCAGCTTGACGAACTTGTCCGCATCGCTGAGTGGTATGAATGCTGAAGATTTTGTCATCACACAGCCAGATGCGACCGTTAATAGCGGAGCACCCGCCACAAGCTTTACCGTTCAAGCAAGCAATGGCTTGCCAGCGGGCACGTACACTTCAATCATTACGGTAACGGCGGATAATATGGCACCTGTAGCATTCTCCGTAACTCAAGCGGTGAACTTGCCAAACGCTCCCGCAAATCCGCACAATCTTGTGGCTGCCGGAGGGGATCGGCAGATTGGTTTGAGCTGGAATACGGTAACAGGCGCAACGTATTACAATATTTATATGGCTGTTGATTCAGGTCAATTTGACGATGAACCAATAGTTGTCGTTGAGGATAATTCCTACATTGTGCAAAATCTAATAAATGGCACGGCCTATTCCTTTGTAGTGAAAGCGGGAAATGCGGGAGGTCTGAGTGCGGAGTCGAATCAAGTCAATGCAACGCCTGCGACCTTACCGTCTTCGCCGACGAATGTAACAGCAGTCACCGGAAACGGACAAGCCTCAATTACATTTACAGCTCCGGCAGACAATGGAGGAAGTGAAGTTACTGGTTATGAGGTTACGGCAACACCGGGTAATGTGCTTACTACAGGCCTGACAAGCCCGATTGTCGTGACAGGCTTAACGAATGGCATCAGCTATACGTTTACGGTAAAGGCGATTAGCGCGGCAGGAAAGAGTGAGTCGTCCATCGAATCCAATTCCATCGTTCCGGCATTGCCGCCTAGCAGCGACGATAATGCTCCAGCGCGTCCAGAAACAACCAATAATGGAGTAGAAATCCTCGTTAACGGCAAAGTGGAGAATGCGGGAACCGCAACGATGAGCAAGCGACAAGATCAATCCGTCATTACAGTGACTGTTGATCAGAAGAAGCTTGATGACAAGCTGAAGGAGGAAGGGCAGCATACCGTTGTCACAATCCCAGTCAATACCAATTCTGATGTCGTGATTGTCGAACTAAACGGGGAAATGGTTAAAAATCTGGAAAGCAAGCAGGCGGTTCTGGAAATTAAAACGGACAAATCGACCTATACGCTGCCTGCACTGCAGCTCAATATGGATGCCATCATTAAGCAACTTGGCGAATCGGTCAATTTGAATGACATCAAGCTGCAGATCGAAATCGCAGCTTCTCCAAATCATATGTCGCAAGTGGTAGAGAGTGCAGCAGCTAAATACGAGTTTGTGCTTGTCGTGCCTCCGCTCGATTTTACCATTAGAGCCGTGTATGGCAGCACGACTGTCGATGTATTTCAATTCAATGCCTATGTCGAAAGAATGATAGCAATTCCGGACGGCGTAGATCCGAACAATATTACAACTGGTGTAGTGGTTGATCCGGACGGAACCGTTCGCCATGTACCGACTAAGATCGTGCGTATTGATGGGAAATATTATGCGCAGATCAACAGCTTGACGAACAGCATGTATTCAATTGTTTGGAATCCGCTTGAATTCAATGATGTGTTCGGCCATTGGTCGGAGCAAGCTGTCAACGACATGGGCTCAAGAATGATTGTTTCGGGTGCGGGTAACGGCATATTCAATCCTGATCAAGATATTACTCGTGCTGAATTTGCGGCTATCCTCGTTCGGGGTCTGGGACTCAAGCCGGAGGATGGAACAGCGCCGTTCTCGGATGTGAAGGCATCGGACTGGTACAGCGGCGTGATTAACACGGCTTATGAATATCAATTGATTAACGGCTTCGAGGATGGATCGTTCCGACCGAACCAGAAGATCACAAGAGAGCAGGCTATGGTTATCATCTCTAAAGCGATGTCGATAACCGGGCTGAAGGAGAAGCTTCCGAATCATGAGACCAATATAACGTTGCGCCCGTACACAGATGCGGAACAAATATCCGATTGGGCGATCAGCAGCATAGCCGACAATGTTGGGGCAGGTATTGTAAGCGGGAAACCTGGCAATCTATTAGCGCCAAAGGCATTCATAACGAGGGCCGAGGTTGCGGTGATTGTACAAAAGCTGCTTCAAAAGTCCGAACTTATTTAAAAGTATAAAAAGCGTTTGCTCCCCGTGTTTGACGTATAGTCATAGTGGGAACATCAATTCAGTAAGTGGCCTTAGTCTTGAATTCTATGAGACTAAGGCCTTTTTTTTAAAACTATGAGTATTCTTACATATCACTGAGAAATGAGCTTTTCTTCTAATGGACGCTGATAGCCGTTTCACCTTGGCTGTTACAGCTATGTTATAATGCTGACAAGATTATAAATTAGAGGGAGGCTGTCATTGCTATGTCCATACCTGAAAAATGGATAAACCGGTAGCTTAACCCTGGAATAAGCAAAAGAATTGACCGAAGAGATTAAGAAAATGCATGAAGAAGAACTGAGGCATTCTTTTTTAAAGGACAATAGGGGGACAGCTTAAATGATCTATATTTGCAAAATAGAACTAGATGATATTGCTCCAAGCATATGGCGTCAATTTCAATTTCATCCTGAGATTACGTTTCATCAGCTTCATAAACTCATACAAGTGATGATGGGCTGGGAGGATTATCATTTGTATGAGTTTCATATCTGTGGACAAGCCATTGGTTTGCCTAACCCGACATTCGAGGATATGGAATCACGTGAAGTACTGAATGCGCAGAAAGAAATGGTGAGCAACCATTTGCAAAAGGAAAATACGGAATTTTCCTACATCTATGATTTTGGCGATAATTGGAAGCACACAATTAAGTTAGAGAAAATAGATTCTTCAGCTTCTGAGCTAATCTCTCCCATTTGTTTGGGCGGGGAGCGCAGCTGCCCTCAGGAGGATGTTGGTGGCGTGTGGGGTTATCAAAATATGATGGATGCGCTGCTTACTCCGAATCATCCGGAACATGACGAATTTAAAGAATGGCTGAAAGAAGGATATGATCCTGAGACTTTTCACTGTGACGAAGTTAATGACAAGCTTCGCGAGCGGAGAAACAAGCTAATACCGAAATCACTCATTCCACAAGCCGAGGAAAAAATACCTGTAAAGCTGACCAAGACGTCTCTGAACAAGTATCTGAAGAGCATGAGCCAGGAACAGTTGAAGGAACTTGTAAAAGAATGCTTTGGCGTTAGCAAAGAAATCGAACGGTTCCTCTTCGTCAAAATTTTAGGGGAAGAAGCGGTGGAGTCGCTATTCCTTGAATATCGCAAAAAAATCGAACATCAATTTTTTCCTCAGCGCGGCCACGGAAAGCTAAAGCTGCAGGAAGCGAAGAAGGCAATATCCGAATTCAAAAAACTGACGGGCAGCGAGAAATATAGTTTTGAGCTAAAGCTATTCTACGTCGAGATGGGCGTTTCTTTTACCCTTACCTATGGCGATATCGACGAGCGGTTTTACGAAAGCATGGAATCGATGTATGAAGATGTGGTTCAGACGGTGAATTTTGATGATACTGCCGAGCTGTTTGAAGAATACGAGAAACGAATTGGCACGATAGTGTCGGATACGGATGGAATCGGTTGGGGATTTCACGATACTTTGTCCTATTTGTACGAGCAAATAAGATGGATTTAATGACTTTTAATAAAACTTCTTGAAAGGCGGAGCGTGTACATAGGTGTGAAACAAATTGACCATGGCAAGCTGCCGCCCTCATCGCTGAGCATAATCGCACCGATCTCCAGTATGTCTGCAAGGTGCCGATGGCTTTTTAAGACTGTGAGTTGTCGTGAAACGTATATTTGATATATTCGAGATGTACTACATTTATAATTTGTTGCATTATAGGGAAAAGAAGGGGATTGTGAAACGGTGTCGAATCTACATCTTAAGTCCTAGTCCCCTAATAACCGAGCAGTTCAAATAATGGTTCTATGTTGTCCGTATATTTACTAAAATCAAACCGATAATATTTTGTGCATATTTGTGTACTTAATAATCGGTTTTTAGTTGTGTTATGAATTTCTCAGAGTTAGAACGTTTGTTTGCCGACAATATTGTGAAAAGTAGGATCTATAATTAAATTAAGATGTGATACTGGTCTCGGGAGTGATTTCATGAAGAAGTATTTACTTTGTGACATTGATAAGCAATGCTCGATTTACAGTTCATCGCTTCAACGCATACGAAAACAAGCTGCTTGGTACTTTCAGGTTTTCGCAATTGGAACCCATGATGAATCTAGCCAAGATGGTAAGCGACATGAAGAAGGAATTCTGCGATGGTTTCATAGGAGGATGACAAACGGCCTGCTTGAAGGTGTGAATTTTACCTATCCAGTAGAGCGGAAAACCTTCTTTTTTATGTTCGCAATGACTTCCATTTTGACGAGCAACGGATGTCCCTTTTTATTTTTAGAAAGCGCGACAAGCGCTCGGTTTTTGTCAGTGCCACGTTCACGATTGCCATTCTTAGTCGGAGCGTGGATGTGAAAATCTTCAATCTTCACAAGGTCTGAGAGCGTGTATTGTGCATCTCGGTCCGCCATTGCTTTAAGGATATTATGCATCATCGAGCATACCGTTTGATAACTGATTTTCAGATCATTTACAATCAACGTTGCTGATACAATACTCTTATCATGAGCAACTAAAAAGATCGCTGCATATCAAATCGTTAAGTCGAAGCGGTCTTCTCAAACATAGTACCAACGGTAAAATATTCATAAAGCGGGTTGTTACGTGTCATTATGGAATAGTAATCCTTATCTGTAAGAAACTTATTTTTAAATTGTGTGAAAGTAATAGCAGATTATTTAGCTAAAGTACTCACGATGCGAACGTGTTTTTTTTTTTTTTTTATTGCACCAAACATTCGTTCATATATCTAGCGGATCCTGAGCTAATTGGAGAGCCATATAAATGCTCAATAAGGAATGGCAAAATAGGCTGATGCAGAGCGTTTATGCAGTTGAATAGACAGGATGCTATAATGAAAGGTGAATTTTTTGTGAAGTAAAAGGAACTCATTTTATATTATCAATATTATATGTGTATCTTTTCTTTTACTACGTTATCTTTGCTGGAGAATGTTATCCAGCAAAGATGGTTTATGTTATAATAAAATTATACGAATGTACATTCTCATTATTGAGCTAATAACATTAGGGGGATCTTTACATATGAAATATGGGCAACATGAAACATTTCATTTACGTTTAAATTGGTTACGTAAAGGGATTAAGATGATTCAGTCCAATCCAAGGTTTTTCTTTGAAAAAGACGCGGCTGAAATAATAGGACTCGGTAAAAACATGGTTCAATCATTACGGTTTTGGTTAACAGCTACCAATATTGCTATGGAGTTGAAAAACGAAGAAAATAAGAGTATTCACCTATTAACTGAATTAGGTGAAGTTGTTAATAAATATGATCCATACCTTGATTTTTCAGACTCATTGTCAGTATTACATTTTTCCTTAATTGATAAGGGGAATATTAACGATCGGCTCTTTGTATGGTATGGTTTTTTCAATACATTCTCCCGATCATCTTTTACTAAAGAAGAAGTCATTCATGAATTGAGTATTTGGGCGGCCCGTGAAGGTGAACAAACTTCAGAAAATTCTCTAAAAAGGGATATAGATTGTATGATAAGATTATATATTGAAGTTCAGCAGTTTAAAGATCCTGAAGATGTTACACAAAGCCCATTTGGAAAACTAAAGTTAGTATCTGTATCCGAGGAAAGTTCGAGCATATTTATAAAGAATAATCAAAGTTATAAAAATATAGGAGTCACTGCATTGATGTATGTTTTATTAAAATACGGTGAACGAAATGAAACAGACAATGTATCTGTGGAGGAAATTGAAAGTAAACCCAGTTTATGGGGTAATATATTTCACCTACAAAGATCAGAGATAATCAATGCACTTGAAGAGCTTTCAGAGCATTTATATTATCCAATTATATTTCAAAGAACTAATAGATTAAATACTATACTATTACCTCAAATATCTCCTATCGAATATCTTAGAGATGAGTATGGTAGAAAGAACGGGGAAATTATTCATGACTAATCAACTCAAATTTCACTCTAGTATTAATATCCGCTTTGACCTCGGGGAAGAAAACTTTGTGAATAGGTTTCTACCAACACCATTTCATATTACACCGTTTAAAGGGATTTTAAGTGGTGTATTAGGTGGGCAAAAATCACATATTATATCCGGGCCCTATGGTTCTGGTAAATCTCTAATGAGTACTATTATAACTGGACTAATCTCTAAACAATATAGTGATGTAGTTTTAGGAAGGTTATTGAAAAAGTTTGAAACAATAGACGATAAGGTTGGGGATATAATAAGGGAAGTAAATAATCATGAAATTAATTATATACCAGTCATACTAGATGGGAATGTTCAAAATCTTCGGCGATCGTTAATATCATCAATTCATAAGGCGTTGAAGAAGGATGAAACTAATATTATTTTACCAAGCTTGATAATGGAAATAATTAACACTATTAAAAAATGGGAATTAGAGTTTCCTGCGACATTTTCTATGTTTATAAAAGAATTGGAAAATAAGAAACAGAAACTTTCTTCTTGGATTAAACTTATAGAGAAATTTAACCAAGAAGAAATTGAATGGTTTACAAATATTTATCCGAGTCTAACTTCCGGTTCCTATTTTATTCCTGGTTTCTCAGGGGAGTTAGTTTCGCAAGTGAATCATATACTTGATGAGCTACAAAAGGTTGGCAAAGGGCTATTAATAGTTCATGATGAGTTTGGAAGATTCTTGCAGTCCCTTAATTCCAATGAAGTTCATGAGGCAATGCAAGATCTACAGGATATTGCTGAACTGGCGGATCACAATTCATACCAAAACTTAAGTATATTACTCATTACTCATAAAAACATGAGACAATATGCGCAGCGTTTTAACGAGGATTTGCAAAAAGAATTCCAACGTATTGAAAAAAGATACGCTCTTTATAATGTGGAAAGTGATCAGTCAACATTTGTACGTATATCTAATATGGCTACTCAGTACATGCGCAGGGAATGGGACTCGGATGACTATCGAATGAATTTATGGAATGGTTTAACAAGGTATCCGCTTTTTCCAGAACTATCACAGTTTGAAAAAACATCACTTATAGTTGAAGGAAGTTATCCAATACACCCGGTTACTCTCTTTTGTATGCCAAAGCTAGCTAACATTGTTGCTCAAAATGAACGCACACTATTTACATTTTTGGAGAGTAACGAAAATGGTGGTCTAAAATATCACTATGAAAAATATAAGAACTGGTATACCGCTGATAAATTGTTTGATTACTTTGAGCCTGCTTTTGATGAATTCGAACATGACTCTAATACAAGAAAAAGTTATCTGTTATTTAGAAGATTGCAAAAACGATTGATCCCTTCTAGACATCTAGATGATCAATTGAAGATTATGAAACTATTAACAATCTGGGATATAACTAATCTGAATACCCGAGTAATACCAAGCTTAGATTTTATTTCATTTGCAATGATGTTAACCCTGGAGGAAACCCAAGAACTAATAGGTGAATTATATAAATTAAAAGTATTGCGTTACTTAAATGATGAAAATCGATTTGTATTGTATGAAGGGAGTGTAGTTGATCTTAAATCGGAAATAGAAAGTAGGTTGCTTTTAACAAGTTTTTCTTTAGAACAAAAACTTGAATCAGCAGAGAAATTATTAGAATCAAGGTTCTATCTACCTAAGCTTTATAATGATGAGAAGAGTGTAACAAGGTTTGCTGAAGTAATGATTGCTCACTTATCCGAAGTTATTGGAGAAACGATCGAGTTTAAACTAAGTGAACAAGCTGATTTCAACATTGTATATATTGTTACTGATAATTTGGATGAGATAGAACAATTGAAAAAACAAATTCATTATATTTCAACTTGTTTCGAGAATGCAATTTTTGTGATACCGAAATATCCAGCTCATAGCATCTTTTATAATCTTGAGAAATTGCTCGTGATTGAAAGTTTAGAACAAGATAAAGTATTTTTAATCCAAGATCGTTTTTTAATTGATGAATTAACTTTTTTGAAGCGGTCATTACTTCATGATATAAGAATAACACTTAGTCCCTATGTGGGTTTTACTAGTGATTGTGAATGGATCTATGAGGGGAATTTTCTTCAAATTACAGATGAACGTTCTTTAAGTAATAACCTTTCAAATATTATGAATAAGCTATATCCCTTTACACCTGAAGTGAGAAATGAATCCTTTAATAGAAGGAACATTGCAAAGGTGCAAGAAAAAGGAGCATATAAGGTAATTGATAAGATACTAGAAAATATAAAGATAAATAATAATGAAATTAATATCAGTGGTTTTGGCCCTGACTATTTGATTTATGCGACTGTTCTAAAGAATAACGGACTGCATCCAATGAGGCCAGAGCTAATAAAGGATAGTTCACTTCTTTTGTTGCGTGAAAGTTTGCTGGCTGTTTTAAAGCAGGAGAAGGGATATTTTAAAGACCTGATTAATATTTTTAAGAATACTCCTTTCTCAGTACGTCAACCCATAATACCTGTTCTCTTACCAACTTTACTTGGAAAAGAATGGAAATACATACTATTCTATAATAATGATATATTTATACAAGTGATTAATGGTGAACTTCTCTGGAAAATGGTAAGTGATCCAAGTAATTATACTTTTGCCTACCAAGCGATTGAAGGCAAGTATAGTGAACTGACAATACTTGTTGAGGAATGTTTCTCCGAATTTATTAAAGAGGAAGACAGAGGATCGCAAACCCCTGTCTATTTAAGCAAAGTACTAGTGCGATGGTATCAATCACTTCCTAGATTGGCTCGGATTTCAGATAAACAATCAGCACTATCAAATCAATTACGTGAGATCATCAGAGTTTGTGAAGTACGCCCCTTAGATGCAATGGAACTGTTGATACAATTTACAAATATGGGAAGAGATAACGAAAAGGTTAAATTTGCGAAAGCTGAAGGCGAGGAATATATTAATATAGTGCATAGGAATTACATGGAGAACATCATCTTTAATGCACTTCAGATTGAAAATTATGATGATTTAGATACATGGGCAAAAGGATATTCTAATATTAAAAGAAGGACTTCTAAGTTGTTATCTGCAATAATAAGTTCGGGTTCTGAAAACTATGTGGATACAATAGCTCAATCATTAGTTGGAGTCAGCAGGGAAGAATGGTCAGATGCAACTGATGATGTATTTCAAGCGGAGTTACTAAATGAATTATATAATATTAAAAGTCAGGATATATTAGAAGATTTTATTGAAATTAAGTCAGGAGAAAAATCGATTATATTACCTAAAGTTGAACTTTCCACGAAGTCCCATTTTATCTATGATGATATAAGAAGAAAGCTCAAATATACAGGGAGAACTGTTACAAATGATGAAATATTAGTTATACTGTGGAGACTGATGCAGGATATCTCCACAAAAGATATGTTGGATGGGCTAGAAATGGAAAATAGTTAAAAGGTGGTCTGAAAATGAACAGAAAACCAGTACATGTAGCAATGTTTAGTGGGGGCGCTGCGAGTGCCTATGTTACCTATCAAATGGTGCAAACTCATGGTAAAGAAAATTGTATATTGTTTTTCACAAACACATTGTGGGAAGATGATGATAACTATAGGTTTATGTATGAAGTGGCTGAGTATATCGGGATTGAAATAACTGAAAGGGTTGATGGGAGGACACCTGAAGAAGTTTTTAAAGAAACTAGGTTCTTAGGCAACTCTAGGCTTGCCAAATGCTCTTCAGAGTTAAAGGTCAGGCAAACTGTTATTTTTATTGAGGATTTAAGGGATCAAGGTCTTGAACCCATTCTTTATTTTGGGATTGGTGCTCATGAAAGGCAACGTGCTGAGAATCTAAAGGAGTTTTATGGACATCAAGCATTAGAACCTGTCGAAACAAGATTCCCCTTATTTGAATTAAATATTAAAGATTTCGATGCAAAGAGAGTTATAAGTGAAGAGTGGGGTATAAAATTACCAAGGATGTATGATTTGGGATTTTCACACGCTAATTGTGGAGGACGCTGTGTACGAGGTGGATTTAAGCATTATGCAGATCTTTATAAGATATGGCCTCACAAATATCAAGAGCAAGAAGAAATGGAAGAAAGAATGAGAGATATGCTAGGCGATGTAAGTATATTGAAAGTAAAAGATAATGGTAAACCATATACTCTTCGTGAATACAGAATATATCTTGAAATGGTAAACAAAGGAATGGATGAGGTGGCTGCTGCATCATGTCCAATAGTAATACCTCATGAGGACGATACGGTTCCGTGTGTTTGTGTATTTTCTTGAGGTTAATCATTTTTTTAATGCACAGAAATAATAAAACTCCCCAGATAGGCATATCTGGGGAGTTTTTGTTTCCAATAGAAGGGAATTGTATTATTTTGTCGAACCTCTACTTAAGACCTAAATATGAGTTTTTTATAGAAGGTGGTAGTGAAAAATGACTATGGTTGAATCCAGCTGGATAAGTTTTCTTCGCCAATATGGCCCTATTCCACGCAACGATAACATGTACGATGAATCCATACATAGAATTCTGAAACGCAAAAATATTGATCCGATAATAGTTGACTCTGTTTATTTGAGTGAGTTAGTTGATAATTATAAGTCAAATAAACCTAAATCAGTTATCTTAACAGGGACTGCTGGGGATGGAAAAACCTATAATTGTCGTGAAATTTGGATTTCTCTCAGCGGTTCACTACAAGATTGGCAAAATGATGATAAAATTAAAAAACTTGAATTACCAAACTTAAAAATACTATACGTAATAAAGGACTTAAGTGAGCTGAAGGATGAAGAAAGAGGGATTCTTAAAGACTTTGTAGATTCAGTAATGAACCCGGATGGTAGTAATGTTTTTTTGATTGCAGCCAATGACGGTCAATTAGTGGAAGCATGGAAAAATATTGATACTAGTATAAATACTGAATCTGTAAAACTTTGTGTAGAGGAATTACTTGTAAATGAGATTAGAGAGAAAGATGGATTTAATCTGAGGCTTTATAATTTGAGCCAAATCAGTGCAGCAAAGCTTTTTCCACAGATTGTTGATGCCGTATTGAACCATCGAGGTTGGAAAGATTGTAATAACTGTTCTCTTAAGGAAAATGATCAGATAGAAAAGCGATGCCCAATATGGGAAAATCGTAAAAGACTTAAAGGTACCGCAGATCAAAATCTGATTCGTTCAAGAGTCACTGATCTATTAGAACTATGTGAGTTAAATGGTATACATCTTCCTATAAGGCAGTTGCTTCTTCTAGTATCGAATATGTTATTAGGCCATCCAGAAGCAAGAGATAGAATTATGTCTTGTTCTGAAGCCGTGAAAATTGTCGAGAACAATAGAACTTCACTAGCGAGCATCTACCGTAATATTCTAGGTGAAAATCTCACAGAAAGAAGAAGAGAGTCTACAGATGTTTTCGCTACATTAGGTAGATTTGGAATAGGATATGAGACAAGTAACACTATTGATAATATTTTAATTTTTGGTCAAGATGATCCTGATCTAAATGTGTACTACAATGATCTTGTTCTAAATGATATATATTACGGCGCAGACCAAACATTTCGTGCAAATCAAAAGGAGTATTTAGAAGGTGTAATAACGGATAGTGGGAATTCCTTTTTAGATTCACTTCGTTCTCAGAGGCAAAGATTATTTTTTGTGATTTCTCGAGAGAAAGAAGAGGAACTGAAACTTTGGAAACTTACCACATTTCAATACGCCGGCGAATTCTTAAATGACGTATACAAGACGGCACAAAACGGTAGAGTAGCTTCACATATTACATCTCGAATTGCGCAAGGCTTAAATCGTATATTTACAGGTTTACTAGCAAAAAATAACGATGAGTTAATATTGGCTACGTCAGGAAGTCACTCCCAGGCAAAAGTTAGTAGAATATTTGAAGAGAGTATTTCTGTTCCTAAAAAGCGTGGGGAAAGCATGCAACTTAAAATTAATGATATTGGGAAACTTGTAATTGAGGTTAAACTGTCCTCATCTGTAGATGCTGTTGAATTACCTCTACAATTAGTTCGATATGAGTTTCTTTCACGTGTTGCTGAGGGGGCATTACCTGGTAGTTTTTCTAGGGAATGCTATGAAGATATATTAGGCTTTAAAAGCAGGCTGCTTAAACAGCTGGAACTACGCCGTAAGATAGATGAAGAAGATGCTGATGAAGTAAATGATTTGAGCTTTAGAATTATTCGATTGAATCCAGAAGGTATGATAGATGATAAAAACGTGGAGGTGAAATACAATGCTTGATAGGCTTCCACGTCCTACTAAACATGATGGAGATATGTGGGTGGATGAAGCAATTTGGGGACATCGTCTATACGATGAGCAAACTCCATGGCTTTGTTTTATGGAGTTTTTAAATGTGCTTCAATCAGAACTAGATGCAGGGAGAGGATTTATCGAAGTAGAGGCCAATAAATTAGCTTATTCTCCAAAATCTAGATTGTATTTGCGCAATATACTATTCAATAACCCGCAATTAGCTTTGATAACTAATAGATATAAACATGATCCCAAAGAAGCTTGGCTACAATGGTATGATGTCATGAATAAAGGACAAGCAGGGCTTATTAATGCTGATTTCAGCTACCTCGAGAAGCGGTTCTCAAAATTCGAGGACTTTGCTGAGGTAGTTCACTTTCTGCGAGAAACCACCATTGAAGGTGAAAACAATAAAAGGTGGAGTTCTCAATTTATATTCCCGTATGGTCCCGATTGTTTGTATGAGGATTTAAAAGTTAAAGATAATGGACAATTTACTAATGATCGAAGATTTTTTGGTAGGACTGGGGAATTATTGTATTTAATGTTAGCAAGAAGTGGAAAGGGAGAGGAACTACTTTCATTACTTAACAAAAGTGTATTAAATCAAGGGAATAAGTTTAATCGTCTAGTGGCTGCATTGGAACCCAAGGAGACATTATCTTCAACTGTTATTAGATCTGGAGCGTATCTACCATATCTAGAATTACCAGATTACCAGACAATGGCTAACGACTGGTTAAGTTTATTACAAAGCAACATTCCAAATTACGATGCTATTCCTCATCTTGTAAACATCACCGGTTTACGCTTTATCATATATAGTTTGAATCGCGCTAAAGCGGAGCTAGGAGACGAGGAGCGGCTTACATTTGTTTTAGAGATTGTCTCATCAAAGAAAACAGTTATACGGGATTTATCTTCTGATTCGTTTATAGAACACAATAATTTGTCTCGTCGTGCAATAGAGTCATACATAAGAAAAGTCGTTGAAACAGATTCATGGGATCAAATAACAGATATAACCGAAGCAATCACCCTTTTGAAGAAAGAATATGCTTGGCCTAAGGACAATAAAGAGAGTGAAGTAGAGTCTGCTAATTCACCCGAAGACTTGATAAATAAGTTTGTTTCAGCTGCTAATACTAGACATAAACAACATGTTGATAAATTTCATAGTGTTTGGGGTAAAGAAATCGGATTATCTTCTAAAAGAGGAGCGAGAAGGTTAAGATATGCTCCTCAAGATATGTTGCTTAAATCCTTAGTTCTTTGTGTAGTGCCGAAGAGAATGGAGTTTCAGGACTTTTTAGAAAAACTATATGAGAAGTTTGGTTTTATAATTGGTGATAAGCAGGCTCAGCAACTAACGGATTCTGGAAGAGCTGATATGGAAGCATTTTCGGAAAATGCTAGGCGACTCGAGCAACGTTTAGCAAGCATGGGATTATTGCGAAGGTTATCTGATGCCTGCGCATATGTAGAAAATCCCTTCGGAATTCGGGAGGATGAAAATTAATGAATCAACTGGATCTTATAGGACAAGTAGCAACTGAATATCTCCGCCGGCAATTACAGACGGGCAACTCAGAAGAGGGAGTAGCACGTTTTTTATTAGATCGTCTTACAGGTGATCAAGTTTCAGTAATTTGTAAAACAATTAGTCAGGATATTTTATTATCGTTATCTCTAGCTATTAAAGTTCCTCGCAAACTTGTTGAAGGTAGTGGGTTGCCTGAAGAAATGGTTACTGATGAGAAAACGACTTATTGGAGAAATGCCGCATGTGATAAACCGGCTATTCTTCTAGCCAATACAAATGATGATCAGGGACAGTCGTTAAGGGATATTGCAAAAATTGGAGCGGGAGACCTAAAGAGCCAACCGGAAATCTGGGTTCAAGTAGCTAGTAAGGACTTACCCCTAACGGATGATCAAAAAAGATATTGGCAGCAATCCCTTAAGGGGCTACAAGATGCAAGCGAATGCAGTCTTGAGGAATTTAGTGAGTTTGTGGTTATGGTGCGTGAAGTGATTTTTGAGAATAGTATTCCTGTAGTACGTGCATTGGGCTGGGCATTACCAGCTCTTCGTATACCACGTGACTCTTATTTTTTCGATTCGATACCAGATAATGCATTAGGACATGCAAGTCGCTGGAAAAAAATGTTCTTAGAAGCGTACAGTAAGAGAGCATGCTACTTATACAAACAGCATCCCAACAGACAATTAATAGAGAATAGCGACATTCTGTCATCATATGAAAAAGTGAAAAGTAAAATTGATCCAACTGTTCAACCTATTATGGAGTTATTCATAAACTCAAATGCAAACTGGTCTAATGCAGCAGAAAGTTTGGCTGAGTTAGAATGGGAATCAGATAAGGTAAACCTTTTGTTTTTTGAGTTAAAACCATTGAAAATCAACTTGGCTGAGAGAACTCGTCAATTATACGAGGATGAATTTCCAAATACTCTTACGGATGAAGAAATAACTTATATAAGTAACTTAAATGAATTTTTTAAAAAAAGAAAAGCAAAAGAAGCTACAGATGAGGACAAGGAGTTTTATGAAAAGCATAGACAAAATTTAGAAACAGACAAATCATTAAAGGCTGAGTGGGATCGTTATGTTTATGGAAAAGCAATTGAGTGTAGTGATTTTTTAGTAGGTTTGCTTGAAGCGACTGAAAGACTCTTTGCGCAATGTGATAGTGTCACTGGAGTGAAATCTTTAAAGATACGGACCCAAAAGACTAATAGTAAAAAATCATGGATGGATCTAAATGAAGATGTCGCCTTATACTTCTGCTGTGCATATAGAGGGCTGGAGAAATTAACGGATTGGCAAGTCAATTGGGAAACTCATCATTTATTTAAATATGATCAGCTGGTTGTAGAACGGAAGCAAAAAGAAAATAATAAGAATACTTCTAGCGCAAGAACAGCTACTCAAATTGCTTTTTATATCGAACTGACTTATCAAGACTTAATGGGAACAAAACAAAAAAATGATGTTAAGCTCATTTGGCAAGGTGACTCGTCGGGAATTGGATTAGAATTACATGATGATTTAAAAAGACTAGCGGACCATCCTTTCTCATACTCAACTGTTTCTCAAAATCCAGTTAGTAAGAAAGGAAAGCTTCAAGGTCTCTCCTTAAGTGATGTTGGGACACTACAGGCTGTTTTTGGTCGAGATAGAGGTTCTTTAGTTGGTATCTTTGCTAAAGCAACAGATCTTGAGAAGGTTTTTTTGAGTAACTTAAAAAAGTCGTTGGAAGAGGACAGACTATCCCAACTAAATTATGATTCTGTTAAAGATGCTTGGGAAAATTTCTCCGAAGGATACAAATTGGCTCTAAAAGAATGGTTGCAAGAAGGAATTAATGCAGATTCAATAATCCAGCAATGTGAATTGTATGATAAGTTTCTTCGTACTTTACAGGTGCATGCTCTAGGGGATATGAATCGAATTGATATTTTCCAGCCAGTTATGAATATTGGTAATGTGAAGGTTGATGGGGATAAAAATAAACCAATGGCTATTATATCCCCTTGGCATCCTATGCGTATGGTTGCGAAGTCCGTGAAGGCGCGACAAGTTATAGGGTTAATTAACTATGTGTTAACTACTGAACAAATAGACTTTGGTGACCAGCGCTTGTTTTTCATGGATTTGAAAGAGGAAGTATTAAATCCATACTATCCAGAAGTATCTTTAGGGTATAGGGGACAAGAGCCCGTTTTGCTTGCAGTTTCAGATACCAAAAACGACTACAGTTTAATGGAGTCACCACTACGTGATGATAACGACATGCAGACAAATGAGGATCCTAAACAAGCAAGTGATAAGCTATTAAAACTTGTCGAACGTTATTTAGATCTTCAACCGCATGAGAAAACAAATCTGAGTCTAGTCTTATATAACTGTGATTCAATTAGATTACCCGAAACCATTGTTAACTCACTTGCGACTTTGCATGAAACCGAAGACGAGGTTCGATGTCAAGTTATCCTACGACATCGCGATACGAATAAATTGAATGAATTGTATATGAAGATGGTCGAAAGTACGGATAATAATGCAGATTCTTTCGTAGCAAGTGAAGTGACACGCGATTTTATGGCAAGACTTCGTGTAGGGGTTATGGCACATGAGGCATCTGTATCAGATCCCAAAGAGGGAAAACTTGCTGACATTGTATTTCTTCAAGATGTTATATCAAGACAAGCAAGTCTTGAATGGGACGATGTAAAGATTAGACAAATGCCTGATCTTCTTGATCATTATCCTCCGCGGTGGGCAAAAAGGCGTTCTACAGCTAAAGATGAATTAAAATCAACTGTTTATCTTACATGTCCGAGTCAACCATCTGTCGGGTGGTCATATCTTACGACAATTTATTCAGTAGTTAAAGGTAAAGATGTTAGTATAGGAACTTATTTCTTACCAGCTAGGCAAATATCATTTCAAAATGAAAAAGTGAAGACAATTTTTGATGAAGCCCATAAGCTGGGTGAATGGGTAGTCAATTATGATGAATTGTTAGAACGCAGGCAATTAAAGAATTTAGGTGTGAAAGTAATAAAGTATCAACATAATAAATCCCATGGATCTAATATAGTAGTGTCCTCAAAATCACAATTAAATTTGCTAAATGTGTTAGTGAAAAGACGATTGAATGCATTAAATTTAGGCTTAAGCGAGGTAGAGTTGGTTCAATTAACTGAGCGTTTTATTGATGATGCTAATACAATCTCAGGTGATATTGTTTTACGTGCTGCAAAACGTGGAGTGTTTGCTGGCGAGTTAATTGGAGTTGTATTAAGTAAAGCAATCCTCCAATCAGAAATGGAAGTTGATCAACCTATAAGTTGGTTTCTCTTGGATGATTACGCAACCTGGTTAGGCCAAAAGGAAGAGCAGATTGCTGATATATTATCTCTGAGCCCCAAAATAGTTGGAGAGAAACCTCATCTCCAGGTATTTATATCTGAAGCAAAGTATGTGGATGCAAAGGGAGCTTCAGAAGCGAAAAAAAATTCATCAAAACAGCTGCGTGATACTGTATCTAGAATGGATAATGCTATATTTGGCAACCCTGGTAGACTCGACAGGGATCTGTGGCTCTCAAGATTAAGTGACATGCTAAATGATGGAATTGAGTTACATCCGGGATCACCGTTCTCTGTAGAAGAGTTAAGAGAGGGTATTCGTAATGGCTCAATTCCTATCGAGATTAAAGGTTATTCTCATGTGTTTTTATCTACTTTACCTGATACTAACATGGAAAGTGAAAGATTACCGATCACCAATGCAAAAAAATGCTATCAAGAGATGTTTACTAGAGATTTAGTGAGAGATTTAGTTTTGGCTTATCATAAAGGAGAGTCTATCATCTCAATTCGCGAAAAATTGGATGAGAGTAAGCCGTGGGAGATTTATGAATCTAGTTTACCTGCTCCGAGAGTCAACTTCCTAGCTGCAAGTAATAATGGTACTACCTCTATTATTGAAGATGAAATCACTAAAAAAAATTCTACTTCTGTTGAAGTAGAGGAAGACGTAAACAAGGATATAGATGATGCTAATAATGTTACAAGACATAGAAGTGTAGTGGATAATAAAATCTCTTCTTCTGTAACAACTATATTCAATAACGAAAAGGATAATAGAATTGCTCATTGGGCTACACCTTCATTATTCAACTGGATCGAGCAAAACGCTCAATCTGTAGAGGATAATATCGAAGACCAAACATGGGTAAGTGAAACTGTAAATAAATTAAGAATGGCTCTAATTAGCTATAATTTACAAGCTAAAGTAGTTAGCCATCGATTAACACCTAACGCAATAGTAATACGATTAAAAGGATCCGACCAATTAAAAGTTGATGATGTTGAAAAAAGAAGATCAATTCTATTAACAACTCATGCCCTTGATGTTATCAATATCATGGCTCATCCTGGAGAGATAGTGGTTTCATTAGCACGTCCACATAGGCAAGGAATACCCTTAGCCGATGTTTGGAAACTCCGCAAAGTACAAAACGATGGTTCGGGCTTAAATATGAGTTTCGTTATTGGTGTCAAGGAGATAGACGGTGAAATACTTTATTTAAACTTGGGTGGTGAGTTTGAAGGAGGTGCCCAGCATGCTCCTCATACACTCATAGCTGGAGCAACAGGCAGTGGTAAATCAGTCTTGTTGCAAAATCTCATTCTCGATATTTGTGTAACGAATAGTAAAGATTTGGCGCACATTTATTTAATAGATCCTAAGTATGGCGTTGATTATATGCATCTTGCGAATCTTCCTCATTTAGTTGAAGGAATTATTGATGATCAGAATAAAGCTGCAGAGATATTGGAAGAATTGGTAGTTGAGATGAATAACAGGTATCAGAAATTTAAAGAGTTCAAAGTTAATAATTTAAAAGATTTTAATATGAAGGCTACCGCTAATGAGAAATTACCGCTTATTTTCTTGATCCACGACGAATTTGCTGAATGGATGCTTATCGATGAGTATAAGGGTGCTGTTTCCTCTATTGTGCAACGATTAGGTGTTAAGGCGCGGGCAGCGGGAATTCATTTGATCTTTGCTGCTCAACGTCCAGATGCGAATGTGTTGCCTGTGCAGTTGAGGGATAACCTTGGAAACCGCCTTATCCTTCGAGTAGAAAGTATTGGAACGTCTGAGATATCACTTGGGGAAAAGGGAGCAGAAAAGCTTCTGGGTAAAGGACATTTAGCTGCAAGGCTACAGGGGGAGTTAGGATTAATTTATGCTCAAGTTCCCTTTTTAACCAGTAATCAGTTAGCTGATTTGACTCAATTTATACAATGAAAATTAATCAAAAGATAATCAAAAGCTCATATATATGAAATAACCGCGATTAATCAATAAATAAATGATAGAGGTTAATCTAGAGAATTTAGGGGGATTTACCTTCTTGAAAAGAAAAGGTCAACCACTGACATTGAGTTGATTTTTCTCGGGAACTAAAGGCGAAATCTTAAGTTCTATTGAAGGTGAAGACAATTATTTACTATTTATAAATGTTTTTATTATAAACCAAGTAAAAACCCAGTCGAAGGACTGGTTTTTTTTATGTGCGCCCAGCATGGGCGTTATCTCTAGGGTTCAAGTCCCGAATGGTGAAGGCAGTAGTATCCATAGCTCAAGGCAAAGGTGTCCGCCGTGAGGCAGAATCTGAAGGAAGCCGGCGGCAAATCTCCGGTCTGAGGAACACGAACTTAATAGAAGGCTAGCGTACGTTGGGTGAGGTTGCATAACAAATCAAAGCCCATACTCCCGAAGGCGTACGAGAGTAAATGGAGCAGATAGATGGAGAGGAAGATAACGTTCTTACCTGGGGAGATCTGTACAATAAGCGACCGAAAGTCGTAAGCAAGTGTAATTGTCAACTGAAAAATCCCCCACATGAGTATTTAAAACTCCCCCACCTGTGAAAAATAGTACACAGTATCTGAGGGGTCTCCATGCCATAACAACAATAGATCATGAAGCGTTGTTTAAATTATCCAAATTGCTGCTTGCTGAGCCATTCCTTCGTTTCTTTCATGCGATACGAATTGCCATTCATATTGACGATGTAGGATTGATGCGTCAAACGATCAATCATCGCTGCGGTCATGACTGGATCTTGGAAGATTTCTCCCCAACGTTCAAAGGATAGGTTCGTTGTAATAATGGTAGATTTCCGACCGGCGCGAAGAGACAGGTGGGTGAATAAGAGTTCCGAGCCTTCTCTGTCGAATGAGATATAGCCCATCTCATCAGCAATAACCAAATCGTATTTCTCGAAGCGGTTCTGAAAGGCGCGCAGCGTTTGCTGTGCACGGCATTCTTTTATCTGGTTTATCAACAGGGGAACGGTTGTAAACCATACCTTGTAGCCCTCCATACAAGCCTTAATGCCAAGTCCTAAGGCCATATGGGTCTTACCGGTTCCGGGGTTTCCAGACATAATCACATTGCGTCCCTCTGTAATAAAGTCTAGGCTTTTCAATTGTTTCAGTTTCTTCTGGGCATCTTCAGGCAAATCACTAACAGACAGATCTTCCAGATACTTCTTGTGTGTAAATTTGGCTAAACGAATGCGGTTGTAACGGGATGCTTCAAGACGTGCATCACATTCTTTTTGCAGCAGGTTCGCCAAAAACTCCTCATAGCACATTTCTTTTTGGTTGGCTTCTCGGATCTGTTCCTCGGCATACTGCCGTATCATAGAAAGCTTCAATTCCGCACTGGATGCCATTACCGACTCCATCCAAGCTTTGCGGGGGGACTGACTCATGCAATCGCCCCTTCCATTTGTAAGGTATGGGTGCCAAACAGATCGTCATATTGACGTAATTGTGCTTCAGCGTGCTGTAAAATGGCTTGCGATGCCTGTGAAGACTGCAAGGTTGGAACTACCGTTTCCCGTCCTTTGGCGCATAGGGCTTTCACTTTAACCGTCGTCACGTGGCTTGGGTGTATCTTATACAACTGCTGAATGCTACGCTGCACTTCTTCTAGTTTGGCCTCGTCACGTAAATAGTGCAGCAGCTCTACAAAATCCTTTTCACGTCTGGTATAATAAGTCTCATACATGTGTTTGATGTGGGATTGAGCCTGCGCAAGTGCCGTGCTACCGGCTAATGCGCCAGGCTTTTTCTTTAGGGTATCAAGGTAATGGTCCAGTTCTAATCGCCATTCATGGCATCCAACGAGTCGGTTATGTTCGGCGATCTTTGTTTCCTCATAAAAGCATTGAATAAGACCGGAGTAGATCTTAACCAGGACGAGCTTGCCAACCAGATGATCGGGAACGGAGTAATGGTTTTGGTCTACAATGACCGTTGCATATTTATCTACCCGTGCATGTACAACACGTGCGGCGTCAAACAGGGGTGGTTTCACGAATAAGAAAGGTCGTTCTTCCTCTAAGCAGGCTATCGCTGACTTACCTTCCCGGCTATCTTGCGACTTATGGTTCAGTCGTTCACATACTCCGAGCAGATAGGCATTAGCTTCCTCCAAGGTTTCAAACGTATCCCGAAAAGCGAATGCTTTGCGCCGGACGACCTCAACCGTACGCTCCACATGGCCTTTTTCGTTGCCGCTATGGATGTTACAAAACCTGAATCCAAAGCCATAGTAAACAGACAGTTGCAGCAATCCATCGGTAGGTTCTTTCTCCGTGCCGACAAAGCGTTTAACGGCAACCTTCATATTGTCGTAGACGAGCGTTTGGTATACACCATTTACCTGTGCGAAGAATCTGGCGTGCGCCTCCTGAAAGCATTCGGTGGTCTGCTTGGTAAACAAATGAGCGTAGCGGTAGTTCCCATAAGCAGAGGTAAAGGCAGCCATTTGGAATACTCGGAGCGTTCCATTCACCGTAAGTTTGACCTCACCCCAATCGAATTCACATACATCGCCAGGCTCATAAGAGGCTTTAATGTAGGCTTCTTTCGTTTGTTGCTCCAGCTTTCTAATGGCACGCAAAACAGTACTGTAACTAATATTCGCACCATCTGCCGCCATCGCTTCATAGATATCCATCGGCTTTTTCTGCTGTTTACGTTGTCCCTTTCTCCGTTTCTCTTCATTTTCTTCTAGATGCGCCTGAATGATCTGCTCCATGGCTGCTGTTAACTTACGTTTCGGGCGCTTTCCAGTTGTATACGTTGGCGTTTCTACAATACTTCGAATAAGTTCAATCTGCCCATCTTCTCCGCTAATGAGTTCCTTTCTTTGATCTTCATACCGCTCAATGTATTTACGAATCGTCTTACGATCCACGCCTATCATTCGGCTAATCTCTCTCTGCGACCTTCCATCACGATAATTCATCAAGATTATGTTCTGTTTTTGAATCAAGCTGATCATCTCTCCCTGCCCCCATATCATCGTTCTGACTCTATGGGTTTATCGGTTTAAGTGGGGGAGTTTTAAATGATTATGCTGGCGTACTTTTAAGTTAACAGATACAAGCAAGTCCGAGAGGGTTAGTTGAATGTACAGAAGTCAGCAGAAGCCATAGTAGGCAAGTTGTTGCAACAGGTTGCTGAAGGGCTGAACATGGAATAGGAAAGAGACGACTTGACCGTTCGAGGATGGGTGTTCAAAGCAGACAATCCCGGTTTTTTTTTTTTTTTTTTGAAGTGACTTATCTGAGGGAAGTAGCGGTGAATACGCAAGGATACTCAGAAGGGCAGAGCTCATCCACGGTACAAAGAGAAGAAACGTTCACGCAGGGAGTGTATCGAAAGATGATCGAGGAAGTTCTGTCACGAGCAAATGGGTTAAGGGCTCTAGCAAGAGTTGAGGAGAATAAGGGAAGCCATGGCGTAGACGGCATGTCGGTAAAATCCTTACGCGGACACCTCGTACAAAACTGGCCGACCATTCGAGAAAGCATACGAAAGGGAACCTACCGACCAAGTCCAGTCCGACGGGTCGAAATCTCGAAACCGAACGGTGGAACAAGGTCGTTAGGCATCCCAACCGTGACAGACCGCCTCATTCAACAGGCGATCACGCAAGTATTGACCCCCGTATTTGCCCCCAGGTTCTCCGAACACAGCTATGGATTTCGTCCGCAAAGACGAGGACATGATGCGGTAAGGAAAGCGAGAGGCTTCATGCAAGAGGGATACCGGATCGTAGTCGACATCGATCTCGAGAAATTCTTCGATCGCGTTCATCATGACCGCCTGATGGCAAGAATAGCAGAACGAGTCAAGGATAAAGCATTGTTGAAGCTCATTCGTTCGTATTTGCAAGCAGGTGTGATGGAAAATGGACTGGTTCGAGCAACAGAAGAAGGAACACCACAAGGCGGTTCATTAAGTCCTCTATTATCCAACATAGTCTTGGACGAGTTGGATAAAGAACTGGAGAAACGAAATCTCCGGTTCGTTCGTT
Source organism: Paenibacillus sp. FSL H8-0548 (assembly GCF_038630985.1). NCBI lineage: Bacteria > Bacillati > Bacillota > Bacilli > Caryophanales > Paenibacillaceae > Paenibacillus > Paenibacillus sp. FSL H8-0548. The sequence goes on from NZ_CP152049.1 coordinate 1,117,538, forward strand.
ACGCGGACGACAGTAATATCTACGTGAAGACGTGGAAGGCAGGTCAGCACGTCATGAACTCCGTTGTCTCGTTCATCGAACGGAAGCTGAAATTAAAAGTGAATCAAGAGAAAAGTGTGGTAGATCGACCATGGAACCGCAAGTTTCTAGGTTTTACATTCGGCATGGAGAAAGCGAAGCCGCAGATTAGAATTGCTAAACCATCTTTGCGACGAGTTAAAGCAAAGATAAAAGCGATGACATCGCGGAGCCGCTCAATTCCGATGGAGATACGGATGAGGGAGCTGAACCAATACTTGATGGGCGGTGCGGTTATTACGCAATAGCAGAGACGAAGAGTGTGTTTCAAGAACTGGACGGATGGACGAGAAGAAGACTACGAATGTGTAAGTGGAGGCAGTGGAAATTACCGAAAACGAAGGTGAGAGAATTGATTTCTCTGGGTGTTCCGAAACACAAGGCCTACGAATGGGGGAACTCGAGGAAGAAGTACTGGCGTATCGCGCTCAGTCCAGTCCTTAGCCGAGCATTGGGGAACCAGTATTGGACAGCCAATGAGCTACAGAGCTTGACGGAGAGATACACGATTGCGGAATATGACATGAACCGCCGTATACCGAACGGTACGTACGGTGGTGTGAGAGGACGGGGGCTAGTCGCCCCCTCCTACTAAATTCCATTTATAAGGATAGGGAGGAAGTCGGTGTAGAGCAATTAAAATTGTACTTAGATGAAGATGAAGAACTAAGCATAGAAGAATCTCTTGATATATATGTTTGAAAATGAACTGGAAGTAGATGATGACGAAGATGAGGATAAAGATTACGAGTACGAATACCAAGATAATGATGAAACCGAGGAAATTGACGATTCATATTTCGAGGATCCAATTAAATTGTTGAAAATCATTGAGGATAGAAATGAATGAACACGTTGATTTTCCCCACCTAAGTTGAGGGTACAAGAGAAATTAAAACGATGAGATTGATGTGTAAGAGGTATTATGCTTAGAGGTGAAACAAGAATGATTATCTAAACATCTTTCAAACAGTGTGACGAATTGATCTGGACCCTTTGTCAAGTAACTCTAAAAAGAAGACTGTTAGGCAGCCAATAATAGACGATTCCTGTTCTGAGGAAGGCGCTGAAAAAGTCCAAAACTCATAAACAGGATACCATTCCCGGAAATTCTAGCGGAAGGGTGTCCTGTTTTCTTGTATAATAGAGGTAATCATAATTAGGTGGTGACCCGGATGATTTCAAACCAACAAACCTTAAATCTCAGTCCATATATAGGAATATATTACATTGTCGCACCTAAAGATAATATGCTACGTCAGATTAATGACCTTGTAGGCTTCTCGTTCGTCCATGAAGAACTAGAAGATAAATATTGCCTCGATAACGGTCGTAACGCAGTGCCTCCCATTCGGATACTTAAGTATTTGTTGTTGAAATCGATCTTCGATCTGTCGGATGTGGATATCGTAGAACGTTCTAAATATGACATGTTTCTCAAATATTTCTTAGATATGGCGCCAGAAGATGGGGTCATCAATCCCAGTTCACTAACCAAGTTTCGTAAGCTTCGCTTGAAAGATGTCAACCTACTCGACATGCTGATTCAAAAGACCGTCGCAATCGCATTGAAAAAAGAAATCATAAAAAGCAGCGCGATTATTGTAGATACCACACATTCAAAAGCGCGCTACAATCAAAAATCCTCCAAAGAGATTTTAATGGAGAAGTCTAAGCTGCAATGAAAAGCCGTTTATCAAATGGATGAAAAGATGAAAGATAAATTCCCTTCGAAAACAACAACAAACAAATTGGAAGACGAACTGGACTATTGCCGAACAGTCATTCAGGCTGTGGAAAAGGAAAAAAAGATTCGCGAATACCCATAAGCAAAAGAAAAGCTGAACTATTTAAAAGAAATCGTAGAAGATCACGAAGAGCATCTTCAATTCGCAAATGATCCGGATGCAGGTGTGGGTCACAAAACAGCTGACTCATCTTTCATTGGATATAAAACACATCTTGCGACGAATGAAGAACGAATCATTACAGCAGCGGTGATCACAACGGGTGAAAAGAAAGATGGAAAACAACTTCAAACATTGATTGAAAAAAGCCGTAATACGGGTATGAAGATTGATACCGTCATTGGGGACACAGCCTATTCTGAGAAAGATAATATCAGAGATGGATGTCATAAAGAAGGAGCGAAAAGTAAAACCTAGTTTATAACCATCAAATCGACAGAACATAAAGAACAAGAAGCGTTTCAGAACAGTGATGAATTCAAAGAGAAATCGAAAGAGCGATATAAAATCGAGGCGGAAAATAGTGAGCTCAAGCATAGACACGGATATGATGTGGCATCATCCTCGGGTCTAATTGGTATGCAATTACAAGGTGTCATGGCGATATTTTCTGTTAATCTCAAACTAATCATTACCCTCATGAAAGAATCAAAGTAAAAGAAGGCTGAGTCCATATAATTGTGTAAAATGGTGATCTTCATAAAAAGTAAGCCATAAAGTAAATACTCATCTAGAAGAAGTTAACCAGACCATTCCAGAGGCGAGTATTTAAACATGGCTCAATATCAGGTTACACTAGATCACCAATGATTAAACCAGCTGTTTATCGGAGAATCTCGAGATGCGAGCGTAGCTGCCCTGCTCGAGACCATCTTGAATCAAGTCTTGAAAGCCCAAGCGACAGAGCAATTAGCCGCTTCCGAGTATGAACGTACACCTGAACGGCAAGGCCAACGGAATGGAAGCTACTCTCGAAGCCTTACGACACGGGTGGGCAGTATTACCTTGCAGATCCCGCGGTTTAGAGACGACACGTTTTCGACGGAGCTATTTAAACGTTACCAGCGTAGTGAGCAAGCCCTTATGGTCACGTTGATGGAGCTTGTGGTTCAGGGCGTCTCCACTCGCAAAGTCGCTCGTGTTACGGAAGAACTCTGTGGACGAGCGTTTTCAAAATCCACCGTCAGTGATTTATGCAAGCAACTTGATCCCATCGTTCAGGCATGGAATAACCGCTCGCTGAAGGAAATGGTTTATCCGTTTGTTACCGTAGATGCAATGTATGTGAAAGTACGGGAAGACGGCCGAATCCGATCACGAGGCGTCTTTATTGGCTATGGTGTGAATAGCGACGGTAATCGAGAAATTCTCGGTCTTGCGATCGGTGATATCGAGTCTGAAGCCAGCTGGGGCGCTTTCTTTAGCCGCTTAAAGGAGCGCGGATTGCATGGCGTCGATTGCATCACGAGTGATACGAATGGCGGCTTGGTGAAGGCGATTCGTCAACATTTTCAAGGGGTCACCTGGCAACGATGCCAGGCCCATTTTATGCGAAACATCATGGATGCTGCCCCAAAAACACTACAAACCAGCATTAAAGGGATGGTCCGTTCGATCTTTGAAGCAACCGATGCAGAAGTTGCACGAAAATGTTTGAAGGAAACGTTAGCCGCTTTTCAAGAGAAAGCGCCAAAGGCGATGGATACGCTCGAGAACGGCTTTGACGATGCAACGGCCATGCTGATCTATCCCGAGGAGTACCGCGTCCGACTGCGGACTTCAAACGGCATTGAACGTGTGAACGGTGAAATTCGTCGACGTGAACGCGTGATTCGCATCTTTCCAAATCGAGAAGCCGTGGTACGCATGATTGGGGCTGTGCTCATGGAAATTGAAGAACACTGGGAAACCAGCCGCAAATTCATGGACATGACTGCCTACCATGAATGGCGAAAAAAACGTTGATATCCATTCCGCTAAGCTAGATGAGATTTTACACACAAATATGGACTTGACCTAAAAGAACATAGAAAAGGCGACATTCCGTTCTAATTTGAACGAAATGTCGCCTTTTTGATTTGAAACATGTCTTTAACTAATTAATAACGCTAGTTCTTCAGTGCCCTCGTTCTGAGCAGGGTCATCTTCTTTAATCCCCATTGATATCTGCGATTATTGTAATTATGAATATAACGATCTATTTCACGTTGCAACACTTTGAGAGATGTGTAGCTGTGATTGTCTACATGGTCTTTCATGTGGCCGGAAAACGATTCCTGAGGAGCATTATCCCAACAGTTTCCATGCCTAGACATGGAATAACCTAAACCCTGCTGTTTCAACAGTTTTTGGACGTGGGGCTTATGTAATGACATCCTATATCGAAGTGAATGAATCATTATGTTGACATTTACAATCAGAACCGTGAACCAGTCAAGGTCTTCAAGCATTCTATTAGCCTTGACAAGCAGCCCCCAGCACCTGCATGAGGTGCTGGGGACGGAAGGGGTCAAAGGTTTATCCCTTTGCGGAAAAAATCGATCCTCAATGTCCAAATCCAAAACAGATTCAAACGGCTCATACAGCACATCAACGTTGTTTTTGGGGTAAAGCTGAAAAATGGACCCTTTAACCTAATGCATAACGGCTTAAATACTGTATTTGGACATTTATGCCGTCTGATTGAGGACATCTTTCACAGTCTACCTTTGGACTGGGTGGCATGCAGTAACATGATAGACTGGACGAAAAGATGGGATGGGTTGCGAAACTTCAGAATGACTGAAAGAGAAAAGCTGGCTCTGCTATTAGAAAATGGCTAACTCGCCGTTGAGTGGGCTTCTTTTTTATGTCCTAATCTGTTGTAATACATCGAGTGCCTCAAGTGTATCACCTATTTTACCTTTATATTTTGCGTCAAGGCTATTCATTTCGTTCTCTCTTAATAATTCTGGATTGTACATGTAAAGCAATAAAAGTTTAACTAATTGGTTATCACCAGAGATTACCTTTTTCTCGTGGTCATTCCAGAGAAATTTAATCCATGGACGATCGTTTAAAGTCATATTAATGTTATTAAAATTACTCATAACTTCTTCTATTGACGACTGTTCGTTTCTTCTTTTTATTTCTAACGTTGCAGTGACAAATGGTAATAAACCAATAGGTCTGAATAGCAAATGTCCACCAGTATCCCTGTTTCGGAAGGCTTCTGCCGCTGTATCTCCATCAGATGATGTGAATTCTTTAATTACATTTAAATTTTCGCTAAATAAGCGCCAATAATTAAAAACGTAAACTTTAAATGCCTCAATATCATCGTCAGTGGGACGTAGCCTTTGGTAATCGGAAAGAGGTGTCCTAATGCCTTGTATAGTCTTGAATTGTTTTAATAGTTCTTTATTGCAATCATACAGTGTGATTACCGATGTAAAAGCTTTCTTATTATTTTCAGGTATAGGTTTACCCTTTGAGTCAAACACTCGTTCATTTTTAAATAAAGGGTAATTGACCAAAAGTTCTCTAGTGACAATTGCTACAACATCGTCTTCGTCTAGTGCTATTATATCCCTCATACTCACAGGCTTAGCGTATCTGTTTAATGTGCTAAATAGTCTTCTTGTTGTTTGCATGCCTTCTTCATCAGTACTGTGTCCAATAAAGATAACAGGCACTCTCTGGTCTGCTAAGTTACTGTCTTCTTCAAGTGCTTTTTTTATGCCTTCAGCGCGATGCTGTCCATCTACAGGAAAAATCTTTTCTGTACCAGAAAGCTTTAAAAAGCCCATATTGAAAAATTCTTCACCATCTTCATAACTAATCTCAACTTCTACCCATTCAGGATTTCCGTCATAAACAGCGAGTACAAGTGAATTGAAAAAACGTTCATTCTGATTTAATATGTAACTTGTAATTTTTTTGTAGTTATCTGTGATGCTACGTTGAATCATCTTACTTAGAGTAGTCGATTTATGCAATTCATCATTAATTTCCTTAACATGATTTGCTATATCAGAGAAGCTCATAGTTGATACATAATATTTCCAAACACCTATTTCTCCTCTAATCGCTGGCAATTTCATTTAACACACCCCCCTTTTTAAAATGCGCTGACTGCGCGTTTTATTGTTTTATTCGGAATTTCATCATTAAATGGTGGGATAAAGGAATTAATTAATTTTTCTTCAAAAGACGATATGAGATGATTGTCAGTAAGCTCCATATATCTTAAATGCAAATATGGTCCCCATTCCCGGATCATCGTATTTATTTTGGGCCGTTCATTTGGATATTTCTGAAAATAACTTCTACATCGCTTTTTTAAATTCTGTGAATCAGTATACTTAGCACGCCCAATATAGACTAGATAGTCTGTATTAGGCAGTATACCCGGTCTTATGTAAAAAAAGTATATGCCTCCACTTGTTGAGGGTAAGTTGTTCATGTTTTCATGCATTGCTGTACCCAAATCATTTAAAAATTTAGTTTCCTTAAATGTTGTTTGTGAAAAATCAATACCTTCTAACCCCCATAAATCAGGACACATTTTAAATTCAATTTTTGTACTATGTATTTTACGAATAAGATCTATTTCTTCCATTGTATGATCACCTTAGATTATATGATGTTTATAAATTTAAATTCAATGTTAACTGATTATCATCTTCTTCAATAATAATGTGTAAGCCTCTAGTAATATCAGCAACGGTTGTGTCCCGGTCTATACCAGAAAAATTAAAGTCTAATGAACTATATCCATCAATACTAATGGTAATATTATTATTTTTGAAATGGCTGATAATAAGCATTTGAACGGAGAGCAAAATAAGTCTTGAACATAATTGAATGAGATGTATTTGTCTGTTTTCGTATTCTATATCTTCATCATCTTCTGGTTGAGGAAAATGCAGTGCCCCATGAGCAAGTCTATTTCTTACTTTATAGATTACATTTAGAGCAACTCCCGAAATATTCAAAAAAGGTTTTAATCTAAACTCATCTATAATATCTTTATAACTATTTAACTCTGAAAAATGTTCATTTAATTTACTTAAGAGTTCTTTGTATAACGGAAGGGGCAAAGAATCGGTAAGCTTTAAGTAATAACATGAACTATTAATTTTCCCTCGATACTTAGGAGCTTCAGGGGGATTAATAATATCAATCAATGATTCTAAAGATCCCCATATAAAATTAAAAACTGAAATCTCCGTTATAAATTTCTTAAGTAGCAATTCTCTTCGGTCATCATATGAGTCTGCATGACCACACCAACCGTAGGAATCGTTAAAATCGTTTAAATCAAAGTTGATTTCTTTGATTCCTGAAGCAATCTCTAACCATTCAGCAGCTTGAGACCATTGATTTTGTCTATCATACATTTCTAAATAGTACATAAACTTCGCTAAATCATTACTATGTTTCCTCAAATCCTTAAGATTGGATTCATCTATCATTAAGCACCCCTCAAACCATCTATTATTCTATGGCATTCGATAATATTTTACAACATTTTACACGTTTTGTGTTATTAATTGTAATTTTCAAACAGGAGCGTACCACCTAATTAGCGATAGCGATCTTCAATGTAATGCTGAGTTTAGTTCACCAACTTGGTGAAAGGACACAGACATCTTCCAGTACGTTAATCTCGTATTCCGTAATGTGGGCAGTCCACTCACAGCAGCTTTGTTTTTTTTTCATGAGGCAACCTCCTGTCTGATTAGGTATCCTTGATTTTCTCACGAATGTTCAGTCCTAGAAGGTGTGCGAGATTAGACACATACACTTATAACAGGTCTCAAGGAAACACGCCATCAAAGCTTGAGCGAGTTCTTCACGATCCTTCAGCATGTATTCGCTCAGCTTGTGCAGGCGGTGGAACGGATTAATAGCTCACCTCACTCCAAACATCAAGTGGAGAACCGAGTAGTAGAAGCAGGCCGTTTGAAGAAGACGGGTAAGGAGAGTATTTCCTATCTGACCAAGCGTCCGCAATTGCTCGTACAGGACGATAAGCTTGGTTTTATTCCAATGAACGGACAACGTTATTACCCGAGCCATGCGATTGAGACGAAGAGGCATGTGGATTACGATACGAACGAGAATCGTTTTATTCGTTGGGTTCTGCTCCGTATTGCCAGCAAGCTGAAAGACTTGAAAACTCGCCTAACTGAGAAGGGACGCCTTAAGGATCCATTGCTTGCGCGGAAGCTGAATGATATGCAATCGCAGCTACAACGGCTGCTCAAGCTAGACTTTTTGAACGTTAAGGAGATGAGGCAGCTCTCCGTGTCACTTGTGCTTCAAATGGCGCCGGGATACCGTGAGGTGTATCGTAACTATTTGATGTTGATGAAGGGACTCTCTATCCAGAGTGATCTGTTCCGATTATCGATGAAGGATCTGGCACAGCTATATGAATACTGGTGCTTTCTTAAGATCCATGACTTGCTGAGTCGTAAGTATGAGCTGTTGAAGCAAGACATTATTAAGGTGAACCGCACGGGCGTGTTTGTTACTCTAGACAAATCGCAAAAGGCAAGGATGGTTTACCGTAATCCGCGGAATGGCGAAATATTTACACTTTACTACAACACCTTGCCAAGTGGTGAGCAAACGCCGACGATTTCTCAAAGGCCTGACAATGTGCTGACATTGAAGAAGAACGATTCCGATGCGGAATATAAGTATATTTTTGATGCGAAGTATCGGCTCAATCCAGCGTATGAGGGGACTCCCTACAGAAGGGATTACAAGCTTCCAGGACCGGAGGAGTCGGATATTAACACGATGCATCGATACCGTGACGCTATTGTGTACGCAGAGGGAAGCGGGAAAGAGCTGGAACGCAGCATGTTCGGGGCTTATGTACTTTTTCCCTATCACAACGAGGAGCAGTATCAAGAGCATAAATTTTATAAAAGCATTGAGCTGATTAATGTGGGAGCTCTACCGTTCTTGCCGGGATCCACCAAGCTGATGGAAGCCTTCCTGGATGAGATCATTATGGATAGTCCTGAGAAGGCATACGAGCGATCCGCAAGGCCGCGTGGGACGAAGAATTATTACGAGAACAAGCTTATTGGCAAAAATGTACTGGTAGGCTCGCTTCGAGAAGTACAGCAGCTTGATGATGCACTTCAGCTTAAATTTTATCATGTACCGCTCGAAAATATCTCCGACCACAAGCTGCTCACTCAGCTAGAATACGTGGCACTCTATCAGTCGATCAAGAAGTTTGAGCCACGCGGGGAAACGGGTATACACTGGTACGGTAAGATCGTGGACTGGAAGGTCATACGGCGCAAAGAGATTACCGAGCGGCCAGCAAGACCAGGTACAGAAGAAAAGCTGTATGTGAAGTTTACGGTAAGCGAGTGGGTAAAGCGGGATAAGCCGATCATTCCGGGGGGACGAGGAATCTATACGCTCTTGTACACTTCAAAGTATGTGTTCGACCGAGCTTTAGAGATTGCAGAGCTAAAGCTGGAGACAGAAGAGGATTTACGGGCGTGGCGTGAGCAACGGCGCTTGGGTCCTGTGACAGTTGAGCTCGATCACGAGCAAGTAGATTTGGCTAGTAGGGTACTAGGGGTTGGACGGTTATCTTCAACGTAATGTATGAATGAAGCACTCTCAATATAAGCTGCCCTTTGAAACGGTTATGCAACTCCTGATCGCTATGAGGGGCAACAGCATCTATAAGGAACTCTCGCAACGGACCCAACACATGTGGAGTGCTTAATATTGATGATTCGAAATCAATAAATGAGATGTGACATTATCGCTCAAGAATATTTGATGATAGGCGTACCAAACATATCGAAAATGTTTGTTCCTTGATCTATAGGGGTTTGAGTTAGTGAATAAAGGAGTTGGGGACGAATTGAGGACGTAATTTAATTTTACGTCCTTCATTTCATCGTGGTATTCATTTCGCCATGTCCCAGTCGTGGAGAAATAAGCTTTGCAAGAACAGCCTGGTTGATTAGGCGTTTTCACTTATGTATGAGTGAAAATTACAACAACTGCCTATTTTCTTTGATCTCGAGCATATGAATGATGATCGTTGTTCCTTTGCCCACTTCACTGTTCATTTGAAAACGAGCTCCTTTAATAAGTGAAAGCTTTCTAAATGGATTTGTGAAGCCCAATCGCTCATTTCGACCACGCATTAGCTCTTGCTGCTTTTCTAGAGGAATCCCTACACCATTATCCTCTATCGTGATTTTGATATGCTGCTGTTCCCGCTCGATAGAAAGACGCAGCGTTCCACCTTTTTCACTTTTGATTATCCCATGAGTAACAGCATTTTCCACTAGCGGCTGCAGTGTCATTGCCGGGATATAGGTTTGAATCGTTTTGTCGATATTATATTCGATATGAAGCCTTTCTTCGAAGCGCAATTGTTCTATTGCTAGGTAAGCCATCACTAATTGTATTTCTTCCTCCAAAGGGACGAGTGAGCGCTGCTTCTGGTAATCCAGCTTTCCTCGGAAATAGGTAGAAAGATGTTCTAATGCAGTTTGAGTTTTATTCTGGTCAGACCAACTTAGCGAAATAATCGCATTGAGTGTGTTGTATAAAAAATGCGGTGTAATCTGAGCATAAAAGTAGCTGAGTTCATGCTCCACAGCATCCTGCGCTGACTTTTTCATTAATAATAAGGACTCGATCCGCATCTCTAATTCCTTTGAATTAACAGGCTTTTGCAAGTAATCATTGGCTCCTAATTGGAAGGATACAACTAAGTCAGACAATTGTCCTGCTGCTGTTAATATGATGACAGGCAAATCTACTAAGTCTTGCTTCTGTCTGATCGTTTTGCAAACCTCATATCCCGTCATATGGGGCATCATTAAATCTAAAATTAATAGATCCACTTTTTCTGTTTCAATGATGTCGAGTGCTTCCTGCCCGCTGCCTACTGCAATTACGTTATAATGAAGTGAATGGAGCATATTAATAAGCACCTTCAAGTTGGCAGGCTCGTCATCTACAACTAATATCGTATGCGGTTTTGATCCTTTTACTTTTGTTGGCAGGATAACCTGCGACTGCTTCATCTCCCGATTTTTCATTTGGGTAGACGTAACTTGTTCGTTCATTTTGTGATTGTTTATTTCATTAAACCCTAATAGCTGCTGATTAGTAGCCAGTGGGATCGTAAAAGTGAAGCATGAGCCTTTACCTATTTCAGAAGTTACCCAAATACGTCCGCCTGCACTCTCCACAATTTTCTTGGTAATGCTTAATCCCAAACCAAGTCCTTCTGATTTCCTAGTCCGGCTGCTTTCAACTTGATAAAAGGTAGTAAATATGAGTTCTTGGTAATCTGAAGCAATACCTGGACCTGTATCCTCAACCGATATGTGCATCTGTTCCTCTATGATTTGAGCTGAGATCGTGATCGTTCCCTGCTTGGTGAATTTAATCGCATTGTAGATCAGATTGAAGAAAACTTGCTTTAGCTTTTGCTCATCGGTGTAGACAAGCGGCAAATTTTCTGGGATCGTATTGATCAATTGAACAGGCAGAGTGGGCGGCATAACATAGGCAATCTCAGCGAGCACTTCCTCAATAATTCGAATTTCGACCGGTCGGGATGTAAAAGACATCTCACCTTGCTTTATTTTAGAAATAAATAAAAGATCCTTAACTAGGCCTGCCAATCTTCTACTAACCGAGTGTATCAAAATAACACTTTCTTGCTGTTTTCTTTTTAAAGGCCCCTCTACACCCTCCAGCAGCGATTGAGAAAGATTCATAATGCCGTGGAGCGGAGTGCCGAGCTCGTGAGATGTTTTGACTAGAAAATCATCCTTCATTCGGTCGAATTCAAGTAATTCATTAGACAGTTCCTCCACTTTATTATATGCCTGCTGTGACCGGTGACTCATTAGTAGCGCCAAGCTCATCACCATAATTAAAAATAAAAGAAGTGACGGCACTTCGATATCCACATCAAATAGCAGGACAATTGCAAGTAGAATACCATAAACAGCAAAAGCGAAAACAACGATCAGCACATAGTCGGACTCATCCGTTTTTTGCTTATAGGCTTTTAGCAGCATAATAAAAATATACACATAACCAATAGCAGTAGTCCCTGAAATAATGAGTTGAATGAACGGAAATGGAACCTTTACCATTAGATCAATGGTCATGCTTAACACAAACACTGCCAAGGCTTGGAATCCTAAGATTGTACTTAATGCAGTGACGATCCTTTTGCTGGCAGACATGTTGAAGAAATGATAAACAAATAGTAGGAAAAACAATACGAAAAGTGTAAGTGAAACGGCTTGAATTCCTAGTTGTGAGGCTGGGCTGAGCTCCGGAAATAGTAAGTAGATCCATCTTTCATTTATCGTAGATATATGTACAGCTTGCGCTAAACTGAATAGACTGAAATAGAGCTCATACCGGAATTTTCGTTTGTGTTGTAAATATGTCGTAAAGTATATAAATGAAAACAGAAAATAGCCGGAAATGAGAAAGGCTTCAATGAATTTTTCACGGCCTTGTTTTGCTAATATTTGATCGGCTAGACCGAATTGGAGCGAACTGACAATCCCACCAACAGCATAGTCATAATTGGCAACTAGTATAACAAGTTCTATTTGTTTATTCCCGCTATTTCCCAAAACGATATATTTTTTGTAATCAAAGCGATATTCTTCGGTGCTTTTTGAAGGAACACCTGCTGAGCCAAGCTCTTCCCCGTTTAAATACACTTTATTGGCATTTCGAATCGTATTCAGCTTTACACCGTAAAGATCATCCTCCGGAACATGAATAAGCAAGCGATACGTCCCTGTCCCATAAGGAGTAGCGCTCTCAGCTAGATTGCGATCCCACGCTGTAGGTACTAGAATGGATTGGCGTTTGTTCTTATAACGTTCAAAGACATCCTCATCCGGGCTTGGCACAATTAACTCATTTGGATAGAAGTCCCATTCTCCATCAAGCGCTATAGTTTTTTCATTCTGCCAATCCCAATGCTGCAATGAAAGAACACCATTTTTCGCCACGAATGTATTGGAGTCGAATATACGAAATGATTGAAGGACAAAGTACGTTGTTAAGAGAGTGACAGCGATCATAATTAGAGTGAGCGTCTTTCTATTTTTCACATAGTCAATTCCTTTCACTATGAGAGCTTGATATAGCGGTGATGATGGGGGAAACTGCGGGTTGTCGAATATTCAAATAGTTTACCATAGATTTATTAGAAGTGTTAACGAGGAATTAGTCGAGCTACTTCTGCGAGACTAAACTCTCCCTTCCTCTAAAATATTTTTGCTTGTTTCCTTCCCGAGCTTTATACTATCATCAACCAGCAAAAACAGAACTGGAGGTGACAAAGGATGGCTTACATGGTCCCAGAGGTGATACGGACGAGTGCCACTGCGGGAGAGCGAATGCTGTTTCGAACGCTGAAGGAGCATTTAGCGGATGACTACGTGGTGTATTACGAACCGGAAATCGAAGGGGTACAGCTTGATTTTGTCATCATCGGTCCAGATCTGGGGGTTGTGGTTCTTGAAGTTTGGAACTATACCCGGTCAGCTTTACTGCAAATTGATCAAGACGAATGGCAGCTTCACTCGTCTACGGGACGCATAGAGGCTGTCACCAATCCATATAAGCAAGCTAGGGACAAAGCACGGCATGTCTCGAACATGCTGAAACAAGATCCGCATCTCTTGGAGGAGAAAGGACGCCAGCTCAAATTCCGCTGCGGCTTCGGTACGGTTTTTACGCGAATGGAGCAGGAGGATTTCGAAAAGCACCATTTGTACGACGTCATTTCTCCACAGTTTGTGCTTTGCCGTGACGAGGTTGACCCTGATGAGGCGGGTTTCTCTGCCGAGCTTCTTATCGAAAAAATTCATAGCATGTTTACGGTATGGAGCCGCAGTAGTATTATTTTGTCGAACGAGCAAATTCAGTCCATTCGCTCTTATCTGCAGCCTGAGGTGCGTATCAGCGCCGAATACCGCCAGCAGAAAGACGATCAGAATCAGCTGCTGCTGTCACTGCACCCGATTAAGACGGCGGATTTACATTCGGAAAATAGGACGAACTCGCTCACTGGCACACGCCGTAAGGCAGCAGGCGCCAGTAGACGAATCAAAGTTCTCGCCAATCGAGCCAAAGCGCTTGCCAAGCAGCATCCCGATTGGAAAATCCTTGTCCTGAGCGACAGTTTTTCTTTATCGACAAGCCTGCGGGAGCTCATTGACGAGCTAATGGATGAGCCTGAGGATCTTTTTGACTGGCTCATGCTTGAGGAGCAAAAGGAAAAGAAGATCCACGAGCATAATGTGGAGGTCTATCATTTTCATGAGTGGCTTTCTAAAAAGTTAAATGCCCGAGCTGCCGATGTGTCTGACATTATTGTAAAGCTGGAGAAGAAAGAGGCCATTTTGCCGTCCTACGATGTTATTCTCATTGATGAGGGGCAGGCGTTTGACTCGGAATGGTTGAGGCTGCTTCATTATATGCTGAGGCCAAGCCTACAAAATACAGGCCCTGAAACGAAGGGACGTTCTCGCATCGTATCGATGAACTATCGCAATTCAGCCCAAATCGTACAGTTCGCTTGGAGCTTTTATCAGAAGCATTCGCGTCTGCGAAGCAGCATGCAGGAGGGCTCGATCGATGGAGTCGATATCATCCCTCCCCAAAGCACGCAGCGCAAGGGGCCTGAGCCGGCGATATTACGCAGCAATAGCTTGAAAGAAGAGATGGAGGCTGTCGCAAGCCGCATTCAGTATCTGCATAACGACCGGAAAGTCGCCTATGCGGAAATGGCCATTTTGTACCGTGTAAAAAATAACTATCATATGTCCTATATTGATCTGATTCGCAAGGAGCTAGGGCTTCAAAACCTTCCGTTTCATTGGGTGGCCGAAAATGATGCGGATACGCCGCATCAGGCTAATGACAAATCAAAGGATGGTGTTCAGATCCTGGCCGTTGACCAAGCCAAAGGCCAAGATTTTCGGGCCGTATTCATCGTGAACTCGGAAAATATGCCGCTCTCGCTGGAGGAGGCCGAGGAACGCGAGGTTTCGCTCTTCTATATGGCGATGACCCGGGCGCTGGATTGGTTATGCATCTCCTACAGCGGGGATTCGAAGTTCACGCTTTATCTGGACGAGCTCCAGCAGCAGCGGAAGCAGAAAAAAACGTCCGTAAAGCATATGGGCTAAACGGAAACCAGCTTGATAAGAGAAAGACCGTCAAAGATGCAGTACATGCATCCTGACGGTCTTTCCTTCGCAATACAACGATTACACCAACCGCTCCGTATCCTGCGTCCGCTCCACCAGCACACGCATCAAGCTCTTCAATACATGCAGCTTCTGAAAGCAGAAAGCGAATACCTGCTCCCTTGTGAGCTCCAGCAACAGGCTGCGGCTGCTGGCAGTACAATCGGCAGAGCGGGGCTGGCCATCGATGATTGCCATCTCCCCGAAGCATTGCCCTATCCCAAGTGCGGCCAGCTGCTCAGAGCCCTTATGCACTTGGATCGTGCCCTCGATAATGCCATACATCGTGTCTCCATCCTCACCGATCGCACAAACCTTCTCACCAGCCTCATACACCGACTCCTCAACCATTTGAGCGAGCAGAATAAAATCATCCTGTGAGCAGTGGGCGAACAGACTGATTTTCTGCAGCACCAGAATACGTCTAATAATCGTCTCGTTTCGGTCCTCTTCAGCAAGCGATATAAGCGCATCACCCTCCGGGGCAGCTGCCTCTTGAACAACTTCCAATAGTGAAGAGGAAACCTTCGCATTCGTGGAGCGCAGCCGGAGGGATAACAGCTTCATCAGCTCCATTGCAATTTCCGTCCGGTCGAAAATAATTTCATAAAATGCGCTCGAGGTCAGCTCATACAGCACGACATCCTCCTCGGCGATTACGGTTGCAGATCGCACCCTCTGCGTAATGACACTCATTTCGCCAAAATAATCGTATGCGCCAAGCTCGTTAACTTTGACACCATTGACATAGATACCTGTGTTGCCCTGCTCAATGAGGTAGAGAGAATCTCCATTTTCTCCTTCACGGACGATTTCAGTACCCTTTCGTAGGGAGACCGCTTGCAGTCGCTTAGCAATATTGAAGAAATCCCGGCCCGTTAATCCTGCAAATAAGGCTACACGCTTTAATAGGTGAATTTGCTTCATCAGTGTATGTTGTTCACGGCTCTCTTCCGACGCTGTTAAATAATCAATACTAACATTCAACCACGGATCGCCTTGGTCATAAAACCAACGCAATGTCTTCTCTTCGCGTAGGGCAGATGGAGCCTCATAGCTAGGCACGTATGTGGATGAAATAATTTTGGTCATATCTGCCCGCAATTTACCTTTAAGCAGCTGGTCAATAACTTCTACGGCATTGGCTTGCTGCCTAGCATCTCCGTCTTTCCAATTGGCATGTACCGCATGGATTGCCTTCGAATCATAAAGAAAGGCCAGCAATTGAAAAATCCTCTTCACATGACGCAGCCGCATCTGCTCGATCGCTTCAGAAAGCTCGGTCATATGATCCGAATGACCAAGCGCTTTGCTTTGCTCTACCCATTCGAAGTAGTAGGAAATCTCCTGATGAATCAAATGCTCCGCATGCTTTTTGTCTACTTGATTGGAACCGGCATGAATCCGTGTTGCGGATTCAAGTGCTTTTTCCCTAAGCTCACTGGGAAACAGCAAGTAATGCTGCAATAAACAATCCAGCGCAGCTTGCGTTCCAATTTCCTCTAATACGCGGGGCAATTGAAGATTGAGCTCCTTTGCGACCATATAGGACTCTAGCAGCGGAATAATGACAGCCTCGTCATAGCCCTTTAATGCATTCGTCGCTTGTTCGCGGACTTTACTATCACTCAGCAGCGGAATAATGTATGCAACCAGCTCAGGTACTCGCAGCAAAGCAGCAGATTTTAGTGCTCGTATACGAACGAGGGAGGAAGAGTCCCCCAGCATAGGAATTAACGGTTTATAAAAGCTAGCGATGCCAATTTGACCGAACAAGCCAGCCATCGCTATCCGTTCTTCTTCATGGCCGTTCTCGAGCAGCTCTTTTAAAACGCCGACAGCATGGAACATGCCCTCGATTCCGTAATATTTAATTAACGCCACGATAGCCGCCGCTCGCAGATTGACATCCTCTTCATGTAAGTAGGAAATAATTCGATCCAAATGCTCATCCTGAGCATAGGCAGCCAAAGCTAAGATGGCGTGGGAGCGTATGATTGCAGCTTCTGTGGTTAGATGTGCTTCAAGCTTTAACACTCCACCTGCAGGCGTCGCGAATTGAATGAATTTCAACGCTTCAATCTGCACCTCTTGAACAGGATGCTTCAGTAAAGGCTCGATATGTACATTCATATCAAATTCTGGAATGCCGCGTAATATTTTAAAAGCATATAACGACTCCTGCTTGTCTTGGCTATGCAGTGCTGCTGCAAGGATCTGGATGCTAGCAGGGTCCACGAAATCCGGCTCTTCCTGCATGTCTATACCCTTTGATTGCAATGTGGACAACAGCATGCTGAGATAGTTCTTTTTGATTTTTATCGCGGCGAAAATACAGCAGCCAATTAACGCGAGTATGAAATAGCTGAATTGCTCTATCGCAAACCACTGTGACAATACAATGAGACTGATTGCCGCAATCCCCTTGGCGCCATTGCGTACGATCCCATCGAGGAATCCCTTGGCTCTGCCGCGCCATTCAGGGGGAACAGGGAACATGATGAGCTGATTGACTGAGGAGTTAATCGTATCCCCCAGTACCTTATCACTAGCCTTAACCGCAGTTGCAATAGCAAGCACAGGCATAATTAAGAGGGCAAAGCTTCCCGTGAATAACACGATCGGAAAAACAAGAATGGCAATCATAACACCGAAGCGGGTAATCATTTTCCCAGAAATAAATAATTGCACGAAGAGCGCCAGCAATCCCGCAAAACCATAAAAGCTGCCCATAAAGCTGGCGAGCTCTTCATTTTGCAAGGTGCCGCGAAGAATGACTTTGAATTGATAATCGATCAGGGTCAGGGATATGGTGAGCGTTCCAGCCATAATAGCGACATACTTCAGATGAGGTACACTCTGGAACAAGCCTTGCTTCACTTCGGTTGCTTTTTTGCGTGCTTTGGACGTCTTTTTGAGAATGGATTTAATCGCAAAAAACTCGGCAGGGCTTGGTATTCCGCGCAGAAGCTTAATAACGAATAGGAGGCACAATAGCTGCGCGCCCGCATAGATGAAGATTAGATTCTCAGTACCTAATGGCTGCACAAGCAGCTTTAGGCTGAAGCCGCTTACAATACCGCCGACTAGGCCGCCGCTCCCGACCAAACCAATCATGCGCTTCGCTTTGCGCCCATCCATAATCGAGGTTGCAAATTGCCAGAAGCATACGATCATCAGAAAGTTTAGAACATCGTATCCGATGTAGATGACAGGAAAAATCCAGTTAAAACCGATGCCGACAAAAATTCGCGAGAGGAGTGCCAGCACGGAAGAGAAGAGAATAACGCTAACGACTAATTGATCGGTACGGAAGCGTCCGCATAACCTTTGATAGATAAACCCAGTAAGTAGGAGAGTAGCCGCTTGGGGCAAATACATATAAGATAATACAGAAGCGTCATATCGGCTGAGGAATAGTGTATCAGCAGCCGTCCGGCTGAGGGTTGAAGCAGAAACGATAAAAAATAAATAACCAAACAAATAGAAAATTTTCGTATATTCGGCTCGGTCAGTTTCAAACTGACGAGCGAGCTGGGCAACTGGCTTTAGCATACTATTTCTAAACATACTGCTTCTTCCTCTCTATTTCTGTTCCTGCTAAAAAATATGCTAAAGAGAAAAGTATATATCAATAAAATAGATTTATAAACAAAAATTTCTAGCTGAGTGAAGGAGCTGTGTAAAATGAAAATTGAATCGAATAATAAGAGTTCTTTTATGTATAAGTTGAACTAAACATTTACGTTTTGGTCGCTGCGCGAGAAGATCATTCTTACGATCGCTGTTGCAGCCAGATTCTTTGATTTCCTAAGACATCTAAAGGTAAGAATCCGGCTGCAAAGGCGAACACTTCGTTTCTCCAGAACGATCTTCTCGCTTCGCTAAATCTTAATTTTTCAAAATATAGGAAAGGATATCATTTCGCCATACTTTCTCTATATTTCTCGGAATGAAACGCGCTGGCGCCGCCAAAGGACGGCGATAGCCGTTTCACCTTGGTTTCAGGCACGTAACGTCGATTACGTTGTACAAACTGCAGCGTAGCGGCATTACTTACTAGCATGAGTCCAAACGAGTTTATGCTTACAATTAGAAGCGTTGATCGGAGTGGACATTTTATATTGGAATACACATTATCCAAGCTAGCCTATCTCGATCATTCGCAGCAAAACATGTTCGTCTGCGGTGGATTTAATTTGGACCCGTCAACTATTAAGAAAATAGAATTATTTTTCTCAGCGAATGTGGATGGTATGGCTCTGTAGAGTTACTACAGAGGTTTAGTTCGCCTATGACTTATTTTGAGGAACTATTCATCGCTCGTCAAAAAGTATCAATTGAACCTTTTGAAGAATTAATGCATGATAAAAGTATCAATTGATACTTTCTGTTTAAAATGAGGAGGGGTGTTGTACCTATATATAAATTTGGGATTTTTGGAGGTAATGATCTTGACGAAACGTATCCGTTACTGCAATGAGTGCCGATGTGAGCGTGAAGTTCAAATTAAAGAAAGAGAAGCACTTTTGACATATGGGGATGAATCTTTTTCGGTCATTGAGGTTTTTGCAGCATGTATGGCCTGTGGCCAAGAGGTTTCTGATGAAGAACTCGACTCGTTAACATTAAGAAGATTACAGCAAGCCTATGAATTAAAGCATACGTATCATGCGGAAGGAATAAAGAAAATCAGGTTATACTTTGGTTTTACTCAACCTGTATTTGCTAAAATTTTAAATATTGGATTGTCCACTTTAAAAAGATACGAACGTGGTGGATCTTCACCGGACGTCACCCAAATGGGTATTTTTAAATTATTGAAGTATGCACCAGAAAACATGCTCAAATTTTATGAGACGAATCTTTTGAACTTGCTGCCCTCAGAGAAAGAAATTGTTGAAAAAAGGTTTCTTGAATTGTTTGGAGAGAGTGAGTACGAACGAAGCTGCTATCATTTATTTGAAACGATCTATAAACCTTTTGAAAACTCTATAAGTAATGGGGATGTACATTTTCACACTAATAAGTTTTTAAACATGATTTTATTTTTCACACAGCATGGAGTATTAAAGACAAAACTAATGAAACTTTTATGGTATTCTGATTTTCTGCACTTCAAGAGATTTCAAAGCTCAATAAGTGGAGTTACGTATATTCACAAACCATATGGACCTGTTCCCAAAGAATATGAGGCGGTTCTGGCCTATATGGAAAGCAGCGGACAAATTGCTATTTTGGTTGAGGAAGGTGATGATGGTTACACAAGAATTTCTATCACATCGCAGCGACAGCTTCAAGATGAATGGTTTTCGCCGGCCGAATTTCAGACGTTATCGGAAATAGTGACATACTTTGAATCGTTTGGTTCTCGCGAAATTAGCGATTATGCGCATAGAACAAGCGCATGGCTTGAAACTGTGGATGATCAAATCATCGAATACTCTTATGCTGGTTCTATTCAATTGCAATAAAGATTGTATAAATCAAATAAGCCGATTGCCAGATTAAATTGAGCGAGCGGCTTTTTTTATGCATTTTCCGACCCTGTTGATAACGATGCTGCGCGAGCAGCCGGAGAGCGGATAACGAAAGCTAACGGAAGCCAGAGACGCTAAAGCTCCATTTTTGGCTAGCGTCACATTTTAACGGAAGCCAGAGACGCTATTCCGCAGAAATGAAGCGAGATCGGGCGTGTAGGGTGCAAATAGAGGCCCCTGTTTCCGTTACATTCTTGAAACGAAAAATAAAGGCGATTTAGCGTCTGTGGTTTCCGTTAGAAGTGTGAGCGGATCCCTCTACGAATTCCAATCAACCGTAAGGGTGATTTTGTTCCAAATCAGTTTCTTAAGTTTCTCATGTCATCAACCTATCGCATTTTGATATAATAGAACTAAATTTGTCATTTAAGGTGTGAAAATATGCCTATTAGGCAGCAAATAGAGAGTTATTTGAGTCGGCACAAGAAACAGACCATTTCCTTGGCAGAGCTGGAGGGAATCTGCTCGGCTAGTTCGACTAGCTATCAGGAGCTTGGTGAAGTACTTATGTCTTTAGAGGCTAGTGAAGCATTGCAGATGGTAAAGGCACAAGGACGCAACGGAAAGCAGCCCTCGCTTGCCTATAACTATCGGATTAATAAAAGCAAGTTTAAGCTGGACTTGCATCGCCAGCTGCAGCAGGCAAGACTTCAACTGCATCCGCATATTCGAATAGATGCCTATTATAGCTTGCCAGCAGAAGCATGGCAGCAAGATGAGCCGAGAATTAGGCAGATCGATGAATATTTAAGAAGAGAGTCGCTCCCGGAGGAGTCTGTCCCTGCTCCTGAGCGCAGCTTTGCATTGGTTGGTGATGAAAAATGGATTACAGAAAACAACGGAATGGAGCTGCTCGAGCGAATTGGCCTATGGTCGTCGATGCGAATCATATCGGTGGCAGACCCGTTGATGCTTGCTTTTAACCCGCAACAGGCGGGACTTGCAGCGCAGCTTCATCTCATTGTGGAGAATAAAACGACTTATCAAGGCTTGCTTCCAGCGTTGGCTGACACACAGTTCTCGACTTTGATCTATGGCTGTGGGAAGAAGATTATTAAGAGCATTGAGTTATTCGAGCTGCAGCTTCCATTGCCAGAAGCGCGGCATAACTTTTATTATTTTGGAGACATAGATCATGAAGGCATTAATATTTGGGCATCGCTGAATGAGAGGATGAAATTACTTTATCAATCGGAGGCTCGGCTTGCGCTGCCTTTTTACCGGGCATGTCTGGCGAAGGAAAATGTATTTGGCAAGGAAACGCAAAGACGGGATCTGCTCGCAGTGGAAGCATTTAGCTCCCATTTCACCGAGGCGGAGCAAGCTAGCATTAATAGCTGTCTAGCATCCGGAGGCTATTACCCGCAAGAAATATTGAAGACAGCGGAGCTTAAAGCGCTTTGGAGGTCGGCCGCATGGATCATTTAGATTTGAATTTGGAACAGCTTACGAATGGCTTCAAGGATCGTATGACGAAGCTTGCTCTATTTGATCCCTTGTTTGAGCTGCGGGGCAAACGAAGGACAGATCGTCAGCAAAAGCCTATTGATATGATGGAGCTTGGGCTGCTGTCGCTGCTGTTCTTCTTCGAACAGAAGCTGATTCGCAGCAGCAAGGCGGGCATTAAGGAGCTTGCACAGTATTTGTACCGCGCTACGGCTGCTGTCTATGATCTTGGAGAGACAGAGGTTGAAGCCGAGGAGCTTGCGCGGCAGATCGTACAGGTGTTTCGGCCGGCATCGGGCAAGAAGCGGGAGTTTTCCTTCTATAACTGGGAGACAAAGCAAGCGGAGCAAGCCCATATCTCCATTCTTCGCGCTCATGCATTTGATCTCAAAACAAATACACAATACTATACGCTGGATGAGGATGGGCTGGAGCTCGTTTTTGCGACAAAAGAGTTTTATATGGAGTTTCAGTTGTCCATTCATCAGCTTGTGCTGCGCAAGCAGCTGGAGAAGGGTGAGTTTCTCGGTGCATTGCGGCAAATTAATGAGATGCGGGTGGATGTGGAATCTCTGCAGGAGAGAATGCAGAAGCTGGAGCATGAAATCAAGCGCAATATCGTATCAGAGGAAACGTTTAATCGGTATAAGGCTTTGCTCGACGACATTTATTCTCGGTTGAACAGGGAGAATGAAGAGTTTGAGGAGCTAAGGCAATTTAGCAAGGATACGAAGGATCGCATACAGGCGGAGGCGGCGCGAAGCAAGGATCAACGCCCTTATGAGCTGATTTTGAAAATAGGAAATGAGCTTGAGAGCGTACATGGCGAGCATACGGTGCTATTTCGCCAAAGCATGGATTTGAAAGCACATGCCTTATCAGCAGCAAGGGAATCCCTCTATTATACGGGACTTCATTCCTTTAGCTTTGAGCAGGATATCGCATCGCTTATTTTTAGCGTGCCCTTGCCGCTTGAGAGCATGAAAGGGATCATTGCCCCCTTGTTGAATGTGGAGCAGTCGAAGCAGTGGTCTTTGCTAACGGTTTGGGCAGAGCAAAATATTCAAGAGGAGCAAGATAGCTCGGATAGGGACAATAGCTTCATGGAGGCCCAGACAGAAGAGCAGAGTGAAATGTTTATTGAGGAACGCAAGCGCGCATTCTCTTATTATATGGAATTGCTTATAGGCTTAATGGAAGAAGAAAACCGAGTAGACCTCTCGCGCTTGATCGAGCATGTGAAGGAGCTTGGGCAGGAAAAGCTGCTTGCGAAGCGCTCCTTTTATGATTTTTGGCTGCTGCTGCATCAGCGAAGTCCGCTTCAGTCTGTTAATCAGCATGCAGAGGATATGGACAAGAGCCAGTGGCTGGAGTCTGTGATTAGTCAGCTCGGCCAGCGGACACTGTATGTTCGAGAGGCGAAATCACTCTTTAAAGTAAATGAGAGATTCACGATCCAAAACATGTGGATGTCATGGGAGGAGGACGGTTATGGCGATTGATCATAATGTAGTGATGAAGGCGTTCCGTATGTATGTGCAGTTAGCACGCGATACTTATGCGGGGAAAGAGCTTTTACAAGAATATGTAGCAGATGATGCGTTGCGGGGACTTGTGGATCAATTTGCGCGCGAGGTGGATTGTGTGACGGTAGTGGCAGGCGAACAGCTCTATATGATTCCGGAGACGCGGCTATCGCCATTCCATGTGAGCAATGATTATATTAAAAAAAATTACATGCGAACGAATGCAGTGAATGCGGATCTTTATTTAATGTATGTGTGCATCATTGTACTTATCGGTGCTTTCTATGACAGTTATCAGACACTTGAGCCGACCCGCAGCTTCCTGCGGCTTGATGAGTGGACGGAACTCGTTAATGAGCGAATCGTTATGCTTGCCGAGCACTCTGAAGAGGAGTTAAAGGCGATGGAGAAGGAGTTCTCCTACCACTGGACCTCAATCATTGAGAAGTGGGAAGCGATGGATGATGTGAAAGAAACGGCGCAGCGTCAGAGCGGAAATACAATTAGCCGAGTAAGCTTTATTGATACGGTAAAGCGGTTTATGATTGCGCAGGAGCTAGTTCAGGATATCGGAAACCAGGAGCTGGTTTTAACAGAAAAATCCAAGATCGTTGTGCAGCGGTATTTTATGGAGCTGGAATATAACCGAGGGGTATTAGAGTTTCTTTATCAGTTTGAGCATAGCAGGAAGGAGGAAGCAGGCCATGCCGGCAATCTCTAAAATTCGTTTTACGAATGTCGTTTATGAGGATGGAAATAAGCGATATAATGACGAGGTTTTTCAATTCGACGGTCATAACGGAGCCATATTGCTGGAGAACGGCGGCGGTAAAACGGTATTTATTCAAACTGCGCTCCAAGCAGTACTGCCGCATAGCGATCTGGCAGGGCGAAAGCTTAAGGAAACTTTTTCTCTTGAAAATGGTCCGGCGCATGTGGCGATTGAGTGGATTTTGAATGAGCGGCCTAGAAGATATGCGGTCACCTGCGTCACGCTGTTTTTGACGGGGACTGGTCTGGACTCGCTTCGTTATGTGTATGATTATGCTGCGCATGATGCGGATGGTATCGATGAAATTCCGTTTGTCAAAAAAGTGCAGGGCAAGTCGCGTCCTTCGGAAAAAGGTGAAATACAGGACTATTATCAGTCCATGACAGCTAAACGAATGAACGCTCATCTGTTTCCGACGATTAAGAGCTATCACAAATATTTGGAGGAGCAGCTGCATATCATTGCCGCAGAATGGGATTGGATAGCCAAAATCAATCAAACGGAAGGCGGAATCGAGCATTTCTTCGATGAATGCAAGACGACAACGCTTCTATTTGATCGGCTGCTCATTCCCGTTGTGGAGGATTCAATGTCCGGTTATGCGGACGGCAAGTTTGCGGAAGCATTTGAATCGCATCGCAAGATCTTCAAGCGATATAAGGAGCTTAAGGAGGAGGTAGAAGAGAACGAGCGTATTTTGGTTGAGCTTAATACCTACGTGACCGCCTATGAGAAGGTGAATGCGAAGCAAATCATATATGGAGAGCAGCAGAGTGAGGCTAAAGGCTACTGGCGTGCTGCTCAGGAACAGGAGGATGCCCAGGGTCGCTTGCTAACACAGCTTGAGGATCAGCAGTTGCAATGGAATCATCGCAGAGCACAATTACAGCGGCAAAAGGATTCTCTAGAAATTGCACGGGAGCGGCAGGAGCTGGAGGCTAGCCAGCAAATGGCTCAATTGGTAGACGATGATAAGCAGCTTGTGGATGAACAGAGGCAGAATGCGGAGCGGCAATACTATTCTCTTCGTTATGCCGAATATAAGAAGCAGAGAACAGAAGCAAGGGAGCAGGAGCACTCCGCGGAGCAGCAGCTTAGCGAGCTAGGGCAGTCAGAGGATGAGCGTGAGCTGGACGAAGCTTGGGAAAGCAATAACGGGCAGCTGCGGTATTTGCTTGATTCTTTAGAGAATAGATGGGAAGCGGAAAAGCTTCTTTTAGAGCAGGACATAAATGCGCGGCTCGAAAGGCTGGCTCTGGAGGAGCAGCGCGTAGCGGAGCTGGGTAAGGAGCTGCGTGCTTGTGAGGACCAGAGTCTTGAGCTGAGAACGAGCGAGAGTGCCTTGGAGCAGCGGCGAAATGAGATTAGCAAAGAAATCTTGGCCAATCCAGCGATGGAGAAGGTAGAGGACAAGCTGGTCTTGTGGATTGTCAGGCAGCAGGAGCTTGATGACAGCAATGTTTCACTTGAGCAAAAAAACAGAGAAATAGTTAAGCGTAGAGCAGAGCTGCAGGAGCATACGGCCCAAATTCAATCGGCGATACGCCATGAGGTTGAGAGCCTTAGTGGTCATGAGGCAGATTTGGCTGCACAGCAGCAAGCTCAGCAAGCGGTGCTAGTTGAATTAAGCAGGCTGCGTCCGTCCTGGGAGAAACTTCAAACGGTCTATGATCGACAAGACTCGATTGAGCGTCAGCTGGAGGAGGAAGCTGAGCGTCTGTTAGGCGATAAGGAGCGGCTATTGCAGCAGGAGCGCTTAACCTTTCGTTTTGTAGATGATTATGCGGGGCAGGATCGTTTTTTTGCAGATTCATTTATAGCAAGTGTCATCCAAAAGTGGTCTAATCAGTTTACAGTGCTTATGACGGGCATTGAATATTTGGAAAATATGCCGTTATCAAGTGAAGAATCGGTTTCATCGCTATGGGCGCTTACGCTTATTACGCTGGAAGCGGATAAGTCTGAGCTGAGCAAAAGGCTGTCCGCTTATTCCATGCAGCTTCAATATCCGATTCGGATTCTTTCTACGGACGAGGCTGCTGCATTTGCCAAGGGCGAGGAGTCGGATCTAGAACAGCAATGGGTGGAGCCTGCGCATTGGGCGAGCAACGCAGAGAGAGCCTCGTTCCAGCAATGGCAGCATGAGGCGCTGGAAACGGCGGAACGTTCAAGGCAGGCGCGAATCTTGCAGGAGGAAGAGCTGACGAGTTGGCAGGATGCGGGTAAGCTATTCTCGCGTTTCATTAAGGAGTATCCCTTTGATCAGCTGCAGCAGCTTGAGAAGCTTATCGTCTTGGGGAAGGAACGACTGCGTCAGCATGAGCGTGAGTTGGAGCAGCTTCGGTCGCTGCTCGAACAGGATGAGGCTGCGCACGCTCAGAACGCCAAAAGAATCGAAACGCAGAAGGATGAGCATCATCAGCTTAGCCACTGGCTCTCTCAAGCTCAGAAGTATATGAAGCTGGGGAAAGAGATCGTTGAGCTGCAGAAGCAGCTTGCAAGCATCAAGGAGCAAGCTGCTGCGATTAACAGAAGAGCAGCATTACAGAAACGAGACTATAATGCGCTGCAGGAGCAGCTGTCAGTCCTTGAACGGGAGCTGCAACAGGCCGAGAATGAATTGCTGGTGCTGCGGGCACAGGATGTATACTCTGAAGTTCGCGGTTTCCTTCCGCTTGCAACTGATCTGCACATCGAACGGTTGAAGGAGCAGCGTATTCGGCTGTTTCAACGCAGAATGCAAATAACGAAGAGTCGAAGCGAGCTGGAAACGAAACGTGATGCTGCCAAGGCCAAAAAAAATACGCTGGACGATGAGATGACGCGGCTGCAATCTGAGCATGCGGGTTTGCTGCTTAATATGCTTTTTCCGTTAAACGGAACAGAACGAATGAAGGAACTGCTCGTAGATCTACAGCAGCTCAAGGAGAAGCAAAACCGCTTGACTGCTGAATATAAGCAAGCTGATCAGAAGCTTACTCGTCAGGATGAGAAGGTTAAGCTGCTGCTGGTGATGTATGCTCGTGAGCATAAGGATGAACAGCCGCTGCTCTTTCACGAAAGCTTATCGTCAATAGGGTCGCGGCTGGAGGAAGAGGATAGCCTCTTAGCGACAGAGAAGCGCGATCTTGATCGGCTAAGCAAGCTGCTTCATTCACAGCTTGAGAAAATCCAGAAAGCGATAAATGAGCTAAGGCCGTATAAGCTGCTGCATGGATTTGAAAATCCGCACATTGTGGCAGCGGATCTCCCAGCGGAAGCAACTACAAATTTCGGCTATAATCCAGTCGCTATCGTTCATGCGATGCTGGAGCAGCTCTCTATCTGCTATCAAGCAGTAGAGGAAGAGGAGAAACGGCTAGCTAAAGCGCGTGATCGTTTTAAAAGCTTTTGCCGCAGATATATTCATAATGTGAAGCTTCGGGAAATGGCTGAACAGGGTGTTGAACAGGCGGCGTCCTATGGGCAGATACTTACATTCCATGAAACGATGCAGAAACGAATTCATAACGCCAATCATATTGCCGAGGAAACGATGCGGACGGATAATCAGCAGCTGGAGCAATATATCGTCCATGTCCATGCCCATTTGAAGCAGGTTGCCGCGGAGCTTAAAGATATTCCGAATAAGACACGGGTCAAAACGGATAACGAGTGGAAGCCGATTTATACGTTCACGATTCCCGATTGGGAGGAGCAAGACGGAAAAGGCGCGATTCGGCAGTATTTGGACTGGATTACAACACAGCTTGAGCATGAGAAATATAAGAACGAGCAAGGACAGGCACAAGATGCTGCAGTCAAAAAGGATTTGGCGAAATGGCTGGATACAAAGCAGCTGCTTCAGGTTATTCTTAAGGATAAAGCGATGAAGGTAACTTGTCGCAAGGTAACGAATGAGAATACGCTCACTAGAGCTGCCTACTCATGGGAGCAATCAAACAATTGGTCCGGCGGTGAGAAGTGGAGCAAGAATATGACTTTATTCCTCGGGCTGCTTAATTATACGGCTGAGAAGCGGCAGCATATTCAAACAGGAATGAAGCGTCACCGTGCAGTAATTTTAGACAACCCCTTTGGCAAGGCATCAAGTGATCATGTACTCAGTCCGGTTTTCTTTATTGCAGAGCAGTTAGGATTTCAAATGATTGCATTGACTGCGCATGCGACAGGAAAGTTTCTTCAGGATTATTTCCCCATCGTCTTTAGCTGCAGGCTGCGCCATGCAGCGGGTGCGGACAAGCAAATTATGACGAAGGAAAAGACGATTAATCAAGCCTACTTCCGCGACCACGCGCCATTATCGATGGAACGTCTGGGCGATGTGACGCAGGTGGAGCTGTTTTAGGTAATGTGAAGCTCCAAAGAGTACGGGAAACTTAAAGCGTATGTGGAAAGCCGCTGCTCACCACACACGCTTTTTTGTTTGCAGTAATAACACTCACACCCTAACAGACGAACCTCGTCAGAAAATCCACCTAACCAAAGCAGCGGTCAAAATGCCTGCGACAACCGTGAGCAGCAAGCTTTTTGTTTTTAGAGCCGTCAGCAGTGTGGGCACGAGGATCATTAAATGAAGCCAGTTGATCGCCGGTATCGAAGCAGTTGGACGAATAGCTCCTTGAACGATAAGTGCGGTTAGCAGGCATACCGGAATATAGGAGAGCCATTTGACAATGGGGGCTGGCAGCTTGAGCTTTCGAATAACAGCAAACGGGAGGGTGCGTGGGATGAACGTTACGATTGCACAGCCTGCGATAATAAGAAGCAGATGGAGATCGACCGTCACTTTTCGCTCACCACCCCGATCGCAGCACAAATGACAGTGGAAAGAAGGACTGCAGCATAAATAGAAAAGAAGGACGATAGGATGTACATAGCTAAAACCGTATAGGCAATGAGTACAAGATAATGTCTCAGCTTGGATGCTGGCAGAGCGATCATTTGCAGAACGAGCAGCGCCACGAACATTGCGGTTAATGCAAAGTCTAGTCCAAACGCCTCCGGGTTCCCTATCCAGCTGCCCATCCAGCCGCCTGCTAGGCAGGAAGCGATCCACGTAACATAAGCGGTAACGTTCAACCCATTTATCCACCGATCGTTAATCGCGAGTCCCTTGGAAACTCGCAGTGATGTAACTCCAAAGGATTCATCGGTCAGGAGGGCTCCTATTCCTATATTTTTCAGCAGTGAGTAGCGCGTAAAGTGAGGGGAGAGCGCTGCACTCATCAGGAAGTGACGTAAGTTAACGAGAAACGTTGTTGCAATAATGGCTGAAGGAGGACTCATAGCAACTAGCATGGCACAAATGATAAATTGAGAGGCGCCCGCATAGACTAAAGCCGAGAGTAGTCCAATTTCCAAAATGCTTAAATGAGCTGAATTGCCGACAACGCCAGCGGCCAATCCGATACCGATATAGCCTAGCAGCGTAGGAATGCAATCTTGAACGCCTTGTTTGAAGGTTAGGTTTTCTTCCTTTTGTAAGCTGTATTCCACTTCCAAGATGACTGCCTCCTTATTTCATCCATTATACAACAAGAAGGATGAGTTTTTTGTGATAAAAAGTCGATATTTGCTTAATTATTGGAAATAAAATGCTATTATAGAATCAATATAAAATTAGAAGTTAGTTACCTATTTGGTCGTGATAGAGCTTAGAAAGCTACTAAAGGGTTGGGAGGCTTATGTGTTGAATCAGAGCGTTCGCTGCGAATGGGAATATAGCAAAGTCATTAATTATGCGATGCAGCAAAATCATGTCCCTATCGTTAGGAAAATCGTGTTGACCAATGTGACAGAGGAGGATATTCGCCTCGTTACGGTCAAGCTGTCGGCAGAACCGGCATATGCATATGAGTGGACTAAGGTGCTGGATGTGTTGCCCGCAGGGCAATCGATTGATTTGGGTGTTATGCATGTGCAGCTTTTAGGCTCTTACCTAGCGGGTTTATCCGAGCGTGTGACTGGACTTCTTACCCTTTCGGTTATTCAAAATGAGAAGTCTTGCTTCGAGGAGCGGGCTTCGATTACGATTCTTGCTTTTGATGAATGGAGCGGCCTTGCCATATTGCCAGAGATGGCTGCGTCGTTTGTGACGCCTAATCATTCGCAGGTGCTGCAGGTAGTGCGAGAGGCAGCTAGTACATTAGGGAAATGGAATGGCAGCCCGACCTTTAGTGCTTACCAGAGCAAGGACCCTAATCGTGCTCGCCTTCAGGCGGCTGCTATTTATAGTGTCATTCAAAGCAAAGCCATTGCTTATTGTGTTGCTCCGCCGAGCTTTGAACAAATCGGGCAGCGTGTTCGGCTGTTGGATACGATCTTCGCGTATCGCCTAGGCAATTGCTTGGATTTAACACTGCTTTATGCTGCCTGCTTGGAGGCGGTTGGTTTGCATCCTTTGCTTATTTTCACGGAAGGTCATGCATTTGTCGGGGTATGGCTGATCGAAGAAACCTTCTCTGAGAGTGTACAGGACGATATATCGCTGCTTACCAAAAGAATTGCACCGGGTATTAATGAAATCTGTTTGATAGAAGCTACCTATCTGAATGAGGGGCAAACGGCACGATTTGATGAGGCCTCCGCCCGCGCTAATCAGCATTTGCATGATCCGGATAAGTTTGATTGTATCGTCGATGTTAAGCGAGCTCGCGCAGGCGGGATTCGCCCACTGCCGCTTCGCACGGAAAAGTCCGGCGGATGGGAGCTCGAAGCAGAACCGGTAAAGAGTGAACATGAGCATCTGGCTCCTGAACTCATGGACGTACTGGAGAAGCCGATAGAGGTAGATACAATTCCGATTAGCAGGCAGAAGCAATGGGAACGTCGTCTGCTGGATTTGTCACTGCGAAATACGCTTATTAATTTCAAATTAACGAAATCAAGCATTCAGATTATGACGACGCAGCTAGGTGAGCTTGAGGATGAGCTTGCTGAGCGCGGAGAGTTCGAAATGTTGCCGAGGCCGAGCGATTGGCAGGATGATTTGCGCAGCATTAGTTTATTTCAAAGCATTCGCAGCAACCATCCCATGGAGCAGCTGCTGCGTGAAGAATTTAATCGCAAGCGGCTGAGGGTAGATTTGAAAGATAATGAGCTGGAGAAAAGGGTGGTGCATCTCTATCGTTCTGCTCGTCTTTCATTAGAGGAGAATGGGGCCAACACACTTTATTTGGCACTCGGCGTACTGAAATGGTATGAGTCGCCAGCAAGCGAGCTGCCGAGATACGCGCCGCTTGTGCTAATACCGGTTCAAATTATAAAGAAGCTGTCACGAAGTGGGTATATCGTTCGCGGACTGGACGAGGAGCCGCAAATCAATATTACGCTGCTCGAAATGCTGCGTCAGGATTTTGGCATAGCGATTGGCGGCCTCGATACACTTCCGCGTGATGACAAGGGCGTCGATTTGAAGCAAATATTCAATGTCATAAGACATGCGATGCTGCAAGTGCCAAGGTGGGATGTGGAGGAATCCGCTTATTTGGGGTTGTTTTCTTTTGGCCAATTTGTGATGTGGAATGATATTCGTACGCGTTCAAATGAGCTGGCGCAAAATAAAATTGTGGCAAGCTTGATGGCGAATCAGCTGCAATGGCAGCAGCAGGAAGAAGTTAGCACGACCCCGCTTGATGAGCAGCATCCCGGTGAACAGCTGGTGCCGATTAGTACGGATTCCTCGCAGCTATCTGCGATTCGGGCTGCCGCCGCTGGTCAAAGCTTTGTTCTGCACGGACCGCCCGGAACCGGCAAATCGCAGACGATTACGAATATGATCGCGAATGCATTGGCGAGCGGCAAGCGAGTGCTGTTCGTAGCAGAGAAGATGGCCGCCTTATCCGTCGTACAGAAACGATTGGAGAATATCGGCTTGGGGTCATTTTGCTTGGAGCTTCACTCCAATAAAAGCACGAAACGTGCTGTGTTGGATCAGTTAGGCGCGGCTATAGACGCCCCTCGTGTTATGCCTCCAGAGCAATGGAGCAAAGAGGCTGATCGCTTGGCTAACCTACGAGGCGAGCTAAACGGCTATATATCAGCGCTGCATCGCAAGCAGTCTTTTGGCTTTTCTTTATTTGAAGCTATTGCTGGTTATGAGCAGACGGGCACTGGACCAGATATCGTCGTCTTTGATCAGGCGGATATCGGAGCATTAACACCTGAAAAAATAACCGTGTGGCGAGACTTGGTTGCGCAGTTGTTAGCTGCTAGTCTGCAATGCGGCGGCCTAGCAGGACATATATGGCGTGATGCGCGTGTGACCTTATTTACGCAAAGCTTAAAGTCGGATGTAGAGCAAGCTTTGCTCGGGTATGGCGGCGTAATGAACTCAGTTGAGGATGCCTTGCAGAAGATGATGAGCATATTGCAGCTATCGCACATGCCGCTTCGTTATGCAAAGGTCCAAACGCTGGCGAAGCTCATTGGGCTGATGCTTAGCGTTCCCGATGTATTGCCTGCCTTGCTTCAAGGAGCTGACGCAGAGCAGACAGTCGGTCGTCTGAGAAGGCTCAGCCAGCAAGGTGAGCGAAGAGATCAGATTAGGCAAATCGTTGTCGAGCATTTCACACCAGAGGCTGTTCAGCTGGATGCGCCCATGCTGCTCTCTGAATGGGCCAAAGCAGAGCTGAAGTGGCTTCTGCCTAAGCTGCTTATGCAGAAGCGGATTGTGAAACAGTTAAAAGCGATGGCGGCTCCTAGCCGAATCATTCAGAAGGAGCAAGCCAGGGAGCATTTATCTCGAATCGTGCAGTGGCAAGAGGAAGAGAAGAAGCTGGCATCAGAGGCTGATGGTGCTAAAGAGCTGCTTGGCTCTGAGCTTTGGAATGAGGGGCAAGCCAATTGGCAAGCAATTTCAGAGGCTGCAGACTGGGCAAGCTCTCTTCATAGCTGCTTAGTGGAATGGCATGGGGACCTGCATGCTGCGATGCAAACAAAAGAACGAATAGCTGCTTTATTAGAAGGGGGACGTCATGCTTTCGCTCAGCATAACGTGATATTCAGTCAGGCGGCTTCGCTATTTAGCCAAGCAGAAGGCTGCGAACAGCGGCTGAGCGAGCTGCTGCATTTGGAGCTAGATGAGCTTGCAGCTGAGGCAGGTGACTCGAGCTGGTATGGCTTTATGCGGCTGCGAGCAGAAGGCTGGCAAGCTCATCTTCATGAGCTGCGCGACTGGTGCGCATGGCGCCGAATACGGGAGCAAGCAGCGGAAGCTGGTCTTAGTGCTTTGCTTATTGCACATGAAGCAGGGCAAATGCCCGATACGGAGCTCATGCTTGTATATGAACGAGGGCTGTATAAAAGCTGCGCCAGCTATATTTTTGACCAAGAGGAGCTGCTAGGTTCATTTTCTGGTACACTTTTCGAAGAAAAAATAAATCGGTTTCGTGAGACTGATCGGCGGTTTGAACAGCTTACTCGTCAGGAAATTGCGGCAAGGCTCTCAGCGAGAGTACCGCAAATGTCGCAGGAGGCTGCTCAAAGCTCGGAAGCAGGTATTTTGCAGCGGGCGATTCGAAGCGGAGGAAGAGCGATGTCTATCCGCAAGCTGCTGGACAATATCCCTAACCTACTGCCGCGCTTAACGCCATGTATGCTGATGAGTCCGATTTCTGTTGCTCAATATTTGGACCCGAAGAGCCCTAAATTTGATTTGGTCATATTTGATGAAGCCTCTCAGGTACCTACGGCTGAAGCTGTGGGCGCATTGGCAAGAGGTCATCAAGCGGTTATTGTGGGAGATCCGAAGCAGCTTCCACCGACCAGCTTCTTCTCCAAATCAAGCGAGGAGTTTGATGAGGAGAACGAGATGGCTCAGGATATGGAGAGCATATTGGATGATTGCCTAGCGCTTGGTATGTACCAAATGCATCTATCTTGGCATTATCGCAGTCGCCATGAGAGCTTAATTGCATTCAGCAATGCTCATTATTACGATAACAAGCTAATGACCTTCCCTTCACCTGATGAACCAGTTTCTAGCGTTTCATGGCGACCGGTAGAGGGGTATTATGACCGTGGGCGAACGAAGCACAACCGCGCCGAAGGCAATGCAGTCGTAGCTGAAATTGTCCGTCGCTTGAAGGATGAGGACCTTCGCCAGCAGAGCATCGGAGTCGTTACCTTCAGCTCCGTGCAGCAGACGCTTATCGAAGACTTATTAGATGAAGCGCTGCGCAAGGAGCCATCGCTTGAGCTGCTGCTTCCAGAACTTCCGGAGCCTATTTTTGTCAAAAATTTAGAAAATGTTCAAGGTGATGAGCGTGACATTATTTTATTTTCTATCGGTTATGGTCCGGATGCCTCCGGCAAGGTGAGCTTGAACTTTGGACCGCTGAATCGGAAGGGGGGCTGGCGGCGCCTTAATGTCGCCGTCTCGCGGGCAAGACAAGAGATGCTGGTATTCTCAACGCTGCATGCTCATCAATTGAGCGCGAGCCGTACAAGCGCGGAAGGCGTCATTGGCCTGAAGGCATTCCTTGATTACGCGGAGAAAGGAAAGCAGGGATTGCCAACTACCGCAATGACGAAACAGACGCTTGTTATCCCTAATGTACATCGGGCGCTCGCAGAGGAGCTGACTAGCCGAGGCTACGAGGTTGATCTTTATATCGGATCATCGGGCTATCGACTTGATGTGGGGATACGAGATCCGAAGCAGCACGGTCAATATCAGCTCGGTATATTACTTGATGGTCCAATGTATAAGGATGCCAAGACAGCTCGCGATCGTGACGTCCTGCGTATTCAGGTGCTGGAGCAGCTTGGCTGGAGTCTTCATCATCTTTGGCTTCCGGACTGGTGGGAGAACAGAGAGGCGGAGCTGCGGAAGATTGAGAAGGCAATTGAAAATGCGGGAACACGGAAGCAATCAGCAGCCACGGCCCGAAGAGAAACGACCAAGCCCTCGCCCCATATGTTTGTTGCCATTCCGCAGAATCCGATTGAGGAAGAAAACGATTCTTCTATATTAAGCGGGGGAGCGGTATACAGACGCTCAACGCTGGAGCCGGTAACATTCTCTACAGAGGCATTCTACAATACTGGACATACACTGCTTATTTTGGAGCAAATGAAGCAAGTTATTAAGGAGGAGGGGCCGATTAGCCGTTCTCTTCTCATCAAGCGTGTTCTTCAAGCATGGGGAATATCGCGGATGGGGGCTAAGCTGGAGCGTCATTTCGAGGAGCTTCTTGCAAAATTAAACCTGCAGCGCACACATACAGATGGCATGCTATTTCTATGGCCGGAAGATATAGAGCCTGAAGCATATAGCGGATTTCGTATTGCTGCAAACGAAACAGATCGCCGAAGCGCAGAGGAGCTGCCTGCCGAAGAGCTGGCCAATGTCATTAAAGCGGTATTGTTGACCCAAATTAGCTTGCCGCAGGAGGATGTAGTAAAGCAAACGGTTAAGCAGCTTGGCTATGCAAGATCTGGCTCTGCTTTGGATAAAGCGGCTAGAAACGGCATAAGCTGTGCCATCGAGCGCGGCTTTGCATTTGTGAATGAGGATGGTCGAATCGTAATGAAGGATAATTGAACCAAAAATGTGAAATAAGAATGGAGTGCTAACGATGGGATTGATTATTGGAATTGTCATAGCCGTTATTTTGGTTATCTATGTGATTGCAACGTATAACGGGCTTGTGAAGATGAGGAACTGGGTGAAGGAAGCATGGAGCCAGATTGACGTTCAGCTGAAGCGCCGTCATGATTTGATTCCAAATCTGCTCGAAACGGTCAAGGGCTATGCCAAGCATGAGCAGGAAACGTTGAATCTGGTCGTTCAGGCTCGTAATCAGATGCTCAGCGGTACGCCGAATGAGAGAATGGAAGCCGATAATCAGCTGCAAGGCGCATTGAAGTCTATTTTTGCGCTTAGTGAGGCTTATCCTGATTTGAAGGCCAATCAAAACTTCATGAGCTTGCAGGAGGAATTAACCAATTCTGAGAACAAAGTAGCGTATTCCCGTCAGCTGTACAATAAAACAGTTGCTGAATACAACATTAAGCGCGAGTCATTTCCATCTAATATCATTGCCGGGATGTTCAGCTTTAAAGAGGAGCAGCTGCTGGTTACCCCTGAAGCGGAGAAAATCGTACCGAAAATCACCTTTTAAAAAAAGAATAGAAACCTCTACTGGTCTGAGCATCATATTCGGCTTATATTCTAAACGCAGTATGAGCTTCCTTACTGAAACCAATTAATATGGAAGCTCATACTCGCCCAAGGAAAAGGATGAAAGCTATGCTTTATAAGCAAATTGAACAAAATAAACGCAAAACCGTGCTGCTTGTGCTGCTCTTTAGCGTAATCGTGCTTGGAGCGGGCATTGCAGTTGGCTATTTGGGATTTGGGGATATATGGATCGGGGCGATCATAGCGGCGGTAATATTGCTCGTTTATGTTCCGATTACTTATATGTCTGCAAGCTCGCAGGTGCTTCGCATGTCAGGGGCTGTTCTTGCAAATGAAGAAACTCATAAGCAGCTTTATCATATCGTGGAGGAGCTTTGTATACCTGCCCGAATCCCGATGCCAAAAATTTACGTGATCAACGATCCCTCTCCGAACGCTTTTGCAACAGGGATCAAGCCTGAGAAAGGCGCGGTCGCTTTTACAACAGGTTTGCTTGAGCAGCTGAATCGGGAGGAGCTCGAGGCGGTTGCTGCCCATGAGCTTGCCCATATCCGTAATTATGATATTCGTCTAATGACGATTTCGATTGCTTTAATATCCGTCGTGGCTATTTTAGCCGATATCGGCTCAAGGATGTTATTTACGCAAAGAAGGAACGACAATAAAAAAACGCATCCAGCATTTTATATTGTTGCACTCATTTTTATTCTGTTATCACCGCTTGCAGCCAGGTTCGTCCATTTAGCAGTTTCAAGAAACCGTGAGTATTTGGCGGATGCTACAGCGGTAGAGCTGACTCGTAATTCTCTTGGCTTGCAAAATGCTTTGCGGAAAATTAGCTCCAGCAGTCTGGATGTGCGCAAAGCTAAAAAGTCTACTGCATCGCTCTATATCTCGAGTCCCTTTAGTAAGCTTCGCAAAG